>NZKB01000009.1 GCA_002692425.1 Gammaproteobacteria bacterium
CAATTTATGAAGAATGGGATGCTTTTAAAAAGGGGTTAGATTTCTGTTTAAATAAAATTGATCAAGATGGCCTAGTGAAATCTCAGTATGTAAATGGAATAATTACTCAAGATTATTATGAAGCACATCATGCCCCATATATTTATTTACCACTTTTACAAAAATATTTTATAGATAATGATTTGGACTATTTATATTCTTATAGATCAGAGATACACCAAATATTCAAAGGCACATCAAAATTTAAAGATTCTGAAGGATATTATCATTGGGCATTAGATAAGAATGGCTTGGATGACAATTCTCTAGTTACATCTTCATGTTCTCTTGAACTATCCAGAAGAGCATATAATAAAATTTGTGAGTTAATTAAAGAAAAAAATTTTATTCATCATGAAGAAATAATTTCACCAAATAAGTTGAGATCCAAAAAATTTGATCGTGACGGTGTAAGTAGAGCAAGGTTTTCCATGGATTCTTACTACCCCATTTTATGTAATTGTGGAACAAAGGAAGATGCAACTAAGCTCTTAAAAAAGTTTTATGTAGATGGTCTTGGCATCAAATGTGTAGAAGAAGAACCATGGGTTACGTTCGCTGAATCTTCAGAGTGTATTATGGCTCTTCATAAAATTGGATTAACAAAAGTAGCAAAAAAAATATTTTCTGAGGTCTTAAAACATAAAAATCTAAAAGGATATTTTCCTACAGGGTATCAGTATGATTTAGAGGTTTACTGGCCTGAAGAAAATTCAACTTGGACTAATGCTGCAATAATAATGGCAGCGGATTGCCTCTATGATATGACTGGTAAAGAAAAAGTTATTTTAATTTAATAATACCAAACTCTTTACTCTTTCCTTTAATTCAAAACCATCGGCTAATGCCTGTAAAAAAATCTCCTTAGGAGCTTGACCTCCTTCTTCTTCGGTATCATAAATATCATGAATTGCTAGAATTCCACCAGGTCTAAGTTTTGGCTTCCAATGGTAGTAATCATTTTGTGCTGATTCAAACGTATGACTGCCATCAATAAAAATCATGTCTAAATCATCTGGTACATGATAAGAAGCATCAATTGAAGTCATAATTAAAGGCTCAATATGATCTTCAAGGTTAAATTTCTTGATATTTGCTAAGAACATTGGAAGAGTATTTACTTGCTTTCTAGAAAAATCATAAATCTCCTCATCAAAATACTCTTCTCCAAATTGTTGCTCTTCAGAACCTTTGTGATGATCAATTGAAAAAAGTTTTGAACCAACTTTTTTGCAAGCAAAACCAATGTAGCATGCGGATTTTCCACAATAAGACCCAACCTCTACACATTTGCCATTCTTAAATGAATTTTTACATGCTTCGTACAGCGCAATACCTTCTTCTTCTTCGAGAAAGCCTTTTATTTCAGAAAATTTCTCAATCATATATTTCAGGTGCTTGAGATTTGAATCTTCTGTGGTGCCATAAATAATGTTCAGGTGCTTTAGTTACACTTTGTTCAATTATTGCATTAATGTTATCGGCAAAATTTTGTTTTGAATCTGCAATACTTGATATATCTTCAAATATAAATTTGTAACCATCTAAAGTTTTATAAAAATCTAGATAAATTAATTTACATTTTGAAACTTTTCTTAAAGTATATGGAACAGTTGTTGTTAGACATTTTTTATTAAAGAATTTTGAAACAACAGATCTCTTGTTTCTATAGTCTTGATCAGGACCATATAGAACAGTTTTACCCTCTTTTAACCAATCAATTAATTGGCTTACATTAGAATTAGAAGTAAGACCTTTCATTGCTTTAAGACGGCCCCTTTGTTGAATTTTTTGTATTACTTCACTATTGTTTGGTCTTTCCATACCGTATATAGAAAATTTCTCTGAGATTAATCTTGCCGACAGCTCCAAAAAAATACTATGTCTAAATAGTAAAAGAACACCCTCATTATTATTTTGCGCGTTAATTAAAATCTCTTTATTTTCAAACTCACATCTATAATTTTGAATTTGATCTTCAGCATTCCACGCAAAATTATTCTCATATAGGGCTAAAAATGTATCTTGCCAAATCTTTTCAATTAAATCTTCTCGCCACTTGGTATTTTTCTCAGAAAAACAATAATTTATATTAGCTCTAATAATTTTTTTTCTTTTTTTCATTAAGCTACCTAGCAATTTCCAGACAGGGGATTTTTTATTTGTAAAAATTGATCTTGGAAGAAAACTTAAGAATTTTGTAACAGAAATTAATGCAATAAGAATGATATTATTCATGTGATGTTTATTTTATATAACTTAATTTATTTTTTTTTATTACCTCTTTTAATTTTACGAGACCTAATCACTATAGATCAGAATAAATTAAAAACAATTTTTCAAAAGTTAGGCAAAAACTACGCAAAACAAACTGCATCATCAATTTGGTTGCATGGAGTGAGCCTTGGTGAAATAAAAATTTTGTCAACATTAGCCAAACGATTAGATCATGAAGGCCATAACGTGCTGATAACTTCCACCACTAATACGGGCCGTGCAGAATTAGAGAAAAACTTTATTGATTCTAATATTAAATTCTTACCATTTCCGTACGATTTAAATTTCGTACATAAAAAAATTATTAATCATTACAAGATCAAAAAAATAGTTTTATTTGAAAGTGAATTTTGGCCAAATTTACTGAGCCTATCTCCTAATGTAAAAATCATCTCATTGAATACATCAATTTCTGATCAAAGCTTCTCTAGATACAAATCATTGAAATTTTTTACCTCTTTTTTATTTACAAAAATTGACCTTTTTCTAGCCCAATCAAAAGAAACAATTAATCGATTAAATATTCTAGGAGCGTCTAATACTAAGCTTCTTGGAAATATGAAAATAAATCCTGAGAATTACTTAACTGATGAAAATAAAAAACATAAATACGCAAAAATTTTAGCTACCGACGTTTTTAATGTTGTTTTAGGTAGTTCACATGATGGGGAAGAAGAATTCGTTATCGATGCATTGGAGGGGCTAAAAGCAAATCTAATTTTAGCTCCAAGACATCCTGAAAGAATCGATAGAGTTTTACAAATAGTTAAGTCAAAAGGATATAAGGCAGTAAAAGTCTCTAATATTGAAAATTATGATCAGATAAAAGTTTTCAATAGCAAAACTATAATAATATTTGATGAAGTTGGGGATCTTATAAATTTATATGCTGTTGCAGATCTAGCTATTGTTGCTGGCAGTATTATTTACGAAAAAGGACATAATTTTATGGAACCAATATTTGCAGATACTTTGTGCATCACGGGCTCTAAATTACGCAATTACAAACAATTAAAAAAAGATCTATGTGACTCCAACATTATCGAGACATTTGATACAAAAAATCAGTTAAGAGCTTTAGTTGATAAGTACAGAGATTCAAAAATTAGAAATAAAAAACTACTTTTACAGAGAAAAACATTGGAAGAGTTATCTGGCTCCTATGAACTCATTATTGACTCAATAAATGACATATAAATTCGATACTCCTGCAATTTTTTTAATTGGTCCAACGGCTTCTGGTAAAACAGATGCATCAATAAAATTAGCAAAAAAATTTCCATTTGAAATTATAAGTGTTGATAGTGCCATGGTATTTAAGGATATGAATATTGGGACATGTAAACCTAGTGAGCAAGACCTTCAAAGAGTGCCCCATCATCTGATAAACATTTTGAAACCTGATGCTAGATTTGATGTAGGAGTTTTTATAAATTACGTAGAATCTGCAGTTAAAACTATCGTTCAAAATAATAAAATTCCGCTATTTGTAGGTGGAACTATGATGTTTCATAAAGTGCTTTTTGATGGAATCCATGATTTTCCTCGAGATGAAAACTTGAGAGAAGAAATTACAAATATAAAACAAAATAATGGCTATCAACTTCTCTTAAATGAACTTAAACAGCTGGATTTTGAAACTTTTCAATTGATTGACAAAAAAAATCCAAGACGCGTGGAAAGAGCACTAGAAATTATCAAATTAACAAAGACAAAACTTTCTGTTTTAAAAAAAGAGCCATCAAATCAGTTTTTTAATGCTGAAGAGTGTTTAATTTTAGGAATAAATAACTCTAAACATGAGCTTGATAAAAGTGTTGAAAAAAGATTGAGGTGCATTGTTGATAATGGATTGCTAAATGAACTTGAGAAATTAATAAATACCTATAAATTAACTTCTGAAACACATAGTATGAACTCAATTAATTACAAACAATTTTTTCCACATGTAGTTGGTGCAATGTCTTTTGATGAGGCTTTTGAAGATGCGGTAAAAGCAACAAAAAAATTGGTAAAGACACAACAAACATGGATGAAAAAATTTGATATAACATTAACGAAAATTGGCTCAGATCAAACAGAAACATCGTTTTTTTCTGATACAATAGAAACTTATCTAAAGGAGCTTAAATAAATGAGTTGGAATCCAAATGACAATGATCCTTGGGGCAGAAAAAATTCACCCCCTGACTTAGACGATGCAATAAAACAATTAAGAAAAATGTTCTTTTCTGGAAATACAGGTGGAGGCGGCTCCAAAGGAGGAGGTCCGAGTTTTAAATTTAATTTTAAATTTTTTTCATACCTCATAATGGGTCTGCTAGTTTTGTACGTTTTTCTTGGCGTAAGAATAGTAAACGAAGCTGATAGACTGGTCGTTCTCACTCTAGGGAAATACAATAGAGTTCTCGGCCCGGGTCTGCAATTTCATTTTCCTGTAATAGAAGAGATATATGCTGAAGAAAATGTATCTAAAATCAGAACATTTGTATTACCAACAAATATGCTTACCAGAGATGAGAATATTGTCGATATTGAACTAAACGTCCAGTACACCATTAGTGACTTAGTAAAATATTCTCTGAATGTTGAAGATCCAGAGATTACAATACGGCAAGCAACTGAAAGTGCATTAAGGCATGTTGTTGGTGAAAATAACATGGATAACTTGCTTACTTCTGGAGCAGCGGCAATTAGTTCAGGCATATTATTGCGTCTTGAAGAATATTTAGATATTTATGATGCTGGGATTTCCGTTCAGCAAGTAAATATTGAACAAAGGCAACCACCATCAGAAGTAATTGACTCTTTTAGGGATGTGGTAGCAGCAAGAGAAGATAAAGAGAGATTAAGAAATGAGGCAGAAAAATATGCACTCTCAATTGTCCCGCAAGCAAGAGGGGAAGCACAAAGGCAACTTCAAGATGCTGAAGCTTATAAACAGAAAGTAATTGCTGTAGCAGAGGGTGAAGCTGATAGGTTTAAAGCTCTTTTAGTTGAATATGATAAAGCCCCTGAAGTGACAAGAGAAAGATTATACATAGACGCATTAGAAGATGTTCTATCTTCTAGTACAAAGGTGATGATTGATGTAGAGGGAGGTAATAACTTACTGTACCTACCATTAGATCAACTTATTAAAAAACAGGAGGAAGAAGATGAGTAAAAACGGTTTTATTACTTTGCTAGTAGTTCTTGTAATTACAGCTTTGCTGCAATCAATAGTAATTGTCAGAGATACTGAAAAGGCAATTTTATTAAAACTTGGAGCTTTTGAGAGAACATTAGAGCCAGGCCTTAACTTTAAGGTACCTTTCATTGATACTGTTACTAAATTCGAAGCCAGACTTCGATCACTTGATACTCCACCAGATAGAGTGCTTTCAAGTGAAGCCAAACCTTTAAATGTTGATTCATTTGTTAAGTACATAATCGTTGATGCTGAAACTTATTACACGTCAACTAATGGAGGCCAGAGCAGAGTTGCTGAAGATACCTTGCAACGAAGAATTAAAGATAAACTTCGAAACGAATTTGGTAAAAGAACACTTAATGAAGTAGTTTCAGGTGATAGAGATGGTTTAATGCTCTCTCTGAAGGAATCTCTTGGTGAAGATTCTGCTCAATTGGGTGTTGAAATAATAGACTTTAGAGTGAAAAGAATTGATTTTGAGAGAGAAATTAGAGCATCAGTTTTTGAAAGAATGAAAACTGAAAGAAATAGAATAGCAGAAGAATTAAGAGCAGAAGGTCGAGAAACAGCTGAGAAAATTCAAGCAGATGCAGACAAACAAAGAACTATTATTCTAGCTAATGCCACAAGGGACGCAGAGAGAACAAGAGGTGAGGGCGATGCAATTGCCACCTCTACTTATGCTGAAGCATATAATAGAGATCCAGAGTTTTACGATTTTACAAGAAGTCTGAAAGCATATAGAAATACTTTTAATGATGAAGGAGATATCTTATTGATAGATCCTGACAGTGACTACTTCAAATATCTTAATAAGTCTGAACCTAATTAAATGAAAAAATCCTTGATCCTTGTAGGTACTCAATGGGGTGACGAAGGAAAAGGAAAAATTGTAGATTTTTACTCTCAAAAATTCGATGCCGTATGCCGTTTTCAAGGCGGGCATAATGCTGGTCATACGATCTATAAAGAGGAAGAAAAATTTGTCCTTCATTTAATTCCATCAGGGGTTTTTTACGATCATGTTTCATGTTTTATAGGACAAGGAGTTATTCTGTCCCTCGATTCTCTGCTTGAGGAAATTGCACAATTAGAACAAAAAGGAATAAATCTAGAAGGTAAGTTGAGAATCAGTAGATATTGTAGTTTGCTGCTGCCACTTCACGCCAAAATCGATCAACTCAGGGAAGACAACAAAAATTCAATAGGTACTACTAGAAGGGGTATTGGACCAGCTTACGAGGATAAAACTGCTCGAAGGAGCATTAAGGCTTTTGATCTTGAAGACAACGATCTACTTGAAACGAAACTAAAAAACTTGGTTGAATATTACAATTATCAAATTCAAAACATTCATGACTCAGAACCATTTGCATATGAAGAGGTATATAAAGAATTAATGCAATCTTATAAGAAAGCATCAAAATATTTTGGTGACGTTACAGATACTCTCGAAAATATATATGAAAAAGGTGGAAACATATTATATGAAGGAGCTCAAGGAACTTTGTTAGATGTTGATTATGGAACTTATCCATATGTCACTTCTTCTAATACTTTAGCCACTTCTGTAGGAATTGGCTCTGGCTTTCCAAAGAGCATTTATTCGAATGTCCTTGGAGTGGCAAAAGCCTATACAACAAGAGTAGGGGCAGGCCCATTTCCAACAGAACTATTTTGTGAGGACGGGCAAAAAATTGCTGAACTTGGGCATGAATTTGGTGCAACAACTGGTAGACCCAGAAGATGCGGCTGGCTTGATCTTGTAGCTCTTAAATATTCAGCAAAATTAAATAATCTAACAGAGCTCTGCATCACAAAACTTGATGTTTTGGATACTTTTGCTGAGATAAAAGCTTGTGTTGGGTATAAAGTAAATGGCAAAGAAACTCCCTTTAAATCCAGATTGCTGCACAAAGCTAAGCCTATTTATAAAAAATTTGAGGGTTGGAACTGTTCCTTAGCTGATTGTGAAAATTATGAGTCACTTCCTCATAAAGCAAAAGAATTTTTAGGATTTATTGAAAGTTTTGTTGGAGTTAAGATTAGTTTAATTTCCAATGGACCAAATCGAGAGGACTTAATCCATAGATAATTCTGCTGCTCTATTTTTTGCAGTATTTATAGCCTCAGAAAAAATACTTGTAAAACCTTTATCGTATAAGATATTCAGACCAGCTTCGGTGGTCCCACCCTTTGACTTAATGCTTTGAATTAGATCATCTAAGTTCTCACCGTTTTGTATCGCACTTATTAAGCTGGTTAAAAATAATAAAGTTATATCTCTTCGAGCAATATCATCAGGTAGAAGTTCAGCTAATCTGTTTTCAAATTCATTAATTATTTCAAAGTAAAATGCTGGAGTACTCCCAATAAGGGATGTATGTAAGTTTATTTTATCTTCATCTTCAACAACTAAGGCCTTCCCAAGATAATTAAAAATATCAAGAATCTCATCTTTTTCTTCAAAAGAAAAAATACTTGTTATTCCAAGATTGTGCCTTGCACCAATATTTGGCATAGCTCTATATATTTTTCCTGCTGACAAAGCAGTTTGTAGGTTTTCTAGTGTAATTCCGGCAGCAATACTTATTATTTTTACTTCTTTGCCAACATATGATTGCATTTCAAAGCATAAGTCGTACATGTCTTTTGGTTTAACGCAAATCATTAAAATATCCGATTTTTGACAAATCTCTTTTAAAGTACAGAAAGATATCTTTTCATGCTCGAGCCAAACAATATTGGTCTTATTTCTGTCGTGCCCTAAAATTTCATAAGATTTATTACTTTTTAGTCCTTTTATTAACGCTTTAGCCATGTGACCACAACCAATAAAACCAATTTTTCTCATTTTAGGATTCTAATATTTTTTCTAGTGTTGCATTGATAAATTTATAGGAGTTTTCAGAACAAAACTTTTTACTTAATCTTACTCCTTCATCTATAAGTATCTCTCTAGGTGTTTTATCTAATTTACTCTCAGCCATAATAATTAAAAGAATATTCTCTTCCATTATCTCAATTGATTTAATGCCAAAAACTTCTAATTCTGCAGATTCTAAAATAGTTTCTTTTAGTTGCTTAATATTTTCGGTTATGTGATTAAAAGTATTTCTAAAAAAAATATAGTCAACCTTAGTCTTAGTAAAATTTTTTCTGAAAGATTCTTCAATTGATTTCGGTTCATTATGACCAAAAGAATTTTCATATAAGGCCTGAACTAAAAGCTCACGAGCATTAACTTTCTCTTTATGCCGACTAAGATTTTTCATGTTAAGAGGACATCATTTGAAATAAAGAACTCGAAAACTCTCTTCCTTTATTCATTTTTTCAGGATTGATTCTTTCTTCAGCTTGAACTTTATTGTCAACAGTTAAAACTCCATTTACTAATGGGGTTGTTTCAAAATCTAATGCAACTTTGCCTAAATCATGAAACGTTTGTCTAGAAACTAGTTTGAAGTGAGGGGTATCTCCTCTAATGACAAGGCCTAATGCAATCACACCATCGAATTTAGCATCTTTAAGTGTTCTTTTAATAGTTGCTGCTAATTCAAGGGAACCTGGACAAAACTTTAGTGTAAGAGCGATTTCCTCTGCTTTTGCATGTTGAGCAATTTCTTCAACTGCAGGAGCTAGGAAATCTTTATTCCATGCTGTTGTAACAATAAGAACATTTTTATTAGCTATATTTTTAAATTCAGCATTAAAGCTTGGTGAGTTATTCATCAATAAATTCCTCTATTTCAATATTAAAACCTGATAGTCCACTATATTTTGTGGGGGTTCCCAAAACTTTAATTTTGTTCAGTCCAATTGATCGTAAAATCTGTGAACCAATACCGATAACTCTTCGATTCCTTTTTGGCTCAACATTTTCATCTTTTAAATTTGAAAGCCAGTAAGTTTTTGCATCTCTATGATTGATTAAGACAAAAACCCCTGTTCCTTCATCAGCTATCTTTTGTAATGATTTTCTAATTGACCATTTTTTGCCAATTTCATCTATACCCAAAGTATCTTGAAGTACGCTTTGTGTCTGGACTCTAACCATTGGCACATCTATCTCATCTGGAGATCCTTTTGTTAAAGAAAAATGATATTCATCAAAGATTACATCCCTCCAAACGTTTAACTTGAATTCTCCAAATTCTGTTGTTACGTCTTTTGTATGAACATTTTCAATAGTAGATTCTTTGGAGAGTTTGTAATCAATAAGGTCGGCAATAGTTCCAACCTTTAAATTATGTTTTTCTCCAAATTTAAGCAGATCATCCCTTCGAGCCATAGTACCATCGTCGTTCATTATTTCGCAGATTACACCAGCTGCTGAAAAGCCAGCTAATGAAGCTAAATCACAAGCGGCTTCAGTATGCCCGGCTCTTGCCAGAACTCCTCCTCTCATAGCTTGTAATGGAAAGACATGACCAGGTTGGACGATGTCGTCTTTAGAGGCATCAGCATTTACAGCAGTCAGAATTGTATGAGCTCTATCCTTTGCCGAAATTCCTGTAGTTATACCTTCCTTGGCTTCAATTGAAACTGTGAACGCTGTACGATTACTTGCCTTATTGTTGTTAGTCATAGGTCGTAAGTTTAGTTTTTCACATTTTTCAGCATCTAAAGCTAAACATATTAGGCCTCGACCATTTGTTGCCATAAAATTCACAATTTCAGGTGTAATTGCTTCGGCGGCACAAATTAAATCACCCTCATTCTCTCGATCTTCATCATCTAAAATGATGACCATTTTGCCTTTTTTTAAATCGGCAATTACATCCTTTATCTCATCTTTGTTCATTTTGTAAAAATACTTTTTAAATCTCGGTCAATTGTATACGAAGATTTAAGATTAAAATTAAATTTATCAATTCCCGCTTTGTCTTCAAACCAAGGGACACCGACATCTCCTAGATTATTTGGCGATTTATATTCAACTAACTCATCGCACAAGTCTTCTTTTAGAAATGCTCTTACTAATTTTGGTCCAGCTTCAACTAAAACAGAATTTATATCCTGCTGGGCTATGTTATTAATGACTGTATGAAGATTTTTTTCTGCAATTAACTCTACGTCAGATGTTTGGAAAAAATCTATACCTCTATTCCATTCATTTTGAGAAGTTAGTAGAAGTTTTTTGGGTTGATTCAAGGCGAAGTCTACGCGAGCATTCATTCTGGGTTTATCGTTTCTAACTGTATTCCCGCCGGTTAAGATAGCATCATGTTCTGCTCTGATTAATTGGACATCTTCTCTAGATTTCTTCGATGTTATCCATGTAGTACTACCATCCTTACTATGAGATTTACCATCAGCTGAACTAGCAATTTTAATTGTTATGAATGGTCTTCTATTTAAGTGCTTGAAAAAAAAGAACTTATTCAATTTTTTCACCTTATCTTCAAGCACGCCTTGAACTACCTCTATGCCTGCATCCTGAAGTTTTTTTATTCCCATTCCAGCTACTTTAGGATTTGGATCTAAACTACCAATAATTATCTTTTTAATTCCTGAAGCAATAATTTTTTCGGTACATGGACCAGTCTTGCCTTGATGATTGCATGGTTCAAGAGAACAAACCATCACATGTTCATTAGTAATTGGTTCCTTTAATGCCTGAAAACAATTTATTTCCGCGTGAGCTTCACCATATTTTTGATGCGCACCTTCTGAAACTATTTGATCACCTTTAAGAATTAAAGCACCAACCATTGGGTTTGGTTTTACAAGATATTTGAAAGGCATAGAAATCTCTATAGCTCTTTCCATGAGCGATGTATAGTTCATCAATTTTTTGAAAGTTCAGAGACTTCATCGGCGAAGTCTTTGATATCTTGAAAATCTTGATAAACAGAGGCAAATCTTACATAGGCGACTTGATCTAGATCTTTTAATTGGTTCATTACTTGTTTTCCTATCACCTGAGCTTGTATCTCCCTTTCTCCAATTTTTCTTACGTAGTCTTTAATATTTTGTAGGGCATTTTCAATTTGATCAGAAGATACTGGTCTTTTTTCAAGGGCTTTGTGCAGTCCTGCTCTTAGTTTTTCTTCGTCAAATGGTTCGCGCCTTTCATTTGATTTTATGATTCTGGGCATTACAAGTTCTGCTTCTTCATAAGTAGAGAATCTTTCCCCACAGTTTAAACATTCCCTTCTTCTTTTAATTTGAGAACCATTGGCTACTAATCTTGAATCGACTACTTTCGTTTCTTCATGTGTACAAAATGGACAAAACATTATTTATAAACAGGAAATCTACTGCATAACTCCTTTACCTTATCCTTTACTATACCAAGTTCATCAGAGTTTTCTTTATTTTCTATCGCATCACAAATTAAATCGACTACCTGTTTTGCCTCATCGTTCTTAAAGCCCCGTGTTGTCATAGCTGGTGTACCAATACGAATTCCAGAAGTTACAAACGGAGATTCAGGATCATTCGGAATTGAATTCTTATTTACTGTAATATTTACAGTGCCTAGAAGTTCTTCAGCTTCTTTTCCAGTAACGTTTTTATTTCTAAGGTCCATTAAAATCAGATGATTGTCTGTATCTTTTTGGACTAAATTAAATCCTCTAGTTATGAAATGTTCACACATGGTCTTAGCATTTGTAATAATTTGTTTTTGGTATTCTTTAAAATCATTTGTCATTGCTTCTTTAAAACACACAGCTTTAGCAGCTATCACATGCATTAATGGTCCACCTTGTGATCCAGGAAACACTGCAAAATTTAATTTTTTTTGAAATTCCTCGCCTTCGTTAGACAAAATAATACCTGATCTTGGTCCTCTTAAAGACTTATGTGTTGTGCTTGTGACTACATGAGCAAATTCCATAGGGTTGGGATAAACTCCTCCAGCAACTAAACCTGATACATGCGCCATATCGACCATGAGAAACGCTCCAACTTCATCGGCAATATCTCTAAACAGTTTCCAATTGGCAATCCCCATAAAAGCAGAAAATCCAGCTACAATCATCTTGGGTTTATGTTCATGCGCCAATTTTCTTATTTCTACATAATCAATATCGCCTGTTACTTCATCTAAACCGTACTGAATTGCGTTAAAATTTTTGCCGGAAAAATTTACTTTCGATCCATGAGTTAAATGGCCTCCTTGATCTAGAGCCATGCCTAAAAAAGTATCTCCAGGCTCCATAAGAGCTAGAAAAACTGCGGCATTGGCTGATGCACCTGAATGTGGCTGGACGTTTGCAAACTTTGCGTTAAAAAGTGTTTTTGCTCTTTCAATGGCCAGAGTTTCGGCACCATCAACGTGCTCACATCCCCCGTAATACCTTTTATTTGGATAGCCTTCAGCATATTTATTGGTTAAAACACTACCTTGTGCTTCCAATACTCTTTTTGAGGCATAGTTTTCAGAAGCAATTAATTCAATGTGTTCTTCTTGTCTATTCGATTCAGCTTCTAAGAATTTAGACAGATCAGCGTCGTAGTCTGATATTTTTTGATTTTGTGTTTTTATAAACTCGTTCATTATGGTTTTTTATGTATAAATTTCGATTTTCTATTTGGGTAACAGCTCGTACAAATTGGACATTCTAGACCGAAACAGCTTCTTGCAGAACAATATTTCCTTGCGTACATGATAATTTGTATATGAAGTTTATTCCATTCTTCAATAGGGAAAAACTTTTTTAAATCTCTTTCAGTCGTTGCAACATTCTTTCCAGAAGTTAATCCCCATCTCTGTGCACATCTGTGAATATGAGTATCAACTGGAAAGGATGGGATGCCAAATGCTTGTGCAACTACTACAGATGCAGTTTTATGACCAACACCAGGTAATTTCTCCAAAAGGGCAATTTCTTGAGGCACTTTGCCTTGATATTCTTTTACTAGTATCTCGGAAAGTTTTTTTATAGCTTTTGATTTTTGCGGCCCTAAGCCACATGGCTTAATGATTCTATAAATAGTATCTTGGCTTAATCTACTCATTTTTATTGGGTTTGAAGCCTTTTTAAAGAGTTTAGGAGTTATTAGATTTACTCTTTCATCGGTGCATTGTGCTGACAACAAAACAGCTATCAATAAGGTATATGCATCCTTATGATCGAGTGGCACGTCTGGATCAGGAAAATGTCTATTTAATAGACTGATAATTTTTTCTCTTTTCTCGCTTTTTCTCAATGTTTCAAATGTTTGCTTACCAAGTTAATTGTTATATTATATTGGGATAAATATCTTATGGGAGAGTATATGAGATACATACTATTATTATTAGTTCTGCTAGTCAGTTCTTTCTCTTTTGCTCAAGAAGATTCTGAATCCGTTGATACAGAAAATATTGAGGAAGTTGTTACTTCAGCTTTGAGAAAAGATACAGCACTACAGGATACGGGTCTTGCTGTCACAGTGTTAACTGCGTCAGATATCGAATCTAAGAACCTGAAGGAATTTTATGACTTTCAATTTAATGTTCCAGGCGTTCTTTTTAACAAAACAAACTTCTCTGGAGCTGGTGTGCAGATTAGAGGTATTTCCAACTATGCTGTTGGTGGTTCTTTTTCAGCTGTTGCAACTCCGAGACAGGACGACATCAATATGGGCACTCTTCAAATGGCACAAAATGAGCTATTTGATCTTGCTAGTTTTGAAGTCTTAAGGGGTCCTCAAGGGACACTATATGGCGGTAACAATCCTGGTGGTACTTTCTTGATTAGAAGTATTGATCCTGGAGATGATGCGGATGCTTACCTCAAAGCAGAATTTGGTGATAAAAATCTAGAAAGATATTCTGGTGGTATGACTTTTGGTGCTGGTGAAAGCATGCGAACAAGATTGTCATTCAGAAGCACTAAAAGAGATGGTTACACTGAAAACTTATTTGATGGCTCAGATATCGACGATAGAGATCTTCTAGGTGTCAGAGTAAAAACAATTTGGGATATATCTGATGAAACCTCATTAAAATTCACAATGATGCATAACGAAGAGGAAGACTCAAGATTAAGACACCAAAATGCAGCTTGTAATGCAAATTTATTATTAGGGTGTGACCAGTGGGGAGATGGCCTTCCTGATAGAGGTACACCACACTCAGGTGTTGGTGCTTTTGCTTCAATCGATTACCTAACACTAAACTATCCTGGTAATATTGTTCAGCCAAGCTTACTGTTAGGCTTTAATGATGGTGCGGTTATTCCAACTGATCCTAATGAAGTTTTTCAATCTTTAAATCCAAAGTTAAAAAGATTTGATAATAGTGCTAGTTTAGTGCTTGATCATATGATCAATGATGATTACAGAATGTTTGTTACTTACGCTTGGATAGACCAAGAATATTCACATAGTCAATCTCTAAACGGTGTTGTAGGCACAAGAGATTATAGAATGGGACCAATTCAAGCAAATGTTTTTGGAACAGAGCGAAATTTTACAACTACAGAAGAAGCGGATGAATCAGAATCAAATTATGTCAGCAAACAATTTGAAATCAGAATTCAATCCATGCTTGATAGTGCTACTAACGGTACTGGTGGTTTATATTTTGAAGAATCAGACTCTCAAACAAACTATAAAGTTACCTCTCCTGGTATGCAGTATTATTCTGATGTCAGTAAAGGGCCTATAGGTGGTTTATTCCCAGATTTAGGTGGTTATGGTGGTTTAGGTTTCTGGGCAACGTATTTCGTTACTTACGGTGCTGTTGCTGAGGCTAATATAACCAATGGAGTTGTTGCAGCTGCAACTGATTATGTAGCCAATGATCCAACAACACCAGCACAGATCGGTGCTTTAATTCCTCAGTTGTTAGCGGCTGGGCAATGTACAAATCCAGCAGGTGACTGTGTTGCTTTAGCACAGCAAGTCCTCGTTGGAAATGCTGCACAATTACCTCAAATTGTCGGAGCAGGTACCGTTGCAGGTGTAACTCAATCTCATACAGATGCAGCTAATCAAGTTAGGTTTGTAGCAGGACTTCCAATACCAACTGTTTTAGCAGCTGGCTTGTTCCCTGTTCTCCCTGCTTTACCTGAGTGGCAGCAACAGTTTCAATCTTGGAATAACACAAAAAATGATACTTTTGGTTTATTTGTAGAAACTAATACTGAGTTATCTGAGGATCGTTGGTTTGATAATCTAACATTAGGTGGTAGATTCAATAGAATCACAATAAATGACTTCATTTTCTCAGGTATTACAGATATTTCACAATCCTTAGCTGGGTACAATGGATCAATTCAAGGTTTTCCAAATCCACCTGCGCAAACAGTTGATTTAGATGAATTTACTGGAAGAGCTATATTGGATAAGAAACTAGATGACGGCACACTTTTATACCTCAAATTTGATAGAGGTCTAAAATCAGGTGGTTTCAACCCAACATTAAACTTGTTACCAGGTGAAAATCAATCTTTAGTTGATGAAGAAATTCATAATATCTTTGAGGTTGGTACCAAAGGAACATATCTGGGTGGCGCATTGACATTAAACTCTGCAGTTTACTGGAATGCTGTTACAGGCATGCAACTTAATAAAATTATTGGTTTAGCATCACAAACTTTTAACTCAGATGTAAATGTTTCTGGGTTTGAACTTGAAGCGGTGTTTGTACCAAATGCTTTTTCCAGATTTAATTTTGTTGGATCTCTGAATACATCTGAGCTTGATGGTTATGAAGATTATGACCCAAGAAACCCATATGGGATTACTTCTGTTGACTTAAGTACAGTGGGAGAGTCACAAGGTGTTGTGTATGGAAATACAAACGTAGGTATGATCTATAGAAGCTTAGGTAGCACATGTAACCAACCATTTAATGCTTTGCTTGGACCAGATTGTCCAAACACTGGCTTTAATATTCAAGATCTTACCGGTAGAAAGCTACCAGGTGTGCCTGATATGTCTTTCTCAATCGGTGGTGAAGTTGATCTAATGAATGATGAAAATGGTCTACTTACAGCTAGATTAGATTATATCTATAGAGGTGACTTCTATCTAACAGTATTTAACAATGATCATGAATTAGTTGATGAATTTGACTTCATGAACTTTGATTTAACATATCAATCTCCAGACGGAAAATGGATGGTAGATTTATATGTTCATAATATTGAAGATAAAGATATTGTTACGGGTGCTTTCGTAGGTTCCAGTCAGAATGGAGGTGGTTATAACCTTTATCTACAAGAACCAATGAATGGAGGTATATCCGTACAATATAACTTCTAAGACATAAGATTTTATATAATAAAACCTCTGCTTCGGCAGAGGTTTTTTTATGGAATTTAAAACAATCAATAAATATCTTGAAAACTTAGTAAATGCTTTAAGAGAAGAAAACGAAGCTAATACTGAGATGCTAGATAATTTTTACACTTATTTAGAAACGGATGATAAGAAATACCTGAAATTAGCAAATAATCAACTGAGAGAAATATTGAAAGGTGCAGGGTTTGGGGTGCTTTTGGTTTTACCTTTTTCACCAATAACTATTCCATATTTGCTCAAAAGGGCACAAAAGCTGGGTATTGATATTATTCCAGCCTGGTACAAAAAACTTGATTTAAATGATGATGAAAACAAGTTAAAATAATTTTTTCCGGAGATAAAAATGAAAAATGTCGTAATAGTAGATAGTATAAGAACAGGTTTAGCCAAATCTTTTAGAGGTACATTTAATATGACCAGAGGAGATGACATGCTTTCTCATCTAATTGACGAAGTGTTAAATAGGAATCCCAACCTTCCTGCTGATGCAGTAGAAGATGTCATTATGGGGTGCGGTAATCCTGAGGGTGCCACAGGTCATAATATTGGAAGAAATTCTGTAATTATGTCTAAATTACCTATTACTGTTGGCGGTACAACCGTTAATAGATACTGCTCATCAGGACTACAAACTGTTTCTATGGCTGCCGGCCAGATTATGGCAGGTGGGTATGATACTGTGATTGCTGGCGGTGTTGAATCTATCTCTATGACTCAACCGAACATCAATATGAATGGATTTGTTAATGACAAAATTAACGCAGAAAATCCCGGCATATATTTTCCCATGGGTACAACAGCTGAAGTTGTAGCTAAAAGATATAACGTCTCAAGAGAATCTCAGGATGAATACTCTCTTCAAAGCCAATTAAGAACTGCAGAAGCACAAGCAGCTGGCAGGTACGATGATGAAATTGTTCCAATGAAAACCCAAATGCTTTTAACCAATAAAGAAACAGGAGAGCAGAAAGTTGTTGATGCTGAGTGCGTCAAAGATGAATGCAATAGACCTACAACAACAATAGAAGGTTTATCAGCTCTCAAACCTGTTTTTGATGAGAATGGCAGTGTAACAGCTGGTAATTCTTCACAAATGTCAGATGGAGCATCAGTTACTTTAGTAATGTCTGAAGAAAAAGCTCTGGAATTAGGTTTAAAGCCAAAAGCTTACTTTCGAGGTTTCACAACTGTAGGTTGTAATCCAGACGAAATGGGAATAGGACCTGTTTTTGCTATTCCTAAGTTATTAGCTCAAAACAATCTAGCTATCGAAGATATAGGTTTATGGGAACTTAACGAAGCTTTCGCTGTTCAAGTAGTTTATTGTAGAGACGAATTAGGAATTCCAATGGATAAACTGAATGTTGATGGTGGTTCAATAGCAATTGGTCACCCTTTTGGTATGACAGGATCAAGACTTACTGGGCATATTATACGAGAACTCCAAAATAGAGAACAACAATTTGGAGTTGTGACAATGTGTGTTGGTGGCGGAATGGGAGCAGCAGGTCTGTTTGAGCGATATCCCTCTTAGTGAATAAAGAAAAATATTTTCTTGAAAAGTACTTAAAACCTTGTGCTGATGTGAATGAGCAATTTCCCCTCGAGATTGGGGATGATTGTGCCATTATTTCCTCATCGGAGGATCTGTTAATATCTTCTGATAATTCCGTTATTAATGTTCATTTTCCAAGTACTCTTGACCCTTATTTTATTGCTTATCGAGCATTAGCAGTTGCAGCATCAGATATTATTGCAATGGGCGCTTACCCAGACGGATATTTACTTAATATCACAATTCCAGAACCTTCAGATGAATGGTTTAAACAATTTTCAAATGGTATTAGTGATTTCAATGATGACTTTGGCACTAATCTAATCGGTGGAGATTTAACAAAAGGGCAATTAAATATTTCTGTCACAGTTTTTGGTAAAAAGTCCAAAAAAATTATCAAACGTAATGGTGCTAAAGTTGATGACGATATTTATATATCAAATAAACTAGGACTTGGAAAAAAAGGGTTTGAGCTTTATAACAAACAAATCCTAGATTTACCAAATCAGTACCTCAAACCAAAATTACTTTCAAAAGAATGTATTGAAGCAATAAATCCATTTCTTAATTCTGCTATTGATGTTTCTGATGGCTTACTTTTAGATTTAAATAGAATTTGTGACCAATCCCAAAAGGGTGCAGTTCTAACAATTCACGACGATGTATGCATCAATTCGATTGATGATGTCGTTGCAGGTGATGATTATGTTTTGCTTTTCACATGTGCTGCAAAACATAGCAAAGCTATAAGGAAAATTTTGCCTAACTCAATAAGGTTAGGAAACATCACTGAAGAAAAAGAAATTTTAGTGACAGATAAGGAAGGCAAAAATATGAATTTTGAAAAGCTAGGCTGGGATTCTTTTTAAAAATTAGAAATTTGTTCTTTGATGGAATCAATATCCAAACCATTGAGTTCCAGAATTTCATTTCTGCTTCCATGTTCAGGAAAAACATCGTCCAGACCAAGGTTTAATACAGGTACAGTAATCTTTTTACTTAAAAGGTATTCATTGACTGCGCTACCACAACCACCTTTAGTGGTGTGATCTTCAAGCGTTACTATTTTTGAATATTCTTTACAGATTTCATCGATCAGTTTTTCATCCAGTGGTTTTACAAATCGCATATCGCATAAACCATAATTCTCTTCCTGAACAATCTCTAAAGCTCGATCTATGAGCACCCCGAAGTTTAGAATGCATACATCTTGACCCTCATTAATTTTTTTCCCTTTACCAATTTCCACTGTTGATAACTCTTTATGCACTTGAGCACCACAGCCACTACCTCTTGGGTACCTTACTGCAGCTGGACCTGAGTATTCAAAACACGTATTGAGCAGGATTCTTGTCTCATCTTCATCCGAGGGTGTGGCAATTACTAAATTGGGAATACATCGCATGAAGCTTATATCAAAACTGCCAGAATGAGTAGGACCATCTTCACCTACAATGCCTGCTCTATCTAAGGCAAACGTAACATCAATATTTTCCAAACATACATCATGGATGAGTTGATCATAAGCTCTTTGTAAAAAAGTTGAGTATATTGCAACCACTGGCTTCATGCCGCCCAAGGCTAAACCTGCTCCAAATGTCACTGCATGTTGCTCTGCGATTGCAACATCATAGAATCTATCAGGATACTGCTTTTCGAAATTCACCATACCGGAACCTTCTGTCATAGCAGGAGTAATAGCAACTAATTTTTTTTCTACCTCAGCTTTATCACAAAGCCAATCACCAAAAATATCTTGAAATTTTATTTGCGGTTTAGAAGGACTTTTCTCAATTTTTGAAATTGCGTGGAATTTAATTCTTTCATTCTCGGCTGGTTCAAACCCTGCACCTTTTTTGGTAATAATATGAAGCAAATAAGGTTCTGACTTTTCTTTCATTCTCTCAAGAGTCTTAACTAACAATTTCACATCGTGACCATCAATTGGTCCTATGTAGTGCATGCCAAGATCCTCAAATAAATTTCCAGGCATTACAGCTGATTTCAGACCATCTTTAAGAGATCGAGAAATATGCAATCCAAAAGGTAAATTCTTAAGAACTTTTTTTCCGCTTGATTTTAGTTTCTTATAACTTTTAGAGGCCCATACTTTTGCTAAATAATCTGATAAACCTCCTTTATTCTTAGAAATAGACATATCGTTATCATTCAAAATAATATTAATGTCTCGTCCAAGATGACCAGCGTGCATAAGGCCTTCAAAAGCAAGGCCAGCTGTCATTGCACCATCGCCAATAACGGAAAAGATGGTTTTAGTCCCTTTCAATAATTGATTTGCCTCATTCATGCCTAGAGATGCACTAATTGATGTGCTTGAATGCCCAACACTCATCGCATCATATTCAGATTCTGCAATTGAAGGAAATGCTGCCAGACCATCTAATTGCCTTATTTTATGTATTTTATCTTTTCTACCTGTAAGTATTTTATGAGGATAAGCTTGGTGCCCAGTGTCCCACACGATTTTGTCATTCGGTAAATCCAAAACATAATGTAATGCAATAGTCAGTTCAATAGCACCCAAACCAGCACCAAAGTGGCCTCCGGACTGGCTTACCGAATAAAGCAAGAATTCTCTTAATTCGTCGGCTAAAGTTTCAAGCTCATTTAAATCTAATTGCTTTAAATCAGCAGGCAAATTGACCTTATCAAGTAAAATGTTCTCTGGTTTATCCTTGGGAAATTCTTTAAAAATTTTCATTAACTTCTTCTATTAAATAAGCTTTCAATATAAATCATCAATGGATGATTATTTAAACTTAATTTTGATAATGATTCCATTGTTTCATGATGATATTTTTTAACTTCATTTATAGTTTTTGCTCGACCTAATATTAAAGGAAGATTTTTTTTATTTTTAGCATGATCTTTCTTAGTTGCTTTACCTAAACTTTCCTCTGATTCTTCTAAATCCAGTAAGTCATCGATTAGTTGAAAAGATATACCAACATTTCTTGCAATTTTATTCCACTTGTTCTGTGACTTATTGGCAATCATTAAAGGTGCTAAAATGCAAAATTCGATGAGTAAACCTGTTTTTAGATAATTCATTTGAATTATTTGCTCTTTATCAGCAGATTCTTGTTCAAAATTAATATCCAGTGCTTGTCCAAGTATCATGCCCTCGTAGCCTATTTTTTCCATCAAAAGCTTTGTTATTGAAACTTTAAGCTCGTTTGATAATTTATCATCCTCAAGAATTATCTGTATTGCTAATGATTGCATGGCATCACCAGCCAATACAGCAGTTGCTTCCGAGTACTTTTTGTGTAAAGTTGGTTGACCTCGTCTAAGATCATCATCATCCATACAAGGCAAGTCATCATGAATCAAGGAGTAAGTGTGTATAATTTCTGTTGCTAACGCTAGTGAATCTAAATTTTCTAAAGCAACATTATAAAAATCACCCACCAGGTAAATCAGCATTGGTCTTACTCGTTTTCCAGGAGCTGAAAGTGCAAACTTGATTGCTTCTCCAATTTGATTATTTGAATTTAATTTAGAATTTAGGTATGTATTTATTCTGTTTTGAAGCTCTACTTCAAAGTTACCCAGACTAAGATTCGTCACTTTCAAAAGGTTTTGTTTCGCCGTCTTCAGTTAACTCTTTTATTTTGTTTTCAGCTGATTCAAGCTCTTTCTGACAAACCTTTATTAACGATATGCCTTTTTCAAAACTTTTCAATGACTCATCCAAGCTGGGCTCACCATCTTCGAGAGCTTTAACAATTTTTTCAAGTTCTTTTATGGATTCTTCAAATTTAGCCATTATAAAATTCTACTTAAGTTTTTAACTTTTAAAAAGTGTGCCAATCTTGCTGGCTATTGATGTAACAAAATTTCTTGCACTCATTCTATACTCTTTAAGGTTTTCAAGAATCATAAGGAATGATGGTGTTACGAACAATGTGATAATAGTACTAAAACCCAAGCCCCAACAAATACTTATCCCAAACACTTGATACCATTTGACTGTTGATGTTCCCTCATAAATAGCTCTATTTATTACATCGATACTATAGCCAAATGATAAAAACATTAGTCCGAAAATAGTTGTAATAGTTGTTAAAAGTACTGGTCTTAGCCTACTCATACAAGTTTCAGAAATTAATTCTGTTGCTGGCTTATCTGGAAAATCTAATTTCAGTTTGTTAAATGTATCGATCAGCACAATGTTGTTATTAACTACTATACCTGCCAGGCCAACAAGTGCAGTCCCAGTCATAATAGTTGACGGTTCTGACCCTGTCACAGTTAAACCTAAAAATACCCCTGCCGTTGAAAATAAAACTGATAAAAGAATGACTATAGGTTGAGAAATACTATTAAATTGCGTTACCAGAATAATGAACATTAAAAATAAAGCTCCGTAAAATGCTTGAATTAGAAAATCGGTTGCCTCTGCTCCTCTTTCGGTTAGTCCACCAAATGTTACATCCATTCTTGGATCATTAAAATTAGTCTCATTCATCCATTCTTGGATTTTATTGATCTCGCCATTTAAATTAAAACCAGGTACATTTGTGGCATTAATTTCGTAGAAGAACTGGCCATCTTTTCTCACAAGACTTGCTGCATTGGGACGCGCCTCAACATCTACAAAGCTTGAAACAGGTACTGCACCATTTCTGGAATTAACGGTTATATTTTCTAAATTGGATAATGTTCTTTTTTCTTTGGCAAATCTTGCTCGTATGTCAATTTCTTCTTTTGAATCGTCTGGTCTGTACTCGCCCAACATTATGCCTGTCGTGACCATTTGAATAGTTGATCCTATATCCAATAAGCTGATACCTGATTGAAATGCTCTTTCCTTATCAACATCAACTTTCCACTCAATTTTATATTTTGGAAGTGTGTCATTAATACCAGTTAGACCTTCAATATTTTGATCTATATAATTTCTAAGCTCACGTGTTTTCCTCTCTATCAGACCCAAGTCTTCACTCATTAATTGTATTTCAACTGGAGCGGTAAATTGTCCTGGTCCTTCTTGAACTTCTCTTATACTTAGTTTGTACCCTGATATATTTGAAACAGCTTCTCTCAAAAGTGATAGCACCTCAAAGCCTGTTATATCAAGTTCTTTTGGATCTTCGAGAACTATGTAACCTCTACCAACTCCGTCACCACTTCCGCCTCCACCAGATACACTAATATTTAAATCTTCAACTCCTTTTACGGAAATTAATTTTTGTTCAGCATCTATAGCAAAATCCCTAGCTTCATAAGGCGATAAATTTCCTCTCGCTTGAATATCTGCTTCGATTAACCACGGTTCAACAGATGGGAAATAAACAAACTGTTTGCCGTAATTTGGTACGATGTTCCCTAAAATCAAAAACATTGTTAAAAAGGTATAGGCAACTGATTCAACTGGGTTCTTAACCGCAAAATTAATCGCTTTTCCATATGTTTTTTTCAAAGCCGTATTCTCACTGTCGTTATTTAAATCATTTGCCTTTTTTCTTCTGCCTAACAAAGATCCAATGACAGGCGCAAAAATTAATGCATATGCTAATGAAGCTGCCAATATAACGAAAACAGTTACAGGCAAGTAGCGCATGAATTTGCCTGATATTCCTGGCCAAATCATCAGTGGGGAAAAAGCTGCCAAGGTTGTCAATACGGAAGCAAATACTGGTGTAAACATTCGCTCAGCTGCATTTGTATACGCCTCTATTCGCGATTGGCCTTTGTCGATTAATTTATCGGCATACTCAACTATTACTATCCCACCATCAATTAGCATTCCCAAACCAAGCAACATCCCAAACATTACTAGAAAATTAAATTCGTAACCAATGAAGAAATGTAGAATTCCAAAACCTACCAGAAATGAAAAAGGGATAGCAATACCGACAATTAGTCCATTTCTTAGACCCAGTGTTGCTACAACTAGCACCATGACCAATATCACGGCAGTGATTATATTTCCTTCAAGTTCAGAAACCATATCACCAGCAAATTTTGTGGTATCTAACCCTGGCTGAATAATTAAATCATCCGGAAATTCTTCCCTAATCTGCTCAACTTCTGATTTCACGGATTGAGCAATATCCAATTCATTGAAACCGACTCTTTTGGTGATTGAAAGAGAAATTGCATCGAATCCATTGATCCTTGAAAAACTGCTTGGGTCTTTAAATGTTCTTTTAATATCTGCAACGTCACCCATTTTAACGACTTTGTTTCCATCGGATTTGATTGGAAGGTTAAACACATCTTGTCTTGTCTCAAATATACTTGGAATTTCTACTGCAAATTTTCCTGAACCAGTATCTTGAAAGCCTGCTGGAATTAAAACGTTATTATTACGTACAGCACTATAGATTTCAGTGAGACTAACACCTAGGCTTTCTAATTTTGCTTGAGATACTTCAACTTCCAAAAGCTCTTCGGGAACACCACCAATTTCAACACCTAACACGCCAGGAACTTTTTCAAACCTGTCTTGTATCTCTTGGGCAACAGCATATCCAGATCTAAGATTTGAAAACCCATATATGCTATAGATCAATATTGGCCAATCATTGTCGGACCTCTCTCTGACAATTGGATCATTAGCTTCCGGAGGTAGTTGATTTCTTACTTCACCAATAGCCCTTTCAACATCTAGAATTGCTTGGTCCATGTCAAAATCAACGTCATACTGAATGGTTAAATTTGTAAAACTTTGTGTATTTACTGATCTAACTTGTTCTTGCCCCTCAAGACGTAAGAATCTATTTTCAAGAGGCTTTGCAACAATTCTCGACATATCTTCAGGGGAAGCACCCTCTAAAAATACGGAGACGTTTACAAATGGAAATTGAATATTAGGATTAGAGGCAATAGGCATTGCTGCTCTTCCAAACATACCCATAATAATTAAGAAAATCATCACAAGAATGGTGGTTCTAAACTTACTTACTGCTGTTTTGACAATACCCATTATCTATATTTTGAAATTACTTCGTCACCATCTTTGACAAATCCTTGCCCACCAATAATGACATTTGTTTCATCAGGTATGCCGGTTATCCATGCGCCTTGAACAGTATCAATTAGTATTTGTACATTTTTGATCTTCACCACATCATTTATAACTGTAGCAAGTGCTATATTGCCTTGGTCACCGAGTAAAAAAGCCGAGGTTGGTATGAAATGTGCCTTAACTGGCTCAGTATAAATCACCAGCTCGCCAGTCAACCCGTCTTTGATATTTAAATCTGTATTATCCAACTCAGCTTCAACTTTAAATGTTCTTGTGCCTGTGTCTGCAGCAGAACTAATGAATGAAACCTTGGTATTATATTTTTCACCTGAAATAAAATTGATCTCTGCATCTAATCCAGTTTTAATTTTTGCCACCATCATTTCAGATACATTTCCAACAATTTTCAGTGGTGTCAAAGAAATTATTGAAGCACAGCTTTGTCCATTCTGAAGAAGTTGGCCTTGTTTTGCTAAATTTTCCACAAATCCATCAAATGGGGCTTTAATTTCAGTTCTTTCTAACTCTATTTTTGCACTTTCATATTGGGTTTCTGCTGTAACTAAGGCTGATTCTGAGATTAACCCTTTTTTGTTCAATTCAACTGAAGAATCATAATCAATTTTACTTTTCTTAAAATTAGCTTCTCTTTGACCTGAGTCTAGTTTACAAATCACGTCATTCTTTTTGGCGTAATCACCATCAACAAAACCAATTTTGAGAACTTTTTCAGACGTTTGAGATCTGACATCTACTTTTGAAAAAGCTTGTGACTCAGCTTTTACAGTGACGGGCAGTTTATAGTCAACGGCTTTTGAACTGTTTACAAGTACAATTTCTTTTGTTGTTGGTGCTACATATTCTTCAGGCTCTGTTTGTGCAAAATAACCTGAAATCATCCATATCACAGTGAAAAGAAGTATTACACCTGAAGCTCTTAAATTTTTCTTGTTCATTTAAATTTTATATTTTTCTCTCAAACTGGTTAAAGTATCGCTATTACTTTTGTCTGGTGATCCTACAGTCTCCTTATAAGGATCAAAAAAGTCAAATTCTTCTTTATGTCCTTTGGATGAATCTTCAACATTAAAATTCCATTTTTTCTTTATGAAATCCAAAAATTTAATGTCCCAAGATGTAAAAGCTCTACCGTCTTCTTTCCAGTAAAGTATGAACTCTGGTAAGTATTTTTCTACAAATCCAATTTCAATGCCTGTCATCTTAATGATATCCATGCAATCATCAGATGGTTTCCAAGAATTATCAATTACAACTGGAGATTTTTTAGTATCTACTTCAGCGTTATGTTGCGCCCATTTTAATCTAGCATGTTCAATAAATTTTGAATTATATGAAATTAAAACATCTGGTCTTTCAGTCCAATAAATTACAAATTCTGGAATAAGTTCTTTTATAAACGATTCTTCCATACCTGACCGTACTAATATCTCACACACCTCATCTGAAGGACTCCAATCTGAAACTATATTTGATCTTTTTATTTTCTTAGGAGTTTGAAGTTTTGTTTTTGGTTTACCTTTTCTGAGTGACACTATCTTTTTTTCTGTATCCAGTTCAATTAGACCCTTTACATTAAGATCAATTAAAAAACCCATTAACTCGTTCTCATCCCAAAAATTTAATTCTTTCAGCAGAGATTCAATTTTGCATTTTTGTAAATCTGTATTTGTTATGTATTCCAACAATACTGCATTGTTGAGACCTAATGTTTCTGCGACCTCTCGTTTAAATTTTAATTCCATGAATTTTACCTTCTTGCTTTGACTGCTTGCGCTAAGTCATGAAGCAATTTTTTGGTTTCTTCCCAATTTACACATGCATCAGTAATACTTTTGCCATACTCCATATCTTCAGAAATTTTTTGGCTACCTTCTTTTAAGTGACTTTCAATCATTACACCTATGATATCTTTATTACCGCTGGCAATTTGCTGGCATATTGAAGCAGAAACTTTCTTTTGATTTTCATGGTTTTTCTGACTATTTCCATGACTAAAATCGACCATAATATTAGCGTTTACCTCATTTTTTTCTAAGGCCGTTCGACAATTTTTAATATCCTCTGGATGGTAATTTGGTTCTAACCCTCCCCGTAAAATAATATGTGTATCATCATTACCTGATGTTTTAAAAATCGCTACTTTCCCTTTTTTGGTTGTTCCAAGAAAGACATGCTGATACTGTGCAGATTTGATTGCATCGATTGCAATTTGGATGTCTCCTTTTGTTGAATTTTTGATGCCCATGGGGCATGAAAGCCCTGATGTCAATTCTCTATGAACCTGACTTTCCGCAGTTCTCGCACCAATTGCTCCCCAGCAAACAAGGTCTGAGACATATTGAGGTGAAATTAAATCTAAAAATTCTGTTCCAGTTGGCATGCCTAAATCAGCAATATCTTTTAATAATTTTCGTGAAATTCTCAGACCCTCATTAATTTTGAAAGAATTGTCTAACCTTGGATCATTTATTAGGCCTTTCCAGCCAATTGTAGTTCTCGGTTTTTCGAAATAAACTCTCATAACTACCATAAGTTCATTTTCAACAGAAGAGGAGAAATCCTTCAATAGCCTTGCGTACTCTAAAGCAGCTTTTGGATCATGTATTGAGCAGGGGCCAACGACCACTATTATCCTATCATCCTGCCTATGTAATACTTGGCTAATACTTCTTCTTGCCCCAAAAATTAATTTTGAAGATTCCTTATCTAATGGAATTTCATTAGTTATTTCTTCAGGAGTAGAAAGTTCCTCTCTAGAGAGGATTCTACTGTTATCAGTTATGTACATCATATAATTAAAATAGAGCAGTAAATTTTACATCATCAAGGCTCAAGTTTCTCTTTAAAAATCAAACATATGGTAAGAAATATTTTTTTTATTAATAAACACAATATTTAGTATTTATTTTCTTTTTTATATACAATATCTAGTGTATGGAATCCATTCAGGAAATAGCATTACCAAAAGTTAAGGGTAATACTGTAGATCAGTTGCCTGAAAACCTCTATGTGCCTCCAAAAGCACTGCTTCTGCTATTAGATGTTTTTTCAGGGCCAATGGATTTTTTGTTGTATCTTATACAACGTAAAAATTTAGACATTTTAGAAGTCAATTTAATTGAAATTACCAATCAATATATTACGTATATTGAGATGATGGAAGATTTTGAGTACGAGTTAGCTGGTGACTATTTGGCTATGGCAGCATATTTAGCTGAAATAAAATCAAGAATCTTGTTACCTAGAGAAGAAGAGAACGAAGAGGAAGACGGAGATCCTAAAGCAGAATTACTTAGAAGATTACAAGAGTATAAAAGATTTAAAGAGGTATCTTTTAAGCTGGATGAGATGCCAAGAATTGACAGAGATATATTTCCAGCAGCAGGAAAGTTGCCAGAATTTGAGTTGCCTAAACCAAAGAATAATTACGATAAAAATGATTTAACATTTGCAATGAGATCAATGCTTGATGAAATGGTTAGACTATCAAGTCATAAAGTCAAACTCGGAAATATAACTTTAGAATCAAAAATGAAACTTTTATTAGATAGTTTGAAAGAAAGAGATTTTATATCACTGCCAGAGTTAATTCTTAACGGCGAATCTAAGTTAGCAGTTTCAGTAATTTTATCCGCCGCTTTGGAATTAAATAGAAAAGGATATATTGAAATTGTTCAAGCAGAGCAATTTGGAGAGATTTATTTTAAAGGTTCAGAAGAGGTAGTTCATTAATGGATATTAAAAAAAGGACAGAAGCACTTTTACTCGCAGCAAATAGAGCTTTGTCTGTGAAAGACATTGTTGAGTTATTGGAAATTCAATCTGCAAAAGAGGAATCTGAAGTCCTCAGTGCGGTAGTATCTCTCAAGGAAGCCTATGAAAATAAGCCTTATGATTTAGTTGAAGTTTCAAGCGGTTATAGAATTCAATTAAACCAAGATTATTCAAAAGATATTGCTAAACTATGGGAAGTTAAACCATTAAGACTTTCAAGAGCTACATTAGAGACACTTTCAATAATCACATACATGCAGCCAGTTACCAGAGGAGACATTGAGGATATTAGGGGAGTGAATGTTGCAACTAATGTAATTAAAGTTTTGATGGACCAAGGCTGGATAAAAATAAAAGGTTACAGAGATGTGCCTGGAAGACCAGCTCTTTTTATAACGACGCAAAAATTCTTGGATGATTTTTCTATGAAAACATTAGATGATCTTCCGGTTTTACCTGATTTACCAGAAATAGAAAATATTTCGCCGGAACTAAGCCTTCAGGAAGATGCAATTGAGCAAGAAGCTCCAAAACAATAAACAAAAGCTTGAAAAATACTTGGCAAGTATAGGGTTTGCGTCTCGACGCAACGTAAATGAATTTCTCAAGACAAAAAAAGTCACACTAAATTCTAAAAAAGTAAAAATAGATACATATGTTGAAAATGACGACATTTTAAACATTGATGGTGAGGAT
This sequence comes from Gammaproteobacteria bacterium, assembly GCA_002692425.1. GTDB lineage: Bacteria > Pseudomonadota > Gammaproteobacteria > Magnimaribacterales > TMED112 > TMED112. The sequence goes on from NZKB01000009.1 coordinate 29,797, forward strand.
CTAGTCGTTGAGCTGAATCCAGAAACTGAAGTTCTTATATATCACAAACCCACTGGTCAGGTTTGCTCAAATATGCCTACAGACAAGAATGATAGTGTTTTTCAAGGATTGCCAGCAAGAAAAAAGGGGAAGTGGATTATGGTAGGTCGGCTTGATGTGAATACATCTGGTCTTTTAATTTTTTCTAATGATGGAAATCTAGTGAATTTCTTAGCTCACCCAAGCAGTAATATTGATAGAGAATATTTGTGTAGGGTTTATGGTGATGTGTCAGACAAAAAAATTGAAAACTTACTTAAAGGAGTAAAAATAAATAATGAGTTGGCTCAATTCTCTGATGTTGTAGCAGTCAAGAAAACTTCAAAGTCAAAAAACCATTGGTTCTATGTCTGTTTATTTAGTGGAAAGAATAGGGAAGTCAGAAAGCTATGGAAAACACAAAAATTAGATGTTAACAGGCTAATAAGGCTTAGGTTTGGACCAATTTTATTACCTGATAATTTAAAACCTGGTGGGTGGAAAAAGTTTTCTAAAAAAGAAGTTTTAAAATTAAAAAATATCTTAGAAATTAATTGAGTTCAATGATTCCTACGACAGGAAAATGGTCTGAAACCCCTATTACATTTTTTGCATCATACCGAATAGGTGTTGCATCTTCTCTTGTTTGAAGCGGATGATTCACAATACTGACACCATCGGCGACAAAATTAGTATTTCTGTTTTTTCTTACCATAATCACATCTAGAAAACTCCATGATTTACCTGTAAACCAATAGCTTGTTCCATTGCAGTCTGAACATTGATCTCTATGAGAAACATACCAAGTCTTATTGGCATTTTTAAAAGTCTGCTCTTTATCATCTTCAGTCTGTGTGACATTAAAATCACCTAAAGCTAACACAGGTCCTTTTGTAACGGAGGCAAGCTTTTCTAACGTTGAAAAGGCAGCTTTTCTCATAAATACTGGGTTATAAGGTGCGGGGAAATGCACGTTGAAAACTGTTATTTTCTTGTTATTGATGGAAAAAACACTTTCGTGGATTTCTCTTGTATCACCAATTTGTTGTTTTGTAGCACCACTAAATTCAATTTTATGTAATTTTGATTCAATAATTTTATATTTGGATATAAAAGCTGTATCAATCCCTCTGTTATCACTACCTTCCAGAAGAACGTAATGCTTATAGCCTGCTCCTTCAAGTTTTTTAAATAATTGTTTTAGAATTCTATTATTTTCAACTTCTTGTAAACCAATTATGTCTGGACCGTTATTTCCATAGGATAAAATAACGGTTGCTATGGAATTTAATTTGTGTTCAATTACTTCATCTGTCCAATCAATATATAAGCAATCATCTCTCCATCTTTTAGTAGAAATTTTTTCACAATTTCTTATATGTGCTGGAGTTTGTTTTTTTGAAAATTCAAGATAAGTTTCATCAGTTTTATAAGCATCATTTCTGTTATCAAAAAGATTCTCAACATTAAAAGTCATTACAGAAATAGTTTCACCGTATAAAGACAATGAAAATATTAAAGCCGTAAGAATTTTTAGTAAATTATGCATTTTCAACCCTCCATTCAGTTATTGTATTCACCCTAATATCTCTCCAAGCATTTTTATCAAGAGACCAAACCATAATTGTTTCGCTTTCTGAAGAGATATTCATAATTTTAACACCGTCAGGCATAAGATCTTCGTTGAGTGTAGAGGGCATGACCCTAATATCTCCAGAATCAATTTTTTTAAAACTGATTACAACGATACCATTCTTTAATGCATTAATTAGTTCTTTCATGATAGTTATACATAATACCTGTTTCCTGACATTCTTCTGACAGTAACCATAAATAATCTATAGCAATTTCGCTAGGTGTTCTTAAGGTGTTTGGATCTTCAGCTGGAAATGCTTGTGCCCTCATTTGTGTTCTTATTGGTCCTGGATTGTAAGAATTAACTCGCATATCTTTTTCATATTCGTCAGCAAGGCTCTGCATCAGGCCTTCAACTGCAAATTTAGAAATAGAGTAACTTGTCCAGAAAGCTCTCGCTTTTCTGCCAACTCCAGATGATGTGAAGATAACTGATGGATTTTTTGCCTTCAGCAATAGTGGTAAAGATAGCTGAGTCAGTAAAAAGTTACTTTCAAAATTTACCTGCATCACTGTCTTTAGTTGTTGTAATGAGGTATTAATTATTGGCGACAAATAACCTAGAACTCCTGCTATATGCACTAGACCATCTAATTTTTCATAATTGTCATATAAGCTGTCAGCTAGCTTTTTGTAATCTTTTTCGCTGGCTTTCAAAAAATCAAATTCAACTATTAAGGGTTCATTTCTACCCTCGTCACAAATTTCATCTTGCAGTGAATAAAGTTTTTTTATGTCTTTTGATAGCAATATAAGATTTGCATCATTTTTTGCAGCAATTTTTGCTACTGCTCTGCCAATACCAGATCCAGCCCCTGTAATAAGGATATTTTTACTAGAAAGTGAGTCTTCAGAAATATTTGCATAAGGAACATGTTTCATAATATTTTTTTTATATCAATTGGCGAATCAATAATATAGTCAGCACCCCAGCTTAACGGGTCAGACTGATAATAACCATAAGTGCAGGCAATCGATTTAACATTTGCATTTTTTGCAGTCAGAATATCTCTTTTATGGTCTCCAACATAAAAAGATTTTTCAATACTTGCATCCAGTGAATCTAATGCCCTGAGAATTCCTTCAGGATCAGGTTTTGTTTGTTGAACATCCTCTGGACAAATAATCGCACTAGTTTGATTGTGCCAGTTAAGTTTTTCGGTAATTGGCAAGGTATACTTCGCTGATTTATTCGTAACAATTCCCCAAGGAATATTCTTCTCAGTTAAAAAATTTAATAATTCTTCGACACCCTCGTACACATGGATATCTGATGCCATTATTTGAGTATATCTTTTCAAAAATTTAAGTTTTAACTCATCAATTTTTTCGTCACTGGCATCAGGAAAAGCATTTTTTAAAACTAGAGACGCCCCTCTGGAGGAAAATTCTCTCACGATTTCAAAATTAACAGGATCTTGAGATTCCCTTTCCTTTAATTCATTAACGATTTTTAAAAATGAAAGACCTGAATTGATCAATGTGCCATCAAGATCGAACAATACAGCGCTATTTTTTGGTTGCATGAATAATATAATTAACTGAAGGGTCGTCGGTAAGTCGAACAATATCTAAGAATGGCAGATATGACATCCCTTTAACCTCCTCAAAAACTAAACTTGCTTGATCAATATAATCTTTCATTTCCGAAGGTTTAATAAGTTTTTCAAATTCGTGCGTACCTTGTGGAAGAATATTAAGGATATATTCAGCACCTAAAATTGCAAAAATAAAAGATTTCAAATTTCTGTTGATAGTTGAAAAAAATAAATGCCCACCTGGCTTACAAAGTTGCGCACATTCTTTAATGACCTGTGATGGATCTGGAACATGTTCTAACATCTCTAAACAAGTAATTAGGTCAAATGTTTTTTTCTCCTTCATCATATCAGTAGTACTGATCTTTCTGTAATTTATATCAAGCTTGGATTTTTTTTGTCTTATCTTAGCAACATTTAGAGGTCCATCAGCTAAATCGATAGCTGTGACCTTGGCTCCTTTTTGTGATAATAGTTCAGCAAGAATACCGCCACCACAACCAATATCTAGAATTTCCAGGTTTTTGATGTCAACTTTATCTTCAATGTAGCTAGTTCGTAAGGGATTGATCAAATGCAGTGGTTTAAACTTTCCATTCGGATCCCACCACTGGTCAGCTAGTTTTGTGAATTTTTCTAATTCTAATTGATCAAAATTTTCCATAAGTTAAAGTATATCTTTAGATATTAAATATTTTATGATTTTAGGGGCCGTCAAACCAAAAAACCAAAAAGATCTTAGATCGAGTTTACATCCAAACACGATAAAGCCAATTTTAGATATGGGTATAGATATCATATTTGAAAGTGGGCTTGGAAAAGGCATGGATGTCAATGACGAAGTTTTCTTAAGCCTGGGTGCAAAATCAGCTAGTAGAGAAGCATGCTTATCACAATCTAATGTACTTATGTCAACGTCCCCAATTGCAGTCAACGAGATTTCTGCAATGAAAGATCATGCCTTATTTCTAGGTTTAATGGAACCGTTTTCAAATAAGGACCAATTTTCCGGATTTCAACTAAATAATGTTTCAGCGGTAAGTATGGAATTCATTCCTAGAATTACGAGAGCTCAAAAAATGGATGTTTTGAGTAGCCAGTCGAATTTAGCTGGATATGTAGCAGTTATTGAATCAGCCAAAGAGTTAAAATCGGCTTTACCAATGATGATGACCGCAGCTGGGACATTGAAACCTGCTACGGTTTTTGTAATAGGAGTTGGTGTCGCAGGTTTACAAGCTATTGCTACTGCTAAGAGATTAGGCGCAAAAGTAGAGGCATTTGATACTAGGCCTGTTGTTGAGGAGCAAGTCAAATCACTAGGAGCCAAATTTGTGAAAATTGAATTAGGAGATACAGGGCAAACTGATCAAGGTTATGCAAATGAACTTACAAAAGAACAAATCCAGTTGCAAAAAGATCTGCAAAGTGAAGTTTGTGCAAGATCAGATATTGTAATCACAACTGCTCAACTTTTTGGAAGGCCAGCACCAAAACTGATTGATGATAAGACGATAAAAAAAATGAAGCCAGGTAGTGTAATTTTTGATATGGCAGTTGAGAGTGGAGGCAACGTGGAAGGATCTATTCTTGACGATGTAAATGTAATAAATGGTGTAAAAGTCATGGGCTTTTCAAATCTACCTTCGCTAGTTTCTGATCACGCCTCATTTGCATTGAGCAATAATTTTGCAAATTTCATATCCGATTTTTATTGCACCGAAAAAAAGTGCATTGAGTTAAATAAGGAAGATGAAATAATTAAATCTGCCTTGTTGGTTCATGATGGCGAAATACTAAATGGAGCATTCAAATAATGGAAATTATACTTTTGCTATTTTTTATTTTGATTTTAGCTATTTTCCTTGGTTTGGAGTTGATTTCCAAAATACCAAGTACACTACATACCCCTTTAATGTCTGGAGCAAACGCAATTAGTGGAATCACGTTAGTTGGTGCACTAAGCCTTGATACCGGAAGTAATTTACAGATGATCCTAGCCTTTTCGGCTATTACCTTTGCATCAATAAATGTTTTTGGTGGTTATCTAGTCACAAACAGAATGTTGAGAATGTTTAAAAAGAAATGATGGAATTTGATTTAAATACAATGCAACAAATTGGATATATATTTTCAGCCATTCTATTCATTTATGGTTTAAAGATGCTTTCAAATGAGAGTAGTGCTGCAAGGGGTAATGTTGTCTCTTCAATGGGGATGTTATTAGCAGTGCTTGTCACAGTCATTGAAATTGTAAATCCAGTACTTGTGCTTTCAGCAATGCTGCTTGGAGCTTTAATTGGTTCTGCATTTGCTCTCAAAGTAAAAATGACTTCAATTCCAGAAATGGTTGCATTATTTAACGGGTTTGGGGGCTTATCTTCCTTCTTTTTAGCTTGGTCGGAGTTCAATAATCTCACTGGAATATCTTTAATAATGATTTTATCTTTTCTGACTGTAATTATTGGAGGGATAACATTTAGTGGAAGTGTGATAGCATTTTTTAAGCTCGCGGAAATCTTAAAAGGCGATAATAATCTTCTTAATAAAGCTTCAAGATGGTTTTTGATATTCAGCCTTTTGTTTGTAATTATTGCTGTTGGTCAAGTTATAGCTGGGGGTTTGGGCTACGAACTCATAGATTTAGCCTTGATTCAAAAAATATTCATAGCCCTTCTCATTATATCCTTGTTAGCTGGATTAGCCTTTGTTCTACCAATTGGAGGAGGAGATATGCCAGTTGTTATATCTTTGCTCAACTCATTTTCTGGTATAGCAGCAGCTTCTGCTGGCGTATTACTAACTAATACTGCTTTGATAGTCGCGGGCTGTTTAGTTGGTGCTTCAGGATTAGTTCTAACTCTGATAATGGCTAAATCAATGAATAGGACCTTATACAATATCTTTTTTGTAGGGTATGAAAGTTCAGGCTCAAGTGCTGCAGAAATAGATGGAGAAATTAAACCAATATCTGCTGAAGATGCATACCTCGTAGTTGAGGCGGCAAGGTCAGTTCTCATAGTTCCTGGTTACGGCATGGCTGTTGCTCAAGCTCAACATGTCGTAAAAGAATTAGGTGATCTATTAGAAGAAAATGGCTGTGAAGTTTCGTATGGTATTCATCCAGTTGCTGGCAGAATGCCAGGCCACATGAATGTGCTTTTAGCTGAGGCTAATGTCTCGTATGACAATCTTCTTGAACCAAAAGACATTAATCCGACAATGGAAACTGTTGATATTGCTATTGTTATAGGAGCAAATGATGTAGTTAACCCATCGGCAACTGAGGAGCCTGGTAGTCCAATCTATGGTATGCCGATTCTGGAAGTTCATAGAGCTAAAACAGCAATGGTTTTAAAGAGATCAATGGCTTCAGGTTTTGCTGGTGTTCAAAATCCACTATTTTTTAAAGAGAATTCTAGAATGCTTTTTGGTGACGCAAAAGAAAGTATTTCTAAATTAGTCGCAGAATTTAAAGATTAGTTGAGATCCCTATGATAAAATAGTTTCGTGCAAGAGTTTGCTAAAGAAGTCCTTTCTGTTGACATTAAAGAAGAGTTAAAAAAGTCCTATTTGGACTACGCTATGAGTGTCATAGTTGGACGTGCTTTACCTGATGCTCGAGATGGTATGAAACCAGTCCACAGGCGAATTTTATTTGCAATGCATAAGCTCTCTAATACCTATAATAAACCTAACAAGAAGTCAGCAAGAGTAGTGGGGGACGTTATTGGTAAATACCACCCACATGGCGATACAGCAGTTTATGACGCTATAGTACGTATGACACAGGACTTCTCTCTGAGATATCCATTAATACAAGGTCAAGGAAATTTTGGAAGCATTGATGGGGACTCTGCTGCAGCGATGAGGTATACAGAGATCAGAATGCAAAAAATTACTGATCAAATACTTGCAGATATAGAAAAAGAAACAGTAAGTTACTCGCCAAATTACGATGGAACTGAAGATATTCCTGACGTATTGCCAACTAGAATTCCAAATTTGTTGATAAATGGCTCTTCAGGTATAGCAGTTGGTATGGCAACCAATATTCCACCTCATAATCTTAATGAAGTATTGGATGCATGTTTGCATATCTTAGATAATCCTGATACTTCAATTGATGATTTGTTAAAAATTGTCAAAGGACCAGATTTTCCACTAGGAGGAATAATTACAGGTATAGACGGGATTGAGCAAGCCTATAGAACTGGTCAAGGAAAAGTTTATGTCAGAGGTAAAACTGCCATCGAAGAAATGAAAGGCGGTAAAGAAGCAATAATTATCACTGAAATACCATTCATGGTGAATAAAGCAAGAATGCTCGAGAGAATTGCTGAACTCGTCAAAGAAAAGAAACTTGAAGGCATCGGTGAAATAAGAGACGAGTCAGATAAAGATGGAATGAGAGTAGTTGTGGAACTAAAAAAAGGAGAAGTGCCTGAAGTAGTTTTAAATAACCTCATCAAGCATTCTCAATTGGAGCAAGTTTTTGGTATTAATAACGTTGTTCTTGTTGACGGCAAACCACAATTATGCAATTTACAACAGCTGCTGAACATATTCTTAGACCATAGGAAAGATGTTATTACAAACCGATCTCTGTATGAACTTCGCCAAGCGAAAGAAAGGGGACATATCGTTGAAGGTTTAATTGTTGCAATTGCCAACATTGATGAAATAATCGAAATAATAAAAAAATCAGAGAATTCAAAAGTTGCTGCTGACAAACTGTGCGAACAAAATTGGTCTGCTTCAACTATTAAACCATTATTAGATAAAGTTGCTGATCCAGATATTTGTAAACCTGAAGGATTAGAGGATGGTTTCGGTCTAAATGGAGAGGAATATAAGCTTTCTCTTGTTCAAGCAAAGGCAATCTTAGAGTTAAGGCTTAGTAGACTTACAGCTCTTGAAACCGACAAATTAAATGAAGAATATGAAGAGCTTGTAAAGCAAATTAAAGAATTACAAGAAATTCTCTCTAATAAATCAAGACTCGTTGAAGTAGTGAAAGAAGAACTTAATGAAATTAAAGATAATTTTGGAGATGAAAGAAGAACAGAAATTATTGAGAGAAGATTAACTATAGATGATGCTGACTTAATTCCTGAAGAAGAGAGGGTATTTACTATTTCTAATAACGGATTTGTAAAGACACAACAGCTAGCCGAATATAGATCACAACGAAGGGGTGGTGTCGGAAAAACTGCCTCTGCTTTGCGAGAAGAAGATTTTATAAAACAAGTATTAGTTCTTAATACACATGTGCAAGTGCTGTGTTTTACAACCAAAGGAAAAGTACATTGGTTAGAAATCTATAAGTTGCCTGTAATGTCTAGAACAGCAAAAGGAAGACCTATATCAAACGTCTTACCACTCGAAGAGGACGAAAAAGTAACTTCTTTCTTGCCAGTAGATGAGTATAAAGACGGCCATTTCATAATAATGGCGACAAAGAATGGAGTAGTTAAGAAAACTGCTTTAACAGCATTTCAAAAAAGGTATGCGCCAGGTTTAAGAGCGATAAATCTTGATGAAGGTGACAAATTAATTAGCACAATTATCACCGACGGTAAGGATGAAGTTTGTCTTGCTTCTGAAAGTGGAAAAGCTATCAGATTTAAAGAGTCTGATGTACGAGCAATGGGCAGATCTACCAGAGGTGTGAAAGGTATGAATATCGGTAAAACCGATAGAGTAATTTCTATGATTAAAGTTATACCAGATGCAAAACTTTTGACTCTTAGTGAAAACGGATATGGTAAAAGGACTAATATCTCTGAATTCAGTGGACAAAAAAGAGGTGGCAAAGGGGTGATTGCTCTAAATACTTCAACCAGAAATGGAAAAATGGTAGCTGCAGTTCAAGTCTTAGACGGTGATGAAGTAATGCTTATAGGAAATAAAGGTACTATGATAAGAACAAAAGTTGATCAAATAAGTGTAATAGGTAGAAACACCCAAGGAGTGAAAGTAGTTACAACCAGAGAAGCAGAGATGCTTGTTGATGCAGTAGGCTTCAAAGAAAGTCTTGATGAAGAAGAGAGTTCATAATTTCAGTGCTGGTCCAGCCACATTGCCTGTTGAGATATTAGAAGCAGTTGAATCTGAGTTGTATGATTATGAAGGAATCGGATCTTCCATAATTGAAATAAGTCATCGCGATCAAGTTTTTAAAGAAGTAGCCAATAAGGCTGAAATTGCAGTTAGAAAATTACTTTCTATATCTGAAGATTACGACGTAATATTTATGCAAGGCGGAGCAACTTTGCAATTCTCTCTTATACCGATGAACTTTGCTCATCTAGGTGATACAAGCAACTTTGCCGACGTAGGTTCATGGTCTGCCAAAGCAATTAAAGAAGCTTCAAAGATTTGTAATGTGAATACTTGCACATCATCCAAAGAAAATAATTATACGAACATTGACCGTATGTCAGACTGGAAGATTAAAGAGAATTCTGCACTTGTCCATTATTGTAAAAATGAAACCATTCAAGGTATTAGAATTACGGATGAACCTAAATTTTCTTCATACTCTTTTGTCGACATGTCTTCTTGTTTATTTTCAGAGAATATTGATGTTAATAAATACGATTTTATTTATGCATGTGCACAAAAGAATTTTGGTCCTTCTGGAATAACTCTAGTCATTGCAAAAAAAGCCTTACTAGAGAGATCTAACCCCGATTTACCAAATATTCTGAAGTATGATGCGCATGCTAATGAAGGCTCCATGCTTAATACACCCAATACATTTGGTTGGTATGTAGCAGGTAAAATGTTTGATTGGTATTTAGCAAATGGGGGTGTAGCCAAAATGGAGAAACAAAGTGTAGCTAAAACAGCAATGCTGTACGATCTAATCGATAAATCAGATTTTTATGTAAATCCAGTAAATCCAGAACAAAGATCTATCAATAATGTCGTATTCACCATTATAAATAGTGAGCTAGAAAAAGTTTTTTTAGAGGAAGCCGAAAAAGCTGATCTTAAATATTTGAAAGGCCATCGATCGGTTGGTGGAATGCGAGCAAGCATTTACAATTCAATGAAAATGGAATCGGTTTCCACTCTGAGAGATTTTATGGAAAATTTTGAGAAAAATTATGGATGATGAAAAAGCACTTTTATTCATAAGAGAAGAGATAGATACAATTGATTCAGAGATAATTGCTTTACTCGAATCTAGATTAAATCTCTCGCTTCAAATAGGTAAAGTTAAGAAAAATTTAGATAAAAATATGCATGATGATTCTAGAGAAGAAGAAATCTTAAAAAAGATTGAAGAACTTTCACTGCTGTATCCTAAAGAGGATTTAAAGTCTATATTTGTCGAGATTATGAAAACATCACTTAACGCTCAGAAAAATAATGAGTAGAGAAATTTTAATTGTAGGCTCAGGTTTTATGGGCACTTCAATGGCTCGTGCTTTAAAAAACTGTGATATTTCATGTTTGGAAACACATCAAGCTTATCTTGCAACTCTAGAAAACCTCAGTATATATAAAAATATCTTTTCAGATGTCTCAGATGTTGAAGGCAAGTTTGATTTGATAATTGTTTGCACAAGGCAAAAAGACGTTCTTGAGCATATTTCTTATTTTTCTACCAAATTTCCTGAAAGCCTTATTACTGATATTTCAAGTTCTAAAAACTTTTTGCAAGAGGCAGATTTACCCTCAAACTTTGTTTCATCTCACCCAATTTGTGGAAGTCATAAAGTTGGACCTGAAGATGCAGAACCAGATTTATTTAAGGGAAAAGAAGTAATTATCATTGATAGTGCTCACCATGAAAATTTAGTTAAACTAGAATCATTTTGGAGCTCACTTGAAGCAAAAACTACCATAATGAATTTTTCAGAACATGATAAGAATTATGCTTTGCTCAGTCATTTTCCACATTTATTTAGTTTCATTTATAGAGAAATACTTGATGAAGAAGATATAGATTATAAAAAATTCTCTGGGGATAGTCTTAAAGAAATACTGAGGCTATCAGAGTCAAATAAACACCTTTGGAGTGAAATATTTTTGGATAATAAAGACAATCTTGAATACATAAAAGAAAAGCTTAAGAAAAAACTATTGTGATTGAACTTCCGAAAGATAAATCTATTGCACAAAGATGCGCTGTTTTAAATTTAGATTTCGATGAAAATTTCATTGGTGAAGATGTAAAAAATACCCTTCATGCGGCAAATCAATTTGCTGAATACGACAAAGATCTCACGCTTAATTTAGGTAACTCAGGCACAGGTATTCGTCTTTTGACAGGATACATTGCTGGATCAGGAAAAAAATGTACTTTAATTGGCGACAAATCACTCTCTAATAGACCTATGCGAAGGATTTCTGACCCATTAAACACTTGGGGGGCAAAAATTTCTTTGAGAGAAAGTAAATACCCACCAATAGAAATAGCTGAATCAAAATTACAATCAAAGTTTTCTTACGAATTAGAAATACCAAGTGCTCAAATTAAATCGTGTCTTCTACTAGCAGCTCTTTCGTCAAAAACTAAAATTGAAATAATCGAAAAAATTCCTTCAAGAGATCACACAGAGCGCTTATTGCAAGAATGTGATGCAGAAATTTTTAGAGTAGGGAATAAGATAATTTTTGATGGCGCTAAGGGAATAACGAAGAAATTTATTGATGTTCCCAAAGATTTTTCATCTGCTGCTTACCTTATTGCTGCAAATATTCTTATGAAAAGAGATATTCCTTTGATAGGTATTGGAGTAAACAAAACAAGAACAGCTTTTTTAGACGTTTTGGAAGAAATGGGGGCAAAAATTGAGTTACATAATGATTGCATAATATCTAATGAGCAAAGAGCAGACATAACTGTCAGCTCAAATAAAAATTTAGAAGGGATTTCAATTTCAGGACAAAGAATTCCTAATTTAATAGATGAAATACCTTTGATTGCAATTATGGCAATGTTTGCAGAGGGTAAAACGATAATTAGGGATGCTAAAGAATTGAGATATAAAGAGTCTGACAGAATTAGTTTATTGCTGAATAACATGAAAAAATTTAATCCAAATATTGGTTTAGCAGAGTTTGAAGATGGTTTTGAAATTATCCCATCAAAAAATCTTAATAATGATAGTGTAGATTTAGAGACAGGTGGTGATCATAGGATTATTATGAGTTTTGTGATTGCAGCACTTGTAACAGGAAAAAAAATTAATTTTGACGAAACTGAATCAGTAGAAACATCTTTTCCTGGTTTCTTTGAGGTGATAAAAGCATGGTACCAATAGTTACAATTGATGGGCCGTCTGGTTCTGGTAAAGGAACTATTTCAAAAGCCTTAGCAATTGACTTGAATTGGAACTACTTAGATAGCGGTCTGATATATAGATGTTATGCTTTTTTACATTCAATTGGAGTCTCAGATATAACGCAAGAGATAAACTATGTCAGCCATGAATATGATCTAGAACATGAAACTATTTCATACCGAAACAAGAATATCACCGATGTTATAAGAGGTACTGAAATAACCAAACTTTCATCAGAGCTATCTCAATTATTTGCGGTAAGAGGTAAATTAAAATTGATTCAAAAAACCTATCTAAAAGAACCAGGCTTAGTCGCTGAAGGGCGCGATATGTCATCAAAACTTTTTCCTGACTCGCGAGTGAAAATTTTTTTAACGGCAAATTTAGAAGAAAGAGTAAGGAGAAGAGCAAATCAGTTGAGAAATGCTGGACAAAAGGTTAATATTTCCGAACTCAAAAATGAGATTGTGCTCAGAGATGATAGAGATATTAAAAGAACTCAATCACCACTAAAACAAACTGAGGATTCAATCTTCATTGACAGTTCAGAAAAGACTGTTGGAGAAATTACAAATTTAATAAAAAAATTAATTAATGAAAAATACTGATAACACATTACAAAATTTGCTCGATAAAAGTTTTAGCGAGTTTAATCTCGTACAAGGATCATTAGTTAAAGCTAATATTGTTGAAATTGGTAAGAAGTGGGTCACTCTTGATATCGGCTTTAAATCAGATGGACTTGTATCTATTGAAGAATTTCAAGATCACGCAAGTAAAATAGTAGTTGAAGTAGGTGATGAGGTTGAGGTCATACTTGATGCACTCGATGACGGGTATGGTGAGATCAGACTCTCTAGAGATAAAGCAAGAAAACAAGAAACTTGGGATAACTTGGAGACTGCCCACAGCGACGGAGTGTATGTCGAAGGGAAAGTTGTGAATAAAGTTAAAGGTGGCTTTACGGTATTCGTTGATGTCGTCAAAGCATTTTTGCCTGGTTCACTAATCGATCCAAAAGGAGGAAAAGATTACCCGGACCTAACAGGTCAAACTCTTGATTTCAAAGTAATGAAATTCGATAAAAAAAGATCAAACATTGTTCTATCTAGAAAAGCTGTATTGCAAGAGCAAAATTCTGAAGAAAGAGAAAGGTTGTTAGGAATCATCAAAGAAGGTGAAAAAATTGAGGGTAAAATTAAAAACTTAACTGACTATGGTGCTTTTGTAGATTTGGGCGGCCTAGATGGCTTGCTTCACATCACAGATTTGTCATGGAAGAGAGTTATGCATCCAAAAGAAGTACTTAACGTAGGTGAAAAAATGAAATTTATGGTTCTTTCCTTTGACCAAGAAAAGATGAGAGTTTCTTTAGGTTTAAAACAACTTTCTGAAGATCCATGGAAAGGCATTGAAAGTAAGTACCATGTCGGCCAAATTGTGAATGGAGAAGTTGCTCTTACTACAGATTATGGATGTTTTGTGAAACTTGATGATGATATTGAGGG
>NZKB01000010.1 GCA_002692425.1 Gammaproteobacteria bacterium
TCGTAATCAGGTATTACTTTATGACAGAGATAGCCGTTGGGACTAGCGATATCAAATATAAATTTAATGGTAACCATATTTGTGTAAGTAATTTAATATTATCTTAAGATTAAACTATAAATTGAAGAATATTGTGAAAAAAGGATCAGTAATAATTGTTGGTGCTGGACCAGGTTTAGGTTCAAGTCTGGCAAGGAAATTTGCTAAAGAGGGTCATCATGTCTTTGTTGCAAGAAGAAATCGAAATGCGTCAGCATTAGAGGAGCTTTGCAATAAAATCAATAGCAGTGGCGGCAATGCGACAGCCATTCCTACAGATGCCCGGGATGAAGATCAAGTAATAAACTTATTTGCAAAAGTGACTGAACATGGCCAAATTGATTGTGTAATTTTTAATATTGGCGCAAATGTTTTTTTCCCAATAAAAGATACAACTGCCAGAGTATTCAAAAAGGTTTGGGAAATGGCAACTCTTTCAGGTTTTTTAGTTGGAAAGGAAGCAGCCAAGCACATGAAAAATAAAGGTACCATCATTTTTACAGGTGCAACAGCTTCAGTGAGAGGTAGTTCTGGTTTCAGTGCTTTTTCATCTGCTAAATTTGGTCTAAGGGCATTAGCTCAATCGCTTGCAAGAGAGCTTGGGCCAAAAGGAATTCATGTTGTTCATACAATTATTGATGGAGCTATAGATCACCCATGGATTAAAGAAAATTTTCCCGACACATATAAACTCAAAGAGGTGGATGGTATCTTAAATCCTGATCACATTGCTGATACATATTACAATCTACATTTACAAGAAAAATCTGTATGGACGCAAGAAATTGATTTACGTCCTTACATGGAAAAGTTTTAATTATGAGTAAAGAAGTAAAGGAATTCTTTTCAACATATAGTGACTTTGTTACTAAAGTTACAAGTGAGCCGAGCCTAGATTTAAAGGCCTTGGAGAAAAGTTTAAAAAATATAGACGAGAAATCACCAATTGAGACTGCTAGGTTGCTAACAGCTGCTCTAGGTTTAGGAAGTGAATCTGGAGAATTTGTAGAGATTGTTAAAAAGATGTTTCTCCAAGGTAAACCACCCTCAGAAGATAATATTTTCCACATGAAAAGAGAACTTGGAGATATTATGTGGTACTGGGTAACAGCATGCGCCGCCCTTAAACTTGATCCTTTTGAAGTTATTAGTGAAAATCAGCAAAAACTTGAAGCACGGTATGGTGAAAAGTTCGCAGTTCAAAGAAGTGAAATCAGAAAAGAAGGCGACTTATAAGTAAATCTTAAGCCAAGACCTCAAAGAGAAAAACAGCAAAATTTAGGTAGAAAGTTTATAATTAATAAGGGCTAAAATGTGGTTATCCATAGGAGCGTAAGTTGCAAAAGAAAATTTCTTTAAGCGATAAGTATGAAAAAAGGGAAGGTAAAATTTTCCTTACTGGCATACAAGCACTTGTTCGACTTCCCTTAATTCAAAAAGACCTCGATGCCCAAAATAATCTCAACACTGGGGGATTCATCTCTGGTTACAAAGGTTCACCACTAGGTGGTTACGATCTAGAACTTAGTAAAGCTCAAAAATATTTAGATGAGAAAAGTATCTTCCATCAGCCTGGTTTAAATGAAGAACTGGGAGCTACTGCAGTGTGGGGTGCACAACAGGGTGAATTTAAACAAAGAGGGAAAAAGGATGGCGTATTTGGCATCTGGTATGGAAAAGGTCCAGGCATGGATAGAACAATGGATGTATTTAAACATGCCAATGCCGCAGGCTCATCAAAATATGGAGGTGTGCTAGCCATCGCTGGTGATGATCATGCTGCAAAGTCGTCAACTTTACCTCATCAATCTGATCATAACTTTATGAGTGCATTTATGCCTTACTTATATCCGTCTGGAGTTGACGAAATAGTACGATTTGGGCTCTTGGGAATTGCAATGAGTAGATACAGCGGTTGTTGGACAGGTTTTAAAATCGTATCCGATGTTGCAGATTCTGGAAAAAGGTATGACACGGAAATAGAAAAGTTTCCAATAATCATCCCAGATGAGAGTTTTTTGGGAGAGTACAAAGATCTTCCGAGAAACATTCTTTATTCTGATACACCAAGAGAGCAGGATTATAGGTTGCAAAGAGCAAAAGGTTTTGCAGCTCAAGAATTTGTAAGAGCAAATAATATAGATGTTCCTATGTGGAAAAATACTAATTCTAAAATGGGAATAATCACTGCTGGAAAATCCTACAACGATGTCAGAGAGGCATTAAGATGGTTAAATATTGACGAGCAGAAGGCAAAAGAACTTGGTATTTGTATTTATAAAGTTGGCATGCCATGGCCGCTAGAGCCTCATGGAGTAAGAGAGTTTTGTGAAGGTTTAGATACTGTTCTAGTAGTTGAAGAAAAAAGAGAGCTTATTGAACATCAGGTCAAATGGCAATTATATAATTGGAAGGAAAGTGCAAGACCAACGGTAGTAGGTAAACAAGATGAACATGGAAGTTGGTTACTGCCTCCAGAAAATGATTTGCCTTTGCAAACTATTGTGGAAGCAATTTCAACTAGACTTCATAAAATTACAAACGACTCAGAGTTATTGAAGAGCCTTGATTGGTTTAAGAGCAGGAAAGAGGAGCAGAATAATCTAGAAGCTCCAATAATTAGAAAACCATTTTTTTGTTCAGGATGTCCTCATAATTCATCTTTAAAAGTACCTGAAGGTAAAAGAGCATTAGGTGGAATAGGGTGTCATTATATGGCAGTTGATTCAATTGAAAGCACAGAATTTTTTACTCAAATGGGTGGCGAGGGTACGCCATGGATTGGAATTGCTCCTTTCTCCCACGAAAAGCATGTATTCGCAAACCTAGGTGACGGCACATATAAGCATTCCGGCATTTTAGCAATAAGGGCATCACTTGATGCAAAAGTAAATATAACTTACAAAATTCTCTATAACGATGCCGTAGCCATGACAGGAGGCCAAGAGATTGGAAGTAACTGGGACGTTGAAGGCATAGTAAAACAAGTTTTAGCAGAGGGAGTAAAGAAGGTCTCAATTTTGTCTGAAAATCCTAAAAGATATAAACACTTAGTGAGTAAAGAAGTTAAGAGTCTTAATAGAGATGCAATCATTATCGAACAAGAACAGCTGAGCAAATATGAAGGAGTAAGCATTTTAATTTTTGATCAGACTTGTGCTGCAGAAAAGAGAAGAAAAAGAAAAAGAGGCTTAATAGAAGATCCTAAAAAAAGAGTGGTCATAAATAAAGATGTTTGCGAAGGTTGTGGTGATTGTTCAGAACAATCAAATTGTGTTTCTATAGAACCTTTAGAGACTGAATTAGGCAGAAAAAGAAAAATAAATCAGTCTAATTGCAATAAAGATTACTCGTGCATAAAAGGGTTTTGTCCATCTTTTGTTACAGTAGATGCAGAAATCAAAAATAATACTGAATACAAAGATCTTGGAGAGTTACCAGAACCAAAACAAGTAACTAATCAGGGTATAGATAATATTATGTTAACTGGTATAGGCGGAACCGGTATTTTAACAATATCTGCAATACTTGCGTATGCAGCACACTACGAAGGAAAAGATTCATCTGTGCTTGATATGACCGGATTAGCGCAAAAAGGTGGAGCAGTATGGTCGCACATAAAAATTTTTGAAAAAAATAATAAACCTTTCAGTCAAAAAATTTCTCCTGGTGATGCTAATCTTCTACTTGCCTGTGACGGAGTAGTTGGCACAAAACCTGAAATTCAAGAGGTAATTTCAAAAGAGAAAACAATTACAGTTTTAAATAGCAACACTATACCTGTAGCTGACTTCATTACTCAAAGAGACATAGATTTTAAAAATAATGATGTGTTTCGAATGCTAGAAAACACCACTAAAAAAATTATCTCTAATGTTCCAGCAATAAGTATTTCAGAAAAATTATCTGGAGATTCTATTGGAACAAATATGTTAATGCTTGGTAGTGCTTATCAAAATGGTTTGATTCCTCTGAAAGCTGAAAATATTTTTAAAGCCATAGAACTAAATGGTATTGGCATTGAAAGAAATTTGTATAACTTTAATTTAGGAAGGCTTTTTGCGGTAAAGCCAGACCATGAAATATTCTCATTCCTATCTGAAAATAAAGTAAGAGAGTTAAATTCAGTTGAACTTTTTGAAGACAGATTGGACCGCATGAAAATTTATGACCATAGAGAAGTTGAAAGTTTTAAGAAAGATAAAAATATTATTGATCTGATACTATCAGAGGAAGCTACAACCGAAAATATAACAAAAGACGCAATTAAGGAGCTTTATAGAGTCTATGCAATCAAAGATGAATATGAAGTTGCTAGAATGCATCTTGAAAGTACTTCAAAAATTTTAGATAACACATTTACAGCTTGGAGTAATCTGAAGTTTTATTTATCCCCACCAATAATTTCCTTTCTAAAAGATAAAAGAACTCAACGACCAATAAAGATTGCCATTCCCGGATATATTGCTCTACCGATTTTTAAATTACTTAAGTCTATGAAATTCTTGAGAGGCACTATTTTTGATCCACTAAATTTAACGGAAGATAGAAGGCGAGATAAAGAGCATAAAAAAGTATTTAGTAATAGACTGGCTGAAATAAATAATCTTATTACAGGAATAAAAAGTAAAAGATTAATTGAATTAATTGAAGCTTCCAAAGAAGTCAGAGGTTATGGGCCTGTAAGAGCCAAAACATATGAAAGTTTTAAGACAAGAATTAACTTTACCAGTAAAAAAAGGTCGACAATTCTGAGTAATCTTTTTAGCTTTAAAACTGAAAGCAATATTGAAGCAAAAAGCCATAAAGCTCGAAGGGAAAAAAGGCCAGAATGAAAAAAGTATCTGGTAATTATTATGTCTCATCACAAATAAGTGAGGAGGATTTAGACTACTTTAAGAATGAAAGATTTAGTCTAATAGTTTGCAACAGACCAAATGGGGAAGAAGAAGATCAAATTGATTTTGAACTTATTCAAAAGCGCTGTGAATCAATTGGGTTAACATTTATAAATCTACCTATGATCCCTGGTGACTTACAGTCAGAATTAATTCTTGAAACAAAAAAAATTCTTGATAAAAAACAGAAAACTTTAGCCTATTGCAGAACGGGAACAAGATGCATAAATCTTTGGGCATGCGCAAATGTATTTGAAGAAAACGTTGATGAAACCATTAAAATTGCAGCTGATGCTGGGTATGAATTAGACCATTTAAAACCCTTGCTGATATCGATTCACTCTACTGCTTCTTGAAGAGAAGGATAAACCAAACCATAGGAATAACTAGCAAGCATCCAAAGGTGATATTTAAGGCAAGCATTAGAGGAAAATCAACTATTGCACCAAGAAAGTCTGACAGAGAATTTCCAATCAAAGCACCATACAAGGCTCCATTAACTCCAGAGCCTTTGAAGTACTTATCTATATCTATGCCCAGAACTGTAGCAAAAGCTAAAACACCGTTATCTATTAGGCCGTAAATTATCCCATCATGCATTAGAAAATTTTCCTTTTCATATTCTTTAGAGTAACAAATAAAAATATGAAATAGACAACTTCAAAAGCAGTAAAGCCAATTAAAAATGCAGATGTAAACTCACCATAAATTAAAGTTATGAGTCTTCCTAAAAGGATACCAGTAATTAAAAAAAGTAATATCTTAAAAAATATTTTTTCATGCTCAGGTTTGAATAATGCGTAAAGTGCAAAAAGACCAACTAAAAAATTTATACCACCATAAACTGATCTAATTTCAGCTGAACCAAGATTTGAAGTCATGCTCAAACCAACATCATCAACATAAGAAGCTGGATCAAACAGAGCCCATCCACCTAGCCAACCGTACATTAATGCGGTAAACAATAAAAAAAATTTGTTAATCATTACTCGTTATTTTTAGTTAACAGGTCTATATTACCACCTGTTGCCATAACATTGTCAGTGAAAGTCTTTTCGGTAATAAAACTATGCAGATAATTTGGTCCTCCAGCTTTAGGACCAGTTCCACTTAAACCTTGACCACCAAATGGCTGCACACCAACAACCGCACCAACAATATCTCTGTTAAGGTAAAAGTTTCCGACATTTGCTTTATCAAAAATTTGTTTGGCTTTTTCTAAGACTCTTGAATGCACACCCATGGTTAATCCAAATCCTGTGGCATTAATTTCATTTATTATACCGTCAAGTTCTGATGATTTATAACTTATGAAATGTAGGATTGGCCCAAATTTTTCACCATCAATTTCCTTGATAGAATCAATTTTGAAAGCTATTGGATTCATAAAGAATGTCTCCTTACTTAAATCTCCTTTAGTTTCAATAAACTCTTTGCCTGCCTTTTTTAATTTCGCAACGTGATCTTGTAGTTTTGATAATGAGGTTTTATTGATAATTGGCCCAATATCCGTACATGGTTTTTGAGGATCACCAACTTTAATTTCTTGCATGGCTTCGTTTAAATATTCCCAGTATTCTTGAGCGATGTCTTCTTGTACAAAAACAATCCTTAATGCACTACATCTTTGTCCCGAACTATAGAAGGCTGATCTAATAACATCATCTATTACCTGCTCTTTTAATGATGACGAATCCACAAACATAGCATTTTGTCCTCCAGTCTCGGCAATAAGAGTTTTAATTGGTCCTTCTGATTTAGCTAGGTTGAGATTTATAGATTTAGCAGCTGCAGTTGATCCGGTAAATGCTACGCCATTCAATTCATTGAACTTTGTTAATTCATTACCGATATCTTTTCCACCAATAATTAATTCAAGCACAGATTCAGGCACACCAGCTTCATGAAAAAGTTTAACTATCTGGAATGCAATCAAAGATGTGTCCTCTGCAGGTTTAGCTAAAACTTTATTTCCAGTTACTAGCGCTGCAACAATTTGACCAATAAATATCGCCATAGGAAAATTCCAAGGGCTTATACATAAAAAACTACCTTTAGGAGCTACAGATAAAAAGTTCCTTTCACCAGAAGGGCTCTCTAGTTCTGTTGTTGTAAAAATTTTAGATGCTTGTAAACAATAATAGTTAATAAAATCTATTGATTCTCTTATTTCAGCATCACAATCTTTTAGACTTTTACCCGCTTCGTTTATTAACAGTGCATAAAAAAGATTTGAGTTTTTTTCCAACAATTGAGCAGTTTTTTTCAAAACCTCTATCCGATTTTCAACTGAAGATTCGCTCCATTCATCATTGCTGTTGAGGTTAATTTTGCTTAAATTATCTTTAGAAAGGTAAGAAACTCTACCAATTTTTTTTGATTGATCACTTGGTGAAAATTTATCTTCATATGTATCAATAATCTCTTCACCGTTCAGTAACGAACAAGCATAAAATTCATTATTATTGAAAGCTGCTATATTTGATGACAAGTTTTCAATCTCCAATAGGTCTCCAAAGTCAAAACCTTGCGAATTTTCTCTATCAGAGAATATTTTATTAGGTCTTGGAACCTGTTTTAAGAATTTTTTTCCGGAAAGGTTTTTAGTTGCAATCTCTATTGGATTTTTTACAACTTCCTTTACTGGGATGTCTTTGGAGAGATATTTATTTACAAAAGAACTATTAGCCCCGTTTTCTAAAAGCCTGCGCACAAGATAAGGTAGTAACTCCTTTTTTGATCCTACAGGTGCATAAACTCTAGTCAACGGAAAATCTGAATAAACTTTCTTAGCATTTCTATAAGTCAGGTCACCCATCCCAAAAATCCTTTGAAATTCAAATTGATCTTCTCTACCCTTATAGAGATGCATAATACCTGCAATAGTGTGTGCATTGTGTGTAGCAAAATATGGCCGTAAGTTTTTTGTTTCAGAAATTATTTTTGCAGTCGAGAGATAATTTAAATCTGTAAAAGATTTAGAGGTAAAAACTGGGAGATCTGCAGCCCCTTTAACTTGATGGATTTTTACTTCTTGATCCCAATAAGCTCCCTTGACCAGCCTCATCATCATGCCGTTTCTATTTGCACCAAGTTCATCTATGAATTTAACGACTACTGGAGCTCTTTTACCATAAGCTTGAATAGCCAGACCCAAACCACTCCAATCTTTGAGATCTTTTCGGTTTGCAAGATTTTCAATTAAATGAAGACTCAATTCCAATCTATCCTGTTCCTCAGCATCAATGGTTAAAGCAATATCATGGGCAGCAGACTGTATACACAACTGATATACCCTTTCTAATAATTCGTCCATTACTCTTTCTTTTTTTGTAGCTTCGTATCTAGGATGAATAGCAGAAAGTTTTATGGAAATTTCATGAAATGATTTTGAAAGCAATGCATTTTTTTCACCAACTTTTCTGATTGCTTCTTCATACGCATTAAAGAAAAAATCTACATCTGATTGTGTTCTAGCAGCCTCACCAAGCATATCAAATGAGCAAGGAACTTTTGGATGATCAAATTTATTTAATGCGTCATCAATATCTATGCCTGATACAAATTCTTCACTTAAGATTTCCATACCTTTTTTTATAGCTTCTCTTAAAATTGGATCACCTAATCTTGAAGTCAAGCCTTGGAACCAACTTATAGGATTAGCGCTGATTTTTTTATCAAGCTCAACTACTTGTTCAGCAAGAAATAAACCAAAAGTCGTAGCATTTACAAATAAAGATGGAGAACTATTGAAGTGAGCCAGCCATTTTTTTCCACCTATTTTTTCTTCGATTATTTCATCACAAGTTTCATTATCAGGTATTCTCAGCAGTGACTCCGCCAGACACATTAAAGCAATGCCCTCTTGATTACTTAAACCGTATTCAAGAAAAAAATTATCTAATCTTGTTTTATTTCTATCTTCACGACAATTTTTTACTATTTCTTCAGCATTTTGAGATATTAATTTTTCGTTGATCCAATCATGATTTTGTATAAGATCAGATACAAGGCTTGTTTCATCTCGATATTTTAGTTTTTGTAAATCTTTAAAATAGGTTTCTGTACTCATTTTGTTTGAGTATTTTAACTCTTATTGAAAGGTTTTAGAATGACTCTTTTAATGCCATCTAGACTTAGCTTCAGCAAAAGAATCCTTTATTAATTCTCGTAGCCACATACAGCCGGGATCCGTATCATTCGACTGATGCCATGCCAAGAAAAACTGAGATGGTGCTACTTCAAAAGGTAAAGTTTTATATGCAAGATCATGTTTATTAGCGAATGATTTCGTGCAAGTTAAAACCATATCAGAACTATTTAGAACTTCAGGTGTTATCAGATAATGCTGAGCTCTAAGAATTATTTTTCTATCCAATTGGAGTTTGGCTAAAGCATTATCAACTAATGCGCCTCCTCTTTTTCTCCCTGATATATGTATGTGATCTAAATCAAGATATTGTTCAATCGATAAATTTTTTTCTTTGGCAAGCTTATGATCTTTGCGAAAACCACAAACGAATTCATCTTCAAAAATTAATTCCTTTTTGATCTCTGAATCAGAGGGAGGAAAAGGATCTACCGCAAAGCAAATTTCATTTGCTGCTAATGCGTGCTGTAGATCATCTCTTCGAGTGTAGTAACTGCTCAGGCTTACTTTAGGAGCTTGGTTATGAACTTTGTCTATAAGAATTGGCAAGACTCTACCTTCACTAATATCATTTAATGAAAGTTTGAATGTTCTGCTTGATTCTGCAGGATCAAAAGCATCTGGAGTTTCTAGACTTTTTTGTAATATTGAAAGCGCCTCTCGGACATGAATGATAATGTTTTCTGTTTTGGCTGTAGGCTGCACACCCTGTCCAACTCTTATAAATAAGGGATCATCAAAATAGTCTCTGAGCTTAGATAACGCACTACTTACTGCAGGTTGAGTTATGCCTACAATCTCTCCAGCTTTAGTCAAACTTCCCTCGGTATAAATGGCGTTGAAAACTACCAGAAGATTTAAATCAAGATTATTTAATTTCATAAATGGCTTATAATTATAAAGCACTATTATAAATAATACTTATAGTATTTTAGAAGCCTTTATTATGAAATTTGAAAGCACAGAGAAAATTGATTTTTATTTACCTAAGGTAAAAAGTTTTATAGGTGAAATTGTTATGCCAGTAGAAATGGAAATTCTTAAACAAGAAATTCCAGTTGAAAAAAGATGGGAACCTCACCCAGAAGTTGAAGATTTAAAAAAAGAGGCACAGGATAGAGGGTTGTGGAATTTATTTCTACCTGACAGCGATTATGGCGCTGGCCTATCAAATTACGAGTATGCTCACTTAGCAGAAGCTATGGGCAGAACACATTTTGCTTCAGAAGCTATGAACTGCAGTGCACCTGATACAGGTAATATGGAGGTACTCGTTCGTTATGGTTCTAAAGAACAACAAGACCAATGGCTTAAGCCTTTGCTCAATGGTGAAATACGTTCAGCTTTTGGTATGACCGAACCACAAGTGGCATCATCTGACGCAACCAATATGGAAGCTACTGCTGAATTGGTTGATGGGCAATGGGTTATTAATGGGGAAAAATGGTGGACATCAGGAGCAGGAGACCCTCGATGTAAAGTTATTATTTTCATGTGTGTCACAAATCCAGATAATGAAAGACATCAAAGGCATTCAATGATATTGATTCCTATGGATACACCTGGGGTAGAGATAAAAAGAATGATGCATGTATTTGGATATGACGACGCTCCACATGGTCATGCTCATATGAAATTTAATAATGTGAAAGTTCCCTATGAAAATGTAATTTTAGGTGAGGGTAGAGGTTTTGAAATTGCCCAAGGAAGACTAGGCCCAGGAAGAATACATCATTGCATGAGATCTATTGGAGCAGCTGAAGTTGCTTTTGAATTAATGTGTAAACGTTCAATGGAAAGAAAAGCTTTTGGTCGGGAATTGGCTCGGTTGGGAGGCAACTTTGATGTAATAGCTGACTCAAGGATGGAAATTAATCAAGCCAGACTGTTAACTTTAGATGCAGCTTGGAAGATGGATAAATATGGCAACAAAGTTGCTGCAAGTGAAATAGCACAAATAAAAGTAGCCGCACCAATCATGGCATGCAATGTCATCGATAGAGCTATTCAAATGCATGGTGGTGCTGGGGTAAGTCAAGACTTCCCACTTGCAAGCATGTACGCGCATATGAGAACTTTAAGGCTTGCCGATGGACCCGACGAAGTTCATAGAAGGAGTGTAGCTAGATTGGAATTAGCAAAATTAATGAAAGAAGATCAGTGAAATTTGCAAATAAAGTCTTTCCGAATGAAGAGCAATTAAAGGGTTTTGATGAAAATCCTGAGATTGGACCAATAAAAATGCTCAATCTCATAAAATTAAAACAACATGCTAAATATTCTGATGGAAGAGAAACAAAGCTTACTGGTCTTGAAGCGTACATGCTTTATGGTGAGGAGACGCAAGAGCATTTAAAAAAAGTTGGAGCTAAAGTTATATTTAGTGGACCAGTTTCAAGGTTAATGATTGGTGAAATTGATGAACTATGGGATCTTGTTGCCATTGCAGAATATCCTAACAGAGCTGCTATGCTGAAAATGATATCCGATCCAGAATACTTGAAAAGTAGTGAGCATAGGGAAGCAGCACTAGATGGTCAACTCAATATTGAAATTTTATAATATTACTTAAATGTAGATCTAAATGAAAGTTATTAAGTACATCTTAATTTTAGCTCTAGTTTCCTTAATTTCTAGTTATTTTCTGCTGCAAAATCATACCGTACAAAATCGGTTGTTTGAAAACACAGTGAGAGAACTATTTCAAGCAGATGAGATTTTTATGAGTGATGCATTATCGGTTGCAGTTTGTGGTTCAAGGGCTCCATTACCAAGCCCTAATCGTGCAGAGACCTGTCTACTTGTGCAAGCTGGCACTTCTAAATTCATTATAGATTCTGGTAGAGGTAGTGCTGATAATCTTCAAAGATGGCGAGTGGATTATTCCAATTTAGAAGCTGTTATTCTCAGTCATTTACACTCTGATCACATTAGTGATTTGCATGAAGTTCAATTTCAATCTTGGTTGGGAGGCAGGAAAACTCCACTTCCTGTACTTGGACCAATTGGAACAGCATCAACAGCTCAAGGATTTGCGCAGGCTTTTAAATTGGATTCCATTTATAGAAGTGAGCACCATGGTGCAATATTGCCTATTGAGGCATATGGTTATGATGTTGTTGAGTTTGACGGAGATGCTAACATAATCTTCCAGAACGAAGACACCAGAATAACTGCTTTTAAAGTTGACCACTTTCCAGTTGATCCTTCATATGCTTTCAAAATTGAATATAAAGATAGATCAATAGTCGTAAGCGGTGACACAATTTCATTGGAAGTTATGGCTGAATACTCAAAAGGAGTTGATGTACTTTTCCATGACGCTTTGGCTAAACCCCTAATACAAGAAATGGAAAGAATTTCTAAAGAGACCGGCAATAATATTGTTTCAAAAGTTTTATTCGATATTCAAGATTACCATGCCAATACTCTTGAAGTAGCAGATATAGCAAAAAGAGCAGAAGTAGATTTGCTTGTCTTTTATCATTTGATCCCGGCGCCTATAAATTTTGTTAGTGAACAGATGTTCTTAAGAGGCGTTGATGAAATTTTTACTGATTATATTGTCTCGGAAGATGGTACTTTAGTTTCCCTGCCCGCAGGCAGTGATGAAATTCTCATTGATTTAATCGATTAACCCTTATAGGTTACTTGAACAATTGAGTCAGCTTGATCATCAGATATCAGCATGCTGCCATCTTTTAATATCAATGGTGTCACTGGTCTACCCCAGGAGGTTTCATTAGACATCCATCCATCTATAAAAACATCTGCTGACACAACATTTCCTTCCTCCATTTTCATAAAAAGTAATCGATAACCAACTTTTTCAGAACGATTCCAGGAACCATGCTGGGCGACAAATGCGCCATTTTTATAGTACTCAGGAAAACTGTCACCATCGTAGAATTTAATTCCTAGAGGGGCAGTATGTGCTTGAAATTCCCAAACAGGTTGTGAAAATACAAAATCTTTTGGTGCCTCATATCCAGTATCAGGTATGTTTTTGCCATGAATAAATGGAAAACCAAAATGATCCCCAGCATTTACCACCCTGTTAAGTTCACAAGGTGGTATATCGTCTCCCATCCAATCTCTCCCATTATCAGTAAAATACATTTCTTTTGTTTCAGGATGCCAATCAAACCCAACGCTATTGCGAACACCGTCTGCGTATATACTTAACTTATTATTATCTAACTTCAAAATTGTTCCGTACCTCGGGTCATCCTCATCACAAACATTGCATGGTACGCCTTCTGAGATGTAAAGTGCGCCATCAGGACCAAAATCAATCCACTTCCATCCGTGCCATGCTTTTTTGACAGGATTCCACATTTCTTTTCTTGGAAGATCTGAAAAGAAAATTTCGGAGTTTATTTGTTGTTTCTTGATAAGCTTATTCTCAATGTCTTGGACGATATGAATTTTATCGGTTTCAGCAATGTATAAATCACCATTTTTCAGGGCTACTCCAGTGGGCATGTCTAAGTCTGTAATAATCACAGAAACTTTATTGGAATTATTTTTATCGATTGAATAAACATGGCCAGCACTTTTGGTGCCTACAAATATGTAGTTTTCACCTTCAACCATTTGTCTAGCGTCATCAATTTCAGTGACAAATTCATCAATCATGAATCCGTCAACAATTTTTAATTTTGAAATATCAGACCATGCTGAAAAATTAATTATCAAGCAAGTAATTAATAAGAATTTTTTGTCTAAATTTGTCATTTTATGCTAGTCTAAATGCCCATTGATTTTAATGTAATACCCAACATATATGGTAGTAGTAGAATTTATAACAAGGTGAAAATATGAAGAAATTAATCCAGTTACTTTTTGTGACTTCCTTACTCAACAGTTACCCAGATATACCAGATGAATTAACAGGTGAAATGCTAAAAGAAATGCCTGCAGAAGTTCTTGATGAGTTTTTAGACGAGCTAAGAGATACAGATGAAGATTCTGTAACAATCGATAGCTTCTTGTCAGAAGGAAATTTTATTACCCACGAAGGGTTTCTTACTATTCATCAAAGAGAAGGGCTAATAGAGAGAAGTGACGCTGAATTTTATATTGAATTAAAAAATGGACAACTTGATTCAGAATTTATCTACTTTGCATACGTTCTTAACGCACCTCAAGCAGCCGGCGTTAGAGGTGGTGCAATCGGTCAAGGTGCAGTTTTGGAATTCAGGAAATTCAAAACAGGCCTGGGTTTGTACAAGAAAAATACCTATTTCTCAAACGAAACAGTGAATAACATCGGTAAATCAGATCTAACGAACATACTAGAGGCTTTCGTAATGAATTTTGATATTGTTGCTGAACAAGATGGAAGGATTGTTATTGAAGCTGACGATCTATTCATGGAGGAAACTTTAAATAATGTATCTCCCAACCTTCCACCAGAATATAGAAATTTTGTTGCTTTAAATCTGGGGCGACTGGACTCTGATAAGACTTTTGTCGAACAGGTTAGAAACTACCCAAAAAATACCGCAGTGGAAGTTAATTTTGGTTTTGAGAATAATAATCCAAATCAAAGAAGAGCTGTTTATGCAGTATCAGATGCGAGATACACCTCTATATCTGCAAGACACTTATTTGTAGAAATGCCAGATGATCAATTCGAGCCAAGAATAGCGGATCAAAGAGTTGGTTATTTCTCGCAAAGAGTTACTGATATGTCTACCTATGATAATTATCCGCAAAGAGACTTAATCAACAAATGGAGATTGATAAAAAAAGATCCTACAGCTGAATTATCAGAGCCAGTAAATCCAATAGTCTTTTGGGTTGATAAAGCTACACCAGAAGAAATAAAACCAATGATTGTTAAAGGCATAGAAGCCTGGAATATAGCTTATGAAAGAGCAGGTTTCAAAAATGCAGTTATTGCTAAAATTCAGCCCGATGACTCTGAATGGGATGCAGGTGATATTCAATATAACGTAGTTAGATGGTCCTCATCACCTGAGCCAGGTTTTTCAGGTTATGGTCCGAGCATTGGTAATCCAAGAACTGGTGAATTGATAGCTGCAGATATAGTACAAGAATTTAATGCTATTAAAAGAGGTTATAACTACAGAAAACTTTGGGGCTGGACGCCTGAAAATGACCCGCTTGAACAGTGGATGATTAGTCTGACAATGCACGAAGTTGGTCATACCATTGGATTGCGTCATAACTTCAGTGCCAGTTATTTATATGGTCCAAGAGAAGTTCATGACAAAAACATAACCGGAAATACCACAATTTCTTCAATAATGGATTACGACCCAATCAATATTGCTCCTCCAGGCTTAGAACAAGGAAATTACTTTCCAACAGAACCTGGTGAGTATGATAGATGGGCTGTTGAGTTTGCCTATAAACCAGATTTAACTGATGAAGAAAGAGCAGAACTATTAGCTTTATCAGTATTACCAGCATATACATATGGTACTGATGGTGATGCTATGGGCACACCAGGAAGGAATATAGATCCTAGAACGAGAAGAGGTGATATGTCTAATGATGTTGTGACATATACAGCTGATAGATTCATTACTTTAGATAACAAAATAGCTCAACTGCCTCAAATTTATGCAGATGAAGGTGAAACTAAAAACGATTTTACTAATTCTTTCTATAGTCTTGTAAGCGATAAAGGAAGATTTATGGATATTGTTGCTGGCCAAGTAGGTGGCGTTTATGTAACAAGGCTTGTGAATGGGCAAGATGAAGTGAATGCTTATGAACCTGTACCTTATAAAAAACAAAAAGCAGCAATGAATTTAATCACTACAAAATTCTTTGCCAACGGTGTTTGGACTTTTGATCCAAAAATTCTCAAAAATTTACAAAGAGAAAAGAGAGCTACAAGTTACTCAAGCGGTGGCAATGAAGACCCGCAATTACACGATATGGTGTTAGGTATGCAGGGCAGAGTATTGGCATCACTATTACATCCAAACGTTATGACTAGGCTTGTAGATTCAGGTCAATACGGTAACACTTATATGCCAGCTGAGGTTCTTCAAGATCTGTTTAATGGCATTTTTGTCAAAGGAGAAACACCTGATACTTTCAAAAGAAATCTACAATCGGTTTATGTTGATGGTTTAATTAGTGTGTTTGCTGAAGACAGTAGATATGATGATATAGCTAAGGCTTCTGTTTTTAGTTCCCTTGTTGATATACAAAAATTCACCAGAGGCATATCAAGAGATCCTGGTGTTAAAGCACATTATCAATATTTAAACTGGAAAGTTTCTAACTTTTTAGACGGAAAAGTATTTAACCTCCTAGAAGAAGAGTAGTTACTTAGACCCGTAGCTCAGTTGGCTAGAGCGCTGCCTTGACATGGCAGAGGTCGTTGGTTCAAGTCCAATCGGGTCTACCATTCAGCTTAATCAGATTCAAATAATACTAAGACAGCAGCTTTAGACATTACTTTATTACTATGTGGTGCTCCACCTACAAGCTGATACTTCCAATTAAATTCAAGATCATTCTGTTCAACTATTAGCTCTGTATAATCAAAAAAGTTTTTAGCTCTTTGAAGTCTATTAAGACCTTGGTTTTGTGCTCCGTCAGATTTATTCAAAGATGAATTTACGTCAATATCATTAGAGCCAATAAGTATATGTAAATCGATGCTCAAAAAATTTGTTATGTTTGCATCATTTAACAAAATAGGTGGATTTTTAACACCATATGGAAAGTCTGCGCCATTTAAGAAGGTATACCAACCTGCATTAGCAGCTACTGCTTTATTAACACTAGGGTTATCAGACATTAGAAGGTACCTATGGACAAATTGTGCACCAGCTGAGTGTCCGTAAATATCATAAAGTTTATTTGTAAGCTTAAATTTGGCCTTTATGTACTTAAAAAGAGTATCAATAGAATTATTTAGATATAAATCCGTATTTGTTCTAATTTTACCGTTCGAAGTAGACATCTGAAGAGTATTGAAGCTAATTAACGAAGATCTTTTAAAATGTGGTGCAAAAATTGCTATATTCTTATCTCTAGTTAATCTTATCCAAGTATTTAGATAGTCATCTGCGTTTCTTGTATTACCATGCACAACAAACAGAACTTTTGTATCGC
This sequence comes from Gammaproteobacteria bacterium, assembly GCA_002692425.1. Classification (GTDB taxonomy): domain Bacteria; phylum Pseudomonadota; class Gammaproteobacteria; order Magnimaribacterales; family TMED112; genus TMED112. Next base: position 17,194 of record NZKB01000010.1, read on the forward strand.
TATCAATTGTCTTTGGTAGATGATAAAAAACATCTAAATCAGGTTTATTCCATATAGTAAAAGTAAATTTATCTAATTTAGCAGCAAATAAATTAGTTGTGAAAGACAAAATAAATAGGAGAATAAAAAGATTAAAAAAATTAAATCTCATAACTATATTCTAACAAGCTTATGAAAATTAATGAATTGGAATAAATGTTGAACACTTTAAATATATAAAAATATCATAAATAAAGGTTTTAAAGTACTTTATAAACATTATTTTGAACACTTTATGATAAAATATCATCAATTTTAATAATTTGAACACTTTCAAGAAAAAATTTGAACACCTATTTATTTTTTGAACACTTAAATTTTAATTTTGAACACTATTTTTTCTGCTAAAAGTTAATATTTCTTAGGTCTAAGCTCCATATATTAATTGGATTACTGAAAAATTATGAATTTTTTAAAAATTATTGCCCTAAAAGTTATTATATCCACTACAGATATATAAATTTTTTATATAATTTAATCCATGATTAAGTCTTTAAAGTCATTATTTTTAATAATTCTCATTAACAATTATTTATTTGCTTCAAGTGAGTATGGGTGGGTTCAGGATATTGTAGGTATTGATGAAGATAAATTTAATTATGAAGATGGTTCAGACCTTGATCTGGAGCTATATCTAAAAAGTAGCTTTTTTTCTTCTGTTAAACTCTCACCAAACGGAAAGTATCTAGCATTTCAAAGTAAAAGTGATGAATTTACTGAAGGCATTCTAGTTGCGAAAACAGACGATTTTTTGGATCCAACAAAGGGATTAGAAAAAGCAACAGTTGCAAAAGCCGCTATGAAAAGCGGTTCTGACAAAGTTTTAGGTGTACCAGCATTATATTTATGCGGTTTCAACTGGGTATCAAATTCCATTATTTTGGTAGAGGTATGTGGTAAAAGATTTGACAGGCTCCAAGGAGAAATATTTTCAAGCTTAGGTATATTTAAACTTTTTAACATTAAGACAAAAGAATTTAAGAACTTTATTTATCCTTTGGAACCACCACCGAGAAAAGGTAGTACAACTTTTGCTGATAGATATAAACCTGTTACTTTTATTTCTGCATATGACGAAGAGGGTGTTCTTATGAGTGTTGCAGAAAACAAAAGAGGTTTTAGGTACGCATATTTAAGAAAAATACCATTTGATAAAAAAGGTACAAAACCAAATGGAGAAGATATTTATGTATCTCAAAAGCCGTGTCAGTACAAAGTCATGAATAGAACAAATAATTTCTGTAATACACCTTTCATTTACATACTTGGCAAAGACAAAAAGCCAGCCTTAACTTTCTCAAGTGACGCTGATTCAGTTTATGCTCACTATACCGATAAAAACACAACAAAAATTGATATAGATTTAGAAGATTATAATCCTATAGGTCTTAGAGGAGACTACCTATACATGAGTGAAACTAGCGGAATTGGCACTCATGGTATAAGTGTTTTGAATCTAAAAAATAAGAAAATCACAAGCATTATTCCCAATGATTGCCATTCAATACTGAATGCGATGACCTCTCTTAATAATCCAATCCCCTATGCTGCTGGGATGGAATGTGATGGAAAAAAAGAAATTATTTATTTTGATCAGGATAATAGAGATGCTCAAATATTGAGTCAACTTGCCCCAAGTTTCCCTGATAAGACAGTATCACTAGGTAACTGGACAGATGCAAATGACAGAGCATTATTAACAATAAGTGATTCATCGGTAGTCCAAGAAGTTTTTTTACTTGATCTTAAACAAGGCGCATTAAAGCCGATTGGAAGAACCTCGAATGTACCTAAGGATAGGCTTCACAAAATGGTATCTAAAAAATTTACGACAAGAGATGGTGAAAATATATACGGCTATCTAACTATGCCAAAGGGTGAAGTCGAAAGATTAATTGTCTATATTCATGGGGGTCCATATGGAATTCGCGACTTTGACTCCTATGATTTTTCTGAACAATACCTCGCTTCAAAAGGGGCAGCTATATTAAAAGTAAACTATAGGGGCTCTGGTGGATATGGAACAGATTTTATGGAAGACGCATATAAGGAATGGGGTGGAAGACTACTTAATGATATTGCAGATGCAACTAAGGCGGTCCAACAAGAGTTAGGCATTGGAAGAGAACAAACATGTGCATTTGGAGCTAGTTATGGTGGATATGCAGCTTTAGCAATGGCCTATAAACATAGTGAGCTCTATGAATGTGTTGCGGGGGGCATGGGTGTTTATGACATGCAGATACTCAGAGATGGTACCGATGATAGTATTTACACAACTCAGGATGATTATGAGGAAACAGCAGAAAAATTTTGGGGTGATAATAAAGAGGTATTAATTGATTTTTCTCCTGTATTTAATGCAGATAAAATGAAATCAAGAATACTAATGTGGCATGGTCTGCAGGATCCTATTTCTCCTATAGTTCATATGGATCTCATGAAAGAGGCTTTGGAAAAAAATAATGTTCCTTACCAAGCATTTACTATGTCAAAACTTGGACACACTTTTGGAAAGAAAGAGGACATAAAAGCACACCTTCCAGTTTTAAAGGATTTTTTATTTAATGAGCTTTAATTAAAAACCTTTTTAAGTTTTTTTCTATCAGATTGGTAGTATTTGCCAGCAAAGTAATAAAGTGGTGGGCCCAGCACAAGAAACATTAAGCTAAACCCAACAAGTAAATTGGTATAAGGATCTTCATACCCTTGAGCCACAGCATAATCAGCCATTATGCCAAATACTATTGATCCAATTGCTATGCCTAATAGATTTAAACAGAGCAGATTAAAGGCTACAACCGTACCTTTTATTGATGAAGGTACAAGCTCTTGAATAACAGCGAATATAGGGCCGTAAAAACATCCAAGACTGAATGCAGAGGAACAAATACCAACCCAAAAAAGAATGTTATCTGTCTCAAGGTATCTGGTAAAAGCTAAAGGAACAAGCAATAAGGTCAATATTAAAAGAAACCAGGTTCTTGGTAGATTATATGTTTTCAGTGCCCAATCACTAGCAATGCCCCCAAACAAACTGCCAAGCACACCAAACACTACAAATATCCATCCATTTATTTGGCCAAAAGTATTTGGATTAAAGCCTTTATCAGCCACAGCCCAAATAACTTCAAATTGTGCAGCACCAAGCACAAGGTGATAAAGGGTGCCTGCTATTATAGTCAAGACTAGTGATTTTGATGTTGAAAGTGCTTTATACAACAAAGCAATTATTTCAAAAAATGTTTTTGACTCAGGTTTGGTGGAGATATTCTTTCGAGGTGAGTCTTTAACAAAAAGCATTAAGAAACCAAGCAAAAGACCTATAAACCCAAGTAAATAAAAACATCCTCTCCATCCAATCATAGGCTCAAGATAGCCAGCAATAAGTAAACTTATACCTACACCCACTGGTACACCTAAGTAATAAAAACCTGCGGCAAAACCAAGTCTTTTTTGCTCATATCTATCTGACAAAATTGACATTGTAGTAGGAGTAATAGTTGATTCGCCGACACCAATAAAAAGCCTTGGTGATGCTAAAGTGACAAAGTTTTTAGCGAATCCTGAAATTGCTGTAAAAGCACTCCATAAAATTACCCCTATACCTATAATCTTGGTTCTGTTATACCTGTCTGCAAGTGTTCCTACAAATAATCCTGCAACGGTATAAAAAAATATAAAAACTATGCCAGTTAGCAAGCCAATTTCTGTATCTGAAAGATCAAGATCACTTTTTAAAAATGGTGCAAAACTTGAAATAAATTGTCGATCAACAAAATTTATCACATTCAACAAAGTGACAAATATCAGAAAATTTCTGTTGCGTAAGTTAATAATCTACCCCTCTGATATTATGAACTTATTTCAAAGATAATGCTTTTTTAAATGCATCTCTTTCAAATAGATTTTCAGACCACCTTTTGATATTGGGTTTTAATGCTTGATGTATTTCTAAGCTACACGCTAGATGAATAGCATAACTCACACAAATATCAGCAATTGTGAATCTATTTGCACACAAATATTCCCTATTTTCTAAATAAGATTCTAATAATTTTAGTCTTGATACAAACCACCTGCTATATCCTTCAATTGCAGCGTCTGCTACTCCAGGTTCCTGAAATTTGTATCTTAAAACAATAGTTTGTGGAAAAGTTAAGGTGGCGTCAGCATGGAAAAGCCAATTTAAGTAATATGGATAATCTTCTTCATCTGGGGCAATTTCTAAATCGGTTGGCCCATATTTTTTGACTATAAACTGACACATAGCCACAGATTCGGTTAACTTTACTTTTCCATCGACCAAGTACGGAACCGTACCTAACATATTGGTATTCAGGTAGTCTTTCTGAAAAACTCTGGGGGGGAAGGGCATCATCTCAAGCTCATAATCTAGACCCATTTCCTCTGCTGTCCATAAAGGACGTAAGGATCTTGAATTTTCACAGCCAAATATTTTCATAAGAGGTAAGTCTTTTAAAATTGTACCATTATGTAGAGTTAATGAAGATCAATCTAATATAAACCTTTAACTGATATTGAACTATCACTATAGGGTTTAATAGAATTTGATTCGTCTTTCAAAAGCATTTTTCCTTCATTATCTATACCTAAAAATATAAATGATTTTTTTTCACCATTAAGTGTTACCTCCTCATTTACATGAATACATTTCGCAAGCCAATCTTGTTGCCATTCTCTCTTCTCTAGATCATCTAATCTCATAAGACCATTACTCATTTCTTGAATTAAATCTTTCTTTTTTTGTATTTCATTTACGTCAATATTTAAGTCTCCCCAATGTGATTCTTTAGGTATAACGTTTAAATTAATGCCAACTCCAATAACAATAAAAAAATTTGAACCAAGGTTTTCAGTTTCAACCAATATGCCGCCAATTTTTTTATTATTAAAAATAAGATCATTTGGCCATTTAAGTGAAATTTGAATATCTAAAATTTTTTCAATGGCTCCTGCAACAATTAGTCCGGTTTTAAGGCAGATACTTGGATCAATACCTTTGTTCTTATAACCATAAGAAAATGAAATGCTCCCGGGAGGACTTGACCAATTTTTTTGATTTCTGCCTCGTCCTTTCTTCTGAGAATCTGCTGTAACTACAACAGGAAAATTACTTTTTTTACATTCACGCAAACAGATATCGTTAGTTGAATCAACTGAGTCAAAATGAAGGCGATTGAACCTTTCAGGCATTCCTATCTTTTAACTGATATGGAACATAGAGCAAATATGTTAGCAGCCAAGCTACAGGTATTAGAGCAACTATATGCATTGGAGCCTCAGGCATAAAATTCATTATGTTATCGCCCTCAGGCTTCTCTAGAATATACCAATAATTTGTATCTAATAAGAAATTCACCCCATACATGGCTGGCAAGAATATAAAACTACTAAACAACATAACAGTGAAATAATCTTTCAGATATGGCCTCTCTTGAGTCAGTATTAGAACCATAGATACACCCAACAAAATTAAAGTATGGCCATACATATGGTTTAAATAATCAAATGTAGGAAAGCCTGTAAGCGTATCTGGTGTAAGAACAGACATACCGGCCCCAGCTATTCCCCAGAAATATGCAAATAAAAAGAAATTTCTATGGCCACCAAGGAGATATATTGATATGCACCATGTAGAAAAAGCACACATATGCAGTGGTAGTGAATCTTTTACCAATTCATCAAAATACGCAACTTTAAAAAATGGATCGATAATTTCATGCGAAATCATGAGAAAGGCCAAGAAGTATTTTACATTTCTTATGGTCTTTTCGCTGCTACCAATAAAAATTCGTGGAAGATAAATTACCAGAGCTATACAAATTGCTGCAAAAATAATATGCGATGGGTCTAAAAGGTTAAATGGTTCAGGTTGCATCTTGTTTTATTAAATCTGCTGCCTTTTCTGCAATCATTATAGCAGGAGCATTTGTATTGCCACCTATTAAAGTCGGCATTATTGAAGCATCAACTACTCTTAGATTCTTAACACCTATAACTTTAAGATTACTATCGACAACAGCCATGTCATCATTTCCCATTTTACACGTTCCCACTGGGTGGTAAATAGTATCTGATCTAGCTCTGATTGCAGATTCGATAGCTTTATCGTCATCAATATTTATTGGATTTCTCACATTATCAAACTGTGCAAGTGGTTCAGTGTTCATAATTTCCATCATTTTACGATATCCCTTAACCATAACTTTCATATCTTCATCGTTCGAAAGATAGTTTGGGTCTATAAGAGGATCATCATCAGGATTTTTTGAAGCAATTTTTACTGTTCCAACAGACTTAGGTCTTAACAGGCAAACATGACAACTAAATCCATTGCCCCACATTTCTGTACGGCCATGATCTTCAACCATGCCAACGGTAAAATGTAGCTGTAAATCTGGCACTTCTAAATTTTCATCGCTTTTGATAAATGCTCCCCCTTCAGCAAGGTTAGAAGTCCACATTCCCTTGCTTGCTAAAACAAACTTGATCAACTCAAAGGGCGCTCTCATAGTAAATTTCAAAGACTTGAAAGGTTTAGCGAATAATTCCCAACTATCAACTCTATGAGAAGTAATATAATCGATATGATCTTGCAAATTCTCACCAACTCCTTTCAGGTCTAACAGACATTCAATATTATGTGATTGCAGGAAACTTTCATTGCCAATACCTGATCTTTGCAATATGGTTGGAGAGCCATACGCACCACCACATAACAATATTTCTTTTTTTGCATGTAATTCATTTGGTTTATTTTTAGTTGTACATTCTACTGATACAGCTGTTAAATTTTTGAAGTTTATTTTATTGACCACAGTATTTGTCAAAATCGTTAAATTTTTTCTCTTTTTTGCCGGATTTAAATAGGCCACCGCAGCACTGTGTCTTTTTCCGTTTTTTTGAGTAACTTGGTATGTGCCCACACCCTCTTGATCGGCTCCATTAAAGTCATTATTGGTTTTATAATGTTTGCTTCCTGCCTCAACAAAATACCTAGTGAATGGATTATCATGCCTGAGTTGAGCAACATTTAGTGGGCCATCTTGACCATGGTATTGATCATCCAATGCTTCATTATGTTCTGACTTAACAAAGTAGGGCAAAATATCTTCATACGACCAACCATCATTTCCTAGAGCAGCCCAATGATCGTAATCCCATTTGTGACCTCTGATATAAACCATGCCATTTACAGAACTAGATCCTCCTAGCGTTCTTCCTCTTGGTTGAAAGCCTTTTCTTTTTTCTTGGTAACTTTGAGGTATTGGATGAGAGCCACCCAATGAATCAACCGCATTTGCTGCTCCTTCAGTAACTGTAACTTCATTAAATTCTTTTTGTGGTACTGTTTCGTATCTGTATGAGTATTCAGTCTCAGGAAGGAATGCAAACATGGCAGGTACATGAATAAGAGGAGTTTTATCTGGAGGCCCTGTTTCTAGTAGACAAACAGAAACATTTGGGTTCTCAGTTAATCGATTGGCAAGAACACAGCCTGCAGATCCACCACCTACAATGATGTAGTCAAATTCACTCATGCCTTCTTAGTTTTATCCCAAATTAAGAAAGGTACGTAAGTTATAAAGAATACAACTAAAGCTAGAGGTACTACACCTAACATGTGATAAGGAGGAGCTGGCATTAAATCCATTAAAGATTCTCCTTCAGGAGTATTCATTAAATACCAATAATTCGCTTCACCACCAATAACTAAATTAACAATTAATATTGGCAATAATAACAGTATTGTAATGACTGCCATTTTCCAAAAGTTTTGCAAGTACGGTCTATATTTAAGAACAGCTAGGGCAAAGAATATACCCAAAATTATTTGGCCATGCCCATAAAAGAACATGAAGAATTCTATGTCAGGCCAAGCTTCTGTTAAATCTGGAGTTAGTAGTGCCATAGTCGCTCCACCTATACCCCAGTAGAATGGTAATTCAAAAAACATCTGATTTTTCTTTTTTTGTAGAAGGAATAAACCAATTAAAACAGCACTGAAGTTACACATATGTAATGGCAAATAGGTTTCCCAAGGCTTATCAAAGCCATAAATGTATATGAATGGTTTTGTTGCTTCAAAAACTAAAAGCGATATACCAATTAATTTGGTAAAAACATCTTGTACTTTGCTACTAAGAAAATTCCCTATTACACAAAGCGCAGCAATTATCGAAAAACTGTAAGTTAGAGCTTGAGTATGTTGCTCACCAAAAAGAATAAACGGTTCTGACATAAATCCCCCTCAAAAAAACCTTACCCTAATAATACAGCTTGAGTTGATAGATACAAAATATAATTTAATATGAATTTAAACAAAAAAATGTCAAACGATTGTCTGCTTTTAAATGGAAATGGGAAACCAGTAAGTTACTTTCCCTTATCAACAATTGACTGGAAAACAGCTATAAGATTGTTATTCACTAAAAACGTGATTGTCATAAAAAATCATGAAAAATGGTCTGTTAGATCACCTTCTATGGAAGTTGAAGTGCCGAGCATAATAATGTTGAGAAGGTTTCACAAGTTTCAAAACTACGTAAAATTTTCTAGGTCCAATGTTTTCTTGAGAGATATGTATAGGTGCCAATATTGCGAGAATATTTTTGATTTAAAACAACTTACTTTGGATCATATGATTCCAAGATGTAAGGGAGGTCAAACGAATTGGGAAAATATTGTCACTAGTTGCAAAACCTGCAATACCGCAAAGGGTTCAAAGATTATAAAACCTATAAATGAACCAAAAAAGCCAAGTTTTGCCCATTTGCTTAATGGGCACAAACTCAATAAAAAAGATTTTCCAGATGAAGCCTGGATCGATTACATCTTTTAATATTTAACGGAACAACCATAAGGCCTGGTTTTATTTTCTTTTACTTCTTCACCAGAAAGCATTTGACTTACTGCATTTCTAACGTAATTTTTTGCTTTACTTAAATCAGTAGAAA
>NZKB01000011.1 GCA_002692425.1 Gammaproteobacteria bacterium
AAAAGCTTTAAAAAAAGCAAAGATTTATATAGCAATTGAAACAAATGGTACTTTAAAAGCCCCTCAAGGAATTGATTGGATATGTATGAGTCCAAAAGCGAATACGACTATTGAGTTGACAGAAGGATCAGAAATAAAGGTAATTTATCCGCAAGAAAATCTTAATCCGATCGATTTCAATAACATGAACTTCACCAATTACTACATTCAACCTTTAGATTCAGAAGACTATGTTACAAACGTTTCCAAATCAGTTAAATTTTGTATGCAACATCCAAATTGGAAGCTCAGCCTACAAACACATAAAATTCTTGGAATAAGATAAAAGCACCAAAGGTCAAAACAATCCAAGAGCCAAAAGCATGCTGCTCTTTATATTTTTGAGAAATTATTATTTTCAAAAGTAGCAAACAAGAAGAAATAGTTATTAAATAAAATATTTCAGGCAAACCATAATATAAGGATATAGTAGTGAGCAAAATCACATCACCTAGACCTATGCCTTCAGTTTTTCTTAAAAATAAATAACCCCAGTACAGAGAAAGTAAAAATAAACCAACTAAGGCTGAGGCCATTAAATGTTCGCCAATGTTTGAGTTTAGAGAAATCCATAAAAGTACATAAATATTTAAAACAAGAGGAATTTCTTTAAATTTTTCGTCTATAAGTGCTATCAACAAAAGGGCAGGAAATAGAAGTCCCACTGTAGTCAGATTATTAAAGAATAAGCAAACCATAAAAAAGCTTGCTAAACCAATTTCTGAAATTAAGTATTTGTAACTTAATTTTTTGTTGCAACAAGTAGATTTGCCTCTTTGCAACAGAAAAGAAAGGATTGGAATAAGGTTTTTAACTTTCAGATGCTCTCCGCAATGATCGCAAATCGATCTTAACTTCAGTCCTTTTTTGGCTTTTCCATAATTATCGTATTCGTGCAGTAGGAAACTACCAAGTATGGCGCCTAAGAAACCCACTATTAAATATGAGATTAGGGTTGTTTCAAGCATGTTGAGATCAAATATTGAGTTGTTATATACTATATTATGGAAAAGGTTCTTAAAGAAGCACTAACTTTTGACGATGTTTTAGTTCTACCAATGCACTCAGAAGTCCTGCCTAAAGAGGTATCGCTTCAAACAAAATTCACAAAAAATATCAGCATTAATATGCCTTTCTGTTCTGCTGCTATGGACACAGTAACAGAATCTAAGATGGCCATAGCTGTAGCATCTCTCGGTGGAATAGGAATAATTCATAAAAATAATTCACCTGAAGAACAAGAGATACAAGTAAGACAAGTAAAAAAATTCGAAAGTGGAATAGTCAGAGATCCTATAAGCATCAAATCAACCAACACAATTGAAGAACTGAAACAATTAACATCAGAACTGAATATTTCTGGAATGCCTGTTGTAGACGACGATGAGCTAAAAGGTATCGTTACAGGCAGAGACTTTAGATATGCACGTAATCAAGAACAAACCGTTGCGGAGATTATGACGCCAAGAGAAAAATTAATCACTGTCAAAGAGGGCGAGAATCAGGAAGTAGTTAAATCTTTAATGTATAAGCATCGTATAGAAAAAGTTTTGATTTTAGATGATAAAGACAAGCTCGTTGGTTTAATCACTATGAAAGATATTGAAAAATCAATTGACTATCCCCTGGCTTCACGAGATACAGAAGGTAGATTGATAGTTGGTGCAGCTGTAGGAGTTGGGAAAGATTTAGCAAGTAGAGTTAAAAAATTAGCTGCTGCGGGCGTCGATGTTTTTGTACTAGACAGTGCGCATGGTGATTCAAAGGGAGTCATTGAAGCGGTGAAATTTATCAAAAAAGAATATCCAAGTATTGATGTTGTTGCTGGGAATGTTGCAACTGCTGCCGGCGCCAAATCACTCATTGAAGCAGGAGCTGATGCCATAAAAGTAGGCGTTGGGCCGGGTTCTATTTGCACTACTAGAATAATAGCTGGTGTAGGAGTTCCTCAGTTATCAGCAGTATTGGATGTTGTTTCGGTCGCTGGAGATATACCTGTTATTTCAGATGGAGGTGTTAGATTTTCAGGCGATATAGTAAAAGCTATCGGTGCAGGTGCTGATTCAGTAATGCTTGGAAGTGTTTTTGCTGGAACTGAAGAAGCACCAGGAGAGGTTGAGTTATTTCAAGGTAGAAGTTTTAAAACCTACAGAGGAATGGGTTCTATAAGTGCAATGTCAAAAAGAACTGATGCCAATAGATATATGCAAGGTGAAGACATAGATACTGATAAATTAGTACCTGAAGGAATTGAGGGTAGAGTTCCATTTAGGGGTTGGTTAAAAGATGCAGTCTTCCAACTTGAGGGCGGTCTGAGACAAGGTATGGGCTATACTGGATCAAAGAATATAGAAGAACTAAAATCAAAAGTGCAGTTTCAAAAAATTACCAGATCTGGTGTAATTGAAAGTCATGTGCACGATGTAAGTATTACGAAAGAAGCACCAAATTACAGAGCTGATTAATGGAAAAAATCTTAGTAATAGATTTTGGATCGCAATACACTCAACTAATTGCAAGAAGATTAAGAGAACTTTCTGTTTATTCTGAAGTATGCCCTTGGGATGAAATCCCAGATTTAAGTGAAGTAAAAGGATTTATTTTATCTGGTGGGCCAGAGTCCTCAAATATTGAAGGTAACCCTTCTATTGACCAACACATTTTCGATACTAAAAAACCTATTTTAGGCATATGTTATGGTATGCAAGTTTTAGCTTATCAAGAAGAAGGTAGAATTATTAATGAGGGAAAAAGAGAATTTGGTTACGCCAAAATTGATATAAAACAAGACTCAATTTTATTTAAAAATCTTGATAAGTCTTCGGATGTTTGGATGTCGCACGGTGATAAAGTTGAATCATTGCCTGATGGTTATAAAATTACGGCTGTTTCAAACAATTCACCCGTAGCAGCCTATGAAAACATTGTAAAAAAATATTTTGGCTTACAATTTCATCCGGAAGTTACGCATACTGAAAGTGGCATAACGATTATTAAAAACTTTCTTGAGATCTGTGACATTAAACAGAATTGGAGTTCATATGACATTCTCCAACAAATAAATGCTCTCATAAAAACAGAAGTAAAGGACGAGGAAGTACTATTAGCTCTCAGTGGTGGCGTTGACTCAACGGTATTAGCCGCAGTATTACACAAATCCTTAGGCAATAAATTGACATGTGTCATGGTTGATCATGGCTTGTTGAGAAAAGATGAAGCTTTAAATGTTGTAAATAATTTAAAAGAAAAAATTGGTCTTTCAGTCAATTTAGTAAACGCTCAAGATACATTTCTTTCCAAACTTAAGGGCATTAAAGATCCTGAAGTGAAAAGGAAAATTATAGGAAATACCTTTATAGAAGTTTTTGAAAGCGAGAGCAAAAAATTAAACGATATAAATTGGTTAGCGCAGGGCACAATATATCCTGACGTGATTGAATCAGCTGGTAATTCAAAAACTAAAGCAAAAGTCATTAAGTCTCATCACAATGTAGGTGGTTTGCCAGAACGAATGCAGCTTAAATTATTGGAACCTTTTCGCATGCTTTTTAAAGATGAAGTTAGAAAATTGGGTAAAACTATCGGTTTGCCAACTGAGATAGTTGAAAGACATCCGTTTCCTGGTCCTGGACTGGGTATTCGTATTATTGGTGAAGTTAATAAAGATAGATTAGATAAACTAAGAGAAGCAGATCATATCTTCTTATCTGAGCTTAAGAAGCAAAACCTTTATTACTCAGCAAGCCAAGCATACGCATTTTATTTACCAGTAAAATCTGTTGGTGTGGTGGGAGATAATAGAATTTACGCAGATGTTATTGGTTTGAGATCGGTGAATACTACTGATTTTATGACAGCGAGAGCGACTGCTTTACCACACAATTTTGTTGAATATGTATCTACGAGGATTGTTAATGAAATAGATGGCATTAGTAGGGTAGTTTATGACATTACGTCTAAGCCGCCTGCAACTATCGAGTGGGAATGAAAAAGGCAACAGAAATTTTTGGTAACTGGGCCGAGCAGGGCAAAGATGTTGGCATGGAAAAAGGGCATGCATCCTCCGTCAGTGAAATGCTTGATTTCGCATTCAAAGAAAAAATAAGTATAGGTAAAAAATTCAGTTTTCTTGATCTAGGTTGTGGCAATGGTTGGGTTGTTAGAAAAGTTCAGGAACATAATCTATGTAATAAAGCTGTTGGCATTGATGGTTCTTACCAGATGGTAAACAATGCCAAAAAAATGGGAGAGCAAGCTGATTATATTCTTGCTGATATCAATTCTTATCTTCCTGAAAGAAAATTCGATCTAATTCATTCTATGGAGGTCATGTATTATTTGGAAGATCCAGCTGAAGTAGTTAAAAACTTAAACAACGACTGGCTTGAAGAAGAGGGAAGGCTAATTATTGGAATTGATCATTATTATGAAAATTTAGATTCACATTCATGGCAAGAAAAAGTTGGCACACCAATGCTTATGCTTAAAGAATCAGAATGGTTAGATATTTTTTTTGAATCTGGGCTTTATGATGTCAAAAGTTGGCGGTCTAATCCTTCTAAAGGATGGTCAGGCACTTTGGTGTTGACAGGAAAGAAGGGGTAAAATTTAAATATAATGGAACCAGACTTTAGAGCTTTACAACTTATAGCAGAAGTTGCCTTGGGCATAGTGGGGTTCTCAGCAATACTAATAGGTTTAAGTAGATCAAAAGACGGGTTTAGTGATCCTGATAACTTTAGAATACAACTACTTACATTCTCAGCATTTGGAGCAGTATTTTGTGCTCTTCTTCCTTTTGCCATTTTTAATGGAATGGAAAATGCATTGGCTTGGAAAATAGTTTCATGGGTTTTATGCATCTATATTGTTATTGGACTTTTGGTTTTTCCAAGAAGGTTCTTTCAGCTTAGATCAGATGGTTACAAAGAACTTTTCCCTCTTAAATTAGCCTTTATCCAAATAGGTATACAAGCAACGATTTTTGTTTTATCAGGAAGTTTGATTGTAGATTTATTAACTCAAACTAATGCAGTTTATATCTTTTGTTTGATGCTATTTGTATTGCAAAGCACAATTGCTTTCATTAGAACAATGTTCTACCGACTTAATTAGATTTCTTAGATAAAATAAGTAACCCAGCCATTATCCCTAAATTTTTTACAAAGTTTTGTGTTTCATGTGCCTGATCTGGATTATCTGCCATATTCCAGAAATCATGTATGTACAGATTAATGAGAATGGTAACACCTGCTAACACTAATGAGCCTAATTGAACAAATTTACCAAACATTAACGTTGTACCAAAAAGGATCTGAGCGATAGCTACAAGGCTTAAAGAAAGAGAGGGCACGGGCACTTCTCTTTCCATAACAATAGCAAGGTTCTCTTGAAATAAAAATACTTTTGCGAGACCAGGTAGTAAAAAATATAGACCTAACAAGAATCTTCCAAGTGGGTACAGAAACTTGTTAGATATACTCTCCGTCATTAACTGCCAGTGCTAGACACCTTAGGCCAAGTCATAGGCATTTGTTGCTGAGGATTAAATAGTCTTTTAGGCCCAACTGCTGGAAATGCATTATTTGCACTCTCTATTTCCGCTTTAGTTAAGAATTCACTTTCAGTTAACTTGAAAACATCCAGACCTCTAACTATTTCTGTTCCATAAATTGTTCCTTCATAGAAATAGACAGACCAAAAACCTCCAGTTCCAAGACTTTTTTCAGATATCGGGCCACGATCAAAGTATCCAATCTCAATTGGATTATCGGAGTCAGTGAAATCCATCATAGATATACCTCCTTGATACCAAGCTTGTACAAAAATATCTCTATCCTTGACAGGAATAATTGATCCATTATGAGCAACACAGTTTTCTGTTTCTGTCTGTGGTGCTGGCATTTTATAATGGCTTTTGAAAACTAATTTATTATCTTCGATGTCATATATTGCATTTGCACCCCAGTTCAATGGGTCCCACGCTCGGCATCTTGGTCTTCCTCCACCACCCCATTCATCTGTAAAGACTACCTTAGTACCATCGTTATTAAATGTTGCTGAATGCCAATAAGCGAAACCTTCATCCGTAACCACATCGATTCTTTTAGGGTTATAGGGATCGGAAATATCAAATAAAATTCCATTTCCAGAACAAGCTCCCGCAGCTAAATTAGCTGCTGGATAAACTGTTATGTCATGACATTCATCTGTTCTTGAAGTTCTTTGAGTTTGATCTCCATGATCTCCACCTCGCCAAAGACCTGCAAGTACACCTGTCTCTTCATCAGCAAAGACTGCTGGACTTTTCACAATTTTTGCTTTTGATGGATTATTTATTGGTATTTCGATTACATCGATTCTGAAAAGAGCTGTTCTACTATCTCCAGGACTGTCATAACAGCCTGCCAATTCTTCATCATCACGAATGCTAGAGGTACCAGAGTTATAAACAATAATTTTGCCATTTGCATCAGGGCCTGAAACTACTGAATGTGTATGGGAACCTCTGCATGTTTGCACAGCACCAACTTGAATTGGCATAGTTAAATCAGAGATATCAAAAATTCTAATGCCTCTAAATCTTTCAGGGGTTGGCTCAGAACCAGCGCCCTGCAAGCCACAGTCAACTCTGCCTCTAGTATCTTGGACAGACATAATTAGTAGATTTTCAACAATTGAAACATCGCCTTGGCCACCAGGACAGATTACTGAAGATATTAGGGATGGAATACCATCAGCTGCCAGTTCATAAATATTAAAGCCGTGATAGCTTCCGGCAACCATAACATTGTCTTTGAAAGCCATATCTGTGTTAGAGAAACTAAGCATTGGTGATCTTCCTTCTGTTGATGCTGCTTCGATCGATTTAACTTCTTCTTCGTCGTCAGGATCAACAGCCCTTTTCATTGCAGGATTTTTAGGATCAAAGAAACCAGCAGGCTTTCTCAGAGAAGCAATTAATTCCATATTGCTTATTGCCTCTTCAGCCGTGAATAGGCCAGCCATCAAACCTGCTCTTGGGTCGTCTGATAAATTTATAAGTAAACCATTCATTCTTTCAATTTCTATGGCTTGATCATTTACTAAGTCTGAAACAAATTCACTCAGCAATTGATCGTATCTTGAACCTGGTTGCTCTTTGAGTGTATCTACCATTTCAATTGCACCATCATGGTGAGCAATCATTAGTTGTAAAAACAATCTATCAAAATCAGTTGATTTTGAATTTTTGAGATTATTTAACTGGAGCGGGGAGGCCATGCCTGCCATTTTGTGCATACCCATATGTTTCATTTCATATTTTGTGCTTTCCTCACGGTCTTTTAGCCATGAAGTCATGAATTCAATTTCGTCTTCTTGTGAACCTTCTATACGACCAGCTAAGTCTAATACTGCCTTAGAATTGGTTCTTTGTTTGGCAAGTTTTGACATGATCAAAGCTTGTTCATGGTGAACAATCATACCTTGCATGAAATAAACGTCTGCAGTCGTATAAGAGCTATTGGCAATATCTGTTGCCATTTCAGCAGAAATTTGTGTTGTTGCTTCTCCTGGAGCGCCTGGTTGTAAAATTGGGGATTTGTTATTCGCATTTCCCGGTAGGGCAACTATGGTTAATAGAATTAAAAGAGAAAATAATTTTATGTTGTGCATTTGGATATCCTTAAAAAATTTACCTTGATGACTTAAATTTATATACTTATTTTATGAAAAAATACAAGAATCTAAAAGAATTTTATCCGTATTACTTAAGTGAACATGAGCATAAAACTACCAAATTGTTTCATTTTGTTGGCACAAGTTTTTCTATCATGTTCTTTGTTTTTTTTATTGTAGAGCTAAACCCAATTTATATTCTCTTTGCACTATTGTCCGGATATGGGTTTGCATGGGTAAGTCATTTTTTTGTAGAGCATAACAAGCCTGCCACTTTTACCTATCCTTTCTTTAGTTTAATGAGTGATTACATTATGTTTTGGGAAATCCTTAAAGGAAAGCACAAAATTTTTTAAGAAAACTCTAAATCTAAATCAATTACAACTGGACAATGATCCGATGGCTTCTCCATTGCTCTCAATTCATGATCTATTTCTGAAGACAGATATTTGTCATGTAAGTCTTCAGATAATAGAAAATGATCAATTCGTAAGCCTCTTTTTGGATCTTGATCGAATCCTCTTGATCTATAATCAAACCAGGAGCATTTAGTTGAATCTGGATTTCTATCTCTCCAAATATCTTTTAAGCCTAAATTAAATAGCTTTTCGTACCATTCAATTTCTTCTGGAAGAAATGCGGTATGGCCTTCTCTCAACCATCTTTTAATTCCATCTTCATTCATTCCTATATCATTTCTATTTGGCGCTATATTAAAGTCCCCAGTGAGAACTATTGAAGTACTTAAATTGTTTATATGATTGGTAATTCTTTTATAGTATCTGTCTTTGTAAGGAAATTTATCGGGATGTTTTCTGTTTTCTCCTTGCGGAAAATATGAGTTACATATAGAAACTAAACCATTATTTGTTGAAAAATCGCACTGAATATATCTTTTTTGATTTTCATCTTCACCGCCATTTAAACCTTTAATGATATTTACTGGAATCTTTTTTGAAAAGATAGCAACACCGTGAAAACCCTTCTGGCCATAATTATAGTAATTGAAACCTAAATCTTCTGGAATGCTAGGCGGAAAGTCTTCGTCACTAACTTTTATTTCTTGGAGAGCTATTATGTCTGGATCATATTTTTTTTTGAGTGCCTCAAGTTGGTGAGGGCGAGCCCTCAAACCATTGATGTTAAACGAAACTATTCTCATTATTTTAAATCCAATATTATCTTATCTATTATTCTATGCATTACATACTTGAATAAAAATAATAAAGAATCAATTAAAAATTATACTTTCTAAACCAGAAGGTCATGATAATTTTTTCTCCATTTTTGACCTTCAAGCCACTATGCAAGCTTGCTGGATTAATATGATCTGTATTTGACATACAATTTTCAAATATACAGATACTGCCTTTCGTAGCTTTAATTTTTATGTTTAAGTTGTCGAAAAATGTTTCCCCTCCTTCACATTCAGATAGATACAAAATAGCTGTATAAATTCTTTGATTATTGTCTTTAGGGTCTATGAACCCATCAAAATGTGGCTTATATTCCTCATTTTTTTTGTACTTTGTAAAAACTACTGGTTCACAATTTTTAAAATCCAAATTAATTATTGCAGAAATCTTTAAAATTAATTTTTTTACATCCCTTCCTTCGTTATCAAGTAACTTTGATTTGCTGGTTCTTTCAGGATTTATAACATTTTGGTTATCATCAACTACATACGAGCGATATAGATCTTTATCGTACAATTCAATCAATTTGTTGCATAAGCCCTTTGTTACAAATTTTTTTATAGTCTGAATTTTAGGATTTTTGTTAATCAGCATTTAATTATATTTTAATCGTTTTTTATAATTTTTATTTTAAAGGATCTTGATGAAGAGGGCCTTGATAAAGTCATTGATGTTGGATGATATTATTCTCATAATAAATTATGCATCTTAATGTTTACACCAAAATAATACATCAAATTTTTTTTAATGAATTAGACCAAGCAGTAACTTCATTAAAGAATCTTAATTC
This sequence comes from Gammaproteobacteria bacterium, assembly GCA_002692425.1. Classification (GTDB taxonomy): domain Bacteria; phylum Pseudomonadota; class Gammaproteobacteria; order Magnimaribacterales; family TMED112; genus TMED112. Next base: position 9,685 of record NZKB01000011.1, read on the forward strand.
ACGCGATAAAAAAGCTTTTTTAAGATTTGTTTCTTTTTCAAGGATTGAACATTTTTTCATAAAAAAAATTGAATCTAAAAACATTAAATTAATTTTTGGTAGCGAAGAAGCATCTTGGTTGAAGAATAATTCTATTAAAAGAGCCATTAGAACAGCAGAAAGCAAAAGTTTTGCCAAAAAAATTTCTAAAGAACTGAAAAAAATAAATGTAAATCACATATTTTTAAAAGGAATAAATATGCATGAACATTTTTATCAGGATAATTTGATAAGACCCTTATCTGATGTTGATATTTTAATCGATAAACAAAATCTTTGTGAACTTATAGAGATTTGTAAAAAATATAATTTTGACACCACTTTATGGGATTCGATTGATATCAATGATTTAGAAATTTATAAGAACCCCACTCTTAAACATAAAAATGAACTTGCTCACGTAGATATTCATACTGAATTGAAGTCTTCAATATTTGTAGATTCTCAAAGCTACAAAGAATTTGGTCAAAATTTGCTCAAAAATGCAGAGATTAATAATTCCAATTTATGCTCAAGGGAAGATACATTTCTGCACTGTCTTTTTCATGGAACTATTCAGAGCAATTATAATGTTGGGCCAATATTTATCCTAGATATAATTAGTATGTTAAAAAGCGATGATATTAACTGGGATTTAATTAATAAAAAAGTTGGAGAATACAAACTAAAAAAGGAATTCAATGAAGTAATGTTCTATATATCAAGCTCAATGCATGTTTCAAATGTAATTTTTAAAATCAACCCAAATAAAAATTTAGATTTTAAAGATTTAAGGAATATTTTCATGACAATTCCAAAAAATACCTCTCTTTTTGCTTTAAGGGGTATAAAGGATCTGAAAGTAGCCTTTGAAAAAGTTTTCCACAAAAAATACGTATTCCAACATAATCAGCAAAAATTGTATTTTAAATATTTTTTGGTAAATCTATTTAGGTTATTCAATAATCATGTATTACTAGCTCTTTCTAATAATTTTGGGAATAGTATTTCTAAAAAAAGATATAAATTATTAAGAGAAAAATAATATATGTATACCATTAAAAATCTCTCCAAATATTTTTATGACGAATCTTGGCGGTCATTTTTTAAAAATAACAAAATTGTTGCTCTCAAAAATTTAGATATAGATTTTAAATATGGAGATAGTATTGGTGTCATAGGTAAAAATGGTTCAGGAAAATCCACTTTGCTCAAAATAATAGGAAATATTCTATTAGCAGATGAGGCTAGTTTTTCATTTGATAAAAATAAAGCACAAACATCATATATATCTGGTAATGAAAGATCCTTTTTTTGGCGATTAACTGTTAGAGAAAATTTAGAATTTTTTTCGACAATGTACGGTATTAATAAAAGAGTTGCTGATGCCCAGATCATGAAAATTGCAAATGATTTCAATTTTACCGAATTTCTCGATATAAAATTTGTGTTTCTATCTTCAGGTTTTAAGAAAAAAATATCATTTGCAAGAGCGTTACTGAAAAACCCTGATATTTTTTTATTTGATGAAATTACAAATTCGTTGGATTTTTCATCAAAAAACAAGATTAAAGAGTTGCTTACAGTTTTTAAGAAAAATCAATCAAGAAAAATTCTATTTTGGGCGAGTCACGATACTAGTGAAATTATAGCTTTATGTAACAAAGTAATAGTTTTAGAAAAAGGAAAGGTAGCAAGAACAATATATAAGGGAGAGGATGATTTCAATGAAAAAATTTTTAATCAATACCTTTAAAAGATCTTTAGCTTTTTTCAAAAAAGACCTAATCAACCAGACGAGTTACAGATTGAGTTTTTTCTTAAATATTCTTTCAATTTTTATCGCTGTGTATGTTTTTTTTATATTTTCAAAATTATTTGAGGGGTCAAATAACTATCTAGAAAAATTTGGAAACAATTATTTCTTTTTTTTAATTATTGGTATATCTATATCAGACGTAGTTTTACGAATTTCATCAGTGATAAATACTGAAGTTAGAAATTATCAATTGACTGGAATGTTTGAAGAAATTATTAACCTCAAAGCCCCAATAATTGAGCTCCTATCATATAGTTTTATTTACCCAATAGTTTATTCAATATTTAGATTGCTAATCTTTTTATTTTTTGCCGTAATATTTTTTGATCTTTCATTAGATTTCACAAACATAGGCTTAATAATTTTTGCTATATTCCTTACACTAACTTCTTGTATAGGTATTGCTTATATAGCAGGAGCTTATGCTCTAGCTTTTAAGAAAGGAAATCCTTTATCAGCTATAAATCAACTTTCAGTGATGATTTTAGGAGGTGTTTTTTTTCCTACAACAATTCTGCCTGATTGGTTAAACTATATCTCCCAATTTATTCCCATTACTCATGCTTTAGAAATAATTAGATATTTGTTCATATCAGAAAACTTCCTAAACACTGAAGTTATGCAACATTTTTATTCACTAGCTTTATTATCTTTATGCTTTTTATCAATCGGTTTAGTTGTTTGCAACTTTGCAATTAAAAATGGTAAAAAAAATGGTACTCTAACAATTTATTAAGCTAAGACTTAGACATTGAAGTGAGATTCACAATACAGAAAGAAATATTTGATATAGATCTTGAAGATAAAAAAATTTTGTTAGATTCCAATTCTGGCAGGTACATAGAATTGAATTCAACCGCAGCTAAAATTTTTGAATTTGTTAAAGATGATCAAAGAACATTAGAACAAATAACACACTTTATTTGTGAAAATTATGATGTGTCTATTGAAGAAGCATCTAAGGAAATTCACGGCCTTCTGAAAAAAGCTCCGAATATTTTTTTATGTTCTTAAAAAAATTAAATTCGCTGGTAATCTTATCTTTTAGCTTTTTTCACCTTTTAAAAACACGATTAGATTTTATATTTTTAAACTTTAACCATCTAATTAAGCCTGTCAAATTAAAAAAAAGCAGTTGGACTAAATCAGATATGAGAAAATTTTGTAGATTTGTCGAAAAGCTTTCAAAAATTATTGGAGTAAAATCATGTTTCATAAAATCAGTCACAAAAAGAAATTTTCTTTTAAATAAAGGATACAAATGTGAAATGTATATTGGAGTAACTTTAAAAGATAAGTTTAAATCACATTCTTGGTTAGTTTCGGAAGAAATTAATTGCTTTGAATCTCCAGATAAAAATATGAAAGTATTAAAAGTAGTTAAATAATATGGCTGGATTCACTGGGGCAATAAATTTTAAATCGAATGGGTTTACTAAGGAACAAAAAAATAAACTATTAAAGAATTTCCAAGCTTTTAATCAAACTAATGAAATTATAGAAAAAGATAACCTTTTCTTATGCACTTATTCAAAGAAAAATTGTAGCTTCAGTTTAAGAAAGAATGAAAGTCTTACTCTATTTTATGGAAGAATTGATAATCTCAATGAACTAAGAAAATTGCTTTCTGTTGGTAAAGATCATAATTATGCTGAAATTATAGATAATGGTCTTGAAAGTATTGGTGATGATTTTATCAAAAAGATTAAAGGTGCTTTTGTTTTTTGGTCACTAGACCTAAAGTCGAAGTCATTTCTAGCTGTAAAAGATCATATGGGTCAGAAGCCTCTTTTTTATAGTTACGAAGACTCAATACTTTTATTTTCAACAGATATAAAACAAGTAGCTGACTTAAGAACTTCAAAGTTAAAACTTAACAAGAAAAGAGTATTATTATTTTTAACTTATTTATGTGGCCCAGTTGGTCAAACCTTTTTTGAAAACATCTTTAGGCTGCCTGCAAGAAAAAAATTATATGTTTCTAAAAAAGGTTTTAGAGATGAATGCTATTTTCATTTTTCAAATATCGATGAAATTAAACCAGAACATGACGCAATCAAAAAGTTTGAAAAAGCACTTGAAAAAGCTATCACAACAATACAATTTAAAAATAAAATTGGGTCTAAATTAAGTGGTGGTCTAGATTCCAGTTCAATTTCTGGTCTTCTTCTCTCAAAAAATCCCAGTGATAAAGTTCAATTATTTTCTGGAGTATATGATCTTGATCTAAAAGAATTAAATGATGTAAATGAATATGAATACATCAAATCGTTTGAAAAGCATCATCGTTGTAATACTAGTTATGTAAGATTTAAGAAATTTGAAGAATTAAATCCTTTTATATATGGCTTAGATGACTATGAGCCAAATTTTATTATGAGCAGATATTTTGATATTAAATTCTTAAAGGAGGCAAAAAGGAAAAACATTGAGAAAGTATTCGATGGTTTTGATGGCGATTCCATAATTTCATACGGTACAAACTACCTTCTTGATCTTGGTAAGAATTTAAAATTAAAAGAACTATTTATTGAAAAGAATTTACTTGAAAGCAAAGGATTCATAAAGAAAACACATACTTTAAAATTTTTTTATAGGTATGTAATAGTTCCCAATGCTCCTAGATTTCTAGTGAATTTTATTAATAACCTGAGAGGAAATAAAAAAACACAGCTATTGAATTACAATCTATTCACTAAGGCTGTGAGGAGAAAATACAAATTTAAAGATATAAGAAAAGAAGTTGGAGACCTCGATTCAAGTTACATCCACTCACAAGAAGTCCATAGGAAAGTTCTTGAGTGGCCTCTTTGGGAGCATATCTTAGATAGCGTACATCAAGATAGCCAAAAACTAGATGTTGAGGAATTGCACCCATTCTTAAATAGGGATGTAATGGAAATAGCTCTAAGATCTGCTCCTACATTAAAGTTAAATAAAGGCACAACAAGATATTTACTTAGAGAATCTGCAAAGAAAGTATTACCTAAAGAAATTTACAATAGATCTACTAAATCAAATTTATCTCCTCCAATTGATAAATTTTTTTCAATAATGAAAAAAAATAAAGATTATTTAGACTTAATAATTGGAGTTGACTCACCTATAAAAGGATTAGTTAACAGAAAAAAAATTTTACAAATGTATGAGAATGACAATAATAAAGATAATCAATATTTAACTTGCTTAATCAATTTGGCACTCTGGATGAAAAAATTTAATTTTAAGTGGCATATATAAATTTCTATTGCCAGATACACCTATTTATTGTACATTTCACTAATGAATTCAAACGAAAAAAAGATATGGACTACTCCTGAAATCAAAGATTTGGGTGATGCTAAAGACATAATCAAGGGTTTCACACCAGCAGATCCAAAGATTCCTGGCGGTGGCGATGGTAGTCTTGCAGGCGCCTCAGACGCATAATCACTAGGTTTGCTCTATAAAATTTACAACCTGATTGTTAAATCAGACTTAATTATTGATAATTTTTTTGATGTCTTGTCTCTTAATTCAAAAAAAATTGATGTATTAGTCCAAAATAAAAATATTGATTTTGTAAAAATTAAACCAAAAAAAAATTGCAATTTTGATGTTTTCTCTTCAAAGAGTTATACCGAAATTTATAAAAAATCTCTCGGTAAATTTGCGATAAAAAATGGGAATCAAATTATTTATGAACCATATAAAAATATAAAAGAACCAAATTTAGTTGCATACTTATTTTCAAATGTTTTTGCATATCTTTTGTATCAGAGAGGAAATACTGTTCTTCATGCAAGTGCGATAGAAATTGATCAAAAATCTTGTTTTTTTTCTGGAAGAAGTGGTATTGGTAAATCTAGTATTTTAAATAAATTAATAACTAAAGGAAATCATTTAACAGAGGACACTTGTTGCTTTCAAAAAACTAATCAGGGATTTACTATTCTGCCTTCTTTGCCATATTTAAAGCTAGGTAGTGATGAATTAATTAATTTTAAACATAAAAAATATAGCACTCAATTAGACAAGAGAAATCGAACTATAGTAACTTTTCCTAGTAATACCAAAATTAATAAAAATACATTTAAATTCGGCTTTTTTCTTAAATATGGAAAAAAATTAAGGATTGAAAGAATAGATAATACCGAAGTTTTAAAAAATTTTTTATCGAATATGGTTTCATCTTATCCTCATGAAAAATTTTTACACGATCAACAGGATAATCTTTCTAAATTGAGTGACATTATAAACAACGGGATTTTCTATAATTTGTATAGAGATGAAGTATCAGACTTTGATTTAGAAGCAGTGCTAAAAATTATTTAACTAACTTCAATTATTTCAATAAGCACTCTTAGTGATTGATCAATTTCAGCATCTAAAATAAATTCATCTTCAGCATCATAATCCTCATACTCATCAAAATTCGCAAATTTTTCTTTTCCTGAGAGGATTCTGCCGAAGTTCACTAATTCAAGAGTATTATTTCTATCTGATTCTATAATCA
>NZKB01000012.1 GCA_002692425.1 Gammaproteobacteria bacterium
GCAGATAGAGAAAGAATTTCGTTGAAGTTGAGTGAATAAAAATATAAAAACTTTTACCAGATCAGATATAGAACTAGCTCTTTGTAAAGAATTTCCAGAATTATCCAAATCTCAGATTAAAGATGCAATTGATGTTATATTAGAGAGCATTGTGGAAACAATTGCGTTAGATGGTAAAGTAGAAATAAGAGGATTCGGAACTTTCTCAAAAAAATATATAAGACCCAGAAAATATATAAATCCAAAAACAAAAGAAGAATCTTATATCGGTGAGACAGCAATCATGCATTTTAAAACTTCTAAATCATTGATAGAAAAGTGATTACTAGATTTATACTTCAATCTTATGCCTAAAAAAATTATTGTTGCTGTAGATGAGATAGATCTATCTTCTTTAAGAAATATCATAGATTGTCTAGATCCAAATAAATGTATGATAAAAATTGGTAGTGTTTCTTTTAACTCTATTGGAAAAAAAGCTGTTGAATACGCTTCTAAAAAAGGTTTCGAAATTTTTTTAGATCTAAAATTACATGATATTCCAAATACTGTAAATAAATCAATCGAAGGCCTTAAAAACATGCCAATAAAAATGCTAACTGTTCACACCTCTGGTGGGGCAGCAATGATGAAATCTGCTATGCATGCTGTTAAAGGTACTGATATACAAATATTTGGTGTGACTGCTCTCACAAGCCTTAGCGATAATGATACAAATGATATTTATAATAGAGATACTACTGATCAAGTTGATAAGATGTTAGATCTTGCGGAGTTAGCAGGTATTGATGGAGTAGTCTGTTCTCCTCACGAAATAGAGCTAATCTTAAGAAGACATTCATTATTATCAATAACGCCTGGCATAAGATTAAATGATATGAATGATGACCAAAATAGAGTAATGACTCCCACAGAAGCTATTAAATTAGGAGCTGATTTTTTAGTAATTGGGAGACCAATAACTTCTTCAAAAGATATTAAAAAATCTCTTGATGAAATTTTTAAGAGTATTCAATGAAAGAGAATCAAATTCAGAACTATATTTATGAAGATAATTACATATGTTTTAAATCTTACATAAATGATTTTTCATCAAAATTGTATGAAGAATTTAATTTAAAGGCTAAAGAAACTAAACTAAAATCAAAAATAGAAGATTTATTAAATGGAGGCCATGTTAATAAAACAGAAAATCAAGCTGCCTGGCATCCAAAATACAGGAAAGATGGCCCAAAAAAGAATAATCTTTTACAAAATCTTATTAAAGATTTAACAAAGGATAATAATTCATTAAAAATAAATATAATTATTATAGGAATTGGTGGATCTTACGAGGGCCCAAAACTTTTAATTGAAAGCATTAGGCCAGCTGAAATAAATAAAGAATTAAATATTCAATTTATCACAGGTTCTGATCAAGCTGAATTTTTTTACAAAACCTCATCATTAAATCCAAAAGAGACAATTTTTGTAATTTCCTCTAAATCTTTTACGACCGATGAGACTATTGAAATGTTGAACGTTGCAAAATTTTGGTCAAAAAGCTCACATAATTTTATTGCTATTACCTCTAATCCAAGTGAAGCGAAACAACATGGGTTTGAGGAACAAAATATCATTTCATTTGATAAAGAAATAGGAGGCAGATATTCAATTTGGTCTCAAGTTGGAGAAACCCCTCTTTTAGATAAAGATTGTTATAAATTATTTATAGATGGTGGCAAACTCGCAGACAACTTAATATTAAAAGATAAAAAATATCTTCATTTTCTCAAACGATTATCATTTACAGATATTTGGCTTCATAATCATAAACAAAAAAATGTAAGAGTTTTATTATCATATATTTGGTCTCTTCGCTCATTACCTGATTATTTCCAACAATTAGAAATGGAATCATTGGGAAAAAAAGCAAATCCCAAAAGAGAATTTAATAAAACTGGTCAAATTATTTTTGGAGGTTATGGGCCAACTGCTCAACATTCCTACTTCCAACTTCTTCATCAAGGAACTCATGAAATTTGTGCTGATATAATTTTAACAACTAAAGATCAAAAAAGTTTAGCCTTTGCTCAAGCTATAACTCAATCAAAACTTCTTTCAATAGGAGCTGATGTCATTGAAGAGAAAGAAAAAGAAAAAATTAACTCTAATGTTCCAGTTAACCTATTTATGTTAAAAGAAACAGATCCTTTTACGATTGGATATTTAATTGCTTCATGGGAGTATAGAACATACATAACATCCGTAATGCTTGGAATCAATCCATTTGATCAATTTGGTGTAGCTGCTGGTAAGATTTATACTAGATCATATCTTAGAAAGAACAATTAAAAAATTAAATTTTTTTTCGTTATGTCTATCAATTTAAATAATGTACCTAATACTCCTGGTGTATATAAATTTTTTAAGAATAAAGAAATTATTTATATAGGAAAAGCAAAAAATTTAAAAAAAAGGGTTTCTTCATATTTTGGAAACTCTCTAAAAGACAGAAAAACCTCACAGATTAAGTTCCTAACCGATAAGGTTGAGACATTTACTACAAAAAATGAAGTTGAGGCACTATTGCTAGAGCAAATGCTAATCAAAGAGAATAAACCTAAATTTAACATCCTATTAAGAGATGACAAAACATATCCATATATATATTTTTCATTAGATCATACCTATCCAGGCGTATATCTAAAAAGAACAAAAAAAGCTGTCGATAAAAATTATTTTGGTCCCTTTGTAAGTTCAGAGGCTGTAAAAAAATCAATTAAAGAAATACAAAAAATTTTTAAAATAAGGAACTGTAGTGATAATACTTTTGCAAATAGAACTAGACCTTGTATTGAATTTCAAATGAAAAGATGTTCCGCTCCTTGTGTCCAAAAAGTTACAAAAATTAATTATCTTGAGGATATTGCAAATGCAAAGTTATTTCTTTCATCTTCAGATACAAAAACTATTGAGCGACTAACCAAAGAAATTGATGATGCTGTTGTGAAACTTGATTTTGAAAAGGCATCAGAGATCAGAGATCATCTTAAAAGACTAAACCTTATAAAAGAAGAGCAGTCTGTTGTTACTTTTGCAAATGATATCGACATATTTTCAGTAAGTTATGAAATGAATTACATAGGCATTTCAATAATTGTAGTAAGAAATGGAAAGATAAGGGGTACTAAAACACATTTAATTAAACAGTCACATTTTAACTCTGTAGATGAAGCATATAATAGTGCTGTTTTTAACTTTTACGATAACCAGCAAGATATTCCAAAAAAAATTATCTTATCGCATTCTTTGAAAGAAAAATCAATTTTAGAAAAAATGTTCCAAATAAAACACCAAAAGATGGTCAAGATTACTCACTCACCAACTAAAGCTATAAGACCAATTTTTAATCTATGTAAATTAAATTCATTGCAAATAATACAAAATCATATAAGTAAAGAAGATAAATATACCTTCGCTTTTAATGAGCTTTGCGATTACATAGGACAAAATAATATTGAAAAAATTGAAGCATATGATGTAAGTCATATTGCAGGTGAAAATGGTGTCGCGTCCTGTGTTGTTTTTTCAAAAAAAGGTCCAAGTAAAAAAAACTATAGATTATTTAATATTCCCAAAAATTTATCTGGTAATGATGTCGGATCTTTAAAACACGTCATAGAAAGAAGACTAAAGTATTATAAAAATCCAAGTATAAAACCTGATTTGTTATTAATTGATGGTGGAAAAAATCAATTAAATTTTGTGCAATCTGCACTGAATGAGTCCAAGCATAAAAATATTAATGTACTGTCTATTGTTAAAGGGTCGAATCGCTTAAGAGCATCTGAAACAATTATTTCTAAAAAAGGAATTATAGAATTAAATAAATACTCTAAGGCATTTCTTGTTTTGCAAGAAATAAGAGATGAATCTCATAGATTTGCTTTACAGGCACAAAGGAAAAAAAAGAGAAAGGAAATCACAAGATCTGAATTAGATTCCATAGAGGGCATTGGAAAAATAAAGAAACTGAGGCTCTTAAAAGGATTTAAGAATATTAATTCTATAAAATCAGCCTCAATTGAGGAGCTAATGACTATAGATGGAATAAATGAGAAGATAGCTAAGACTATAAAGGATTATTTTGATGAAAATAGCATTAATTAACGCAATTACCATGAGCAGAATTTTTTTAGCAATAATAATTTTTATATTACTTATTCAAAATGATTCATATTTCTTAGCACTAATTTTATTTTTCGTTGCTGGTATTACTGATTATTTAGATGGATTTCTAGCAAGAAAATTTTCTCTAACCTCGCGATTTGGTGAAATTATTGATCCAATAGCAGATAAAATCTTAATAATTTTTCTTTTTTTTGGATTAGCAGTTAATTTATCAAGTTATTGGATTGGATTTATAGCATCTTTAATAATTTCTAGAGAGATTTGGGTGGGGGCTTTGAGAGACTATAATTCAGCACATAATAATATCAATGCAACAAAAGTAACATTCCTAGCAAAGATCAAAACAACTATACAGTTATTTACTATTTTTATATACCTAACTGCACTTGCATCAAATCAAATGTTGCTCATCATCTTTGGCGATATTTTTATAGTGATATCTTTATTAATTACAATGTATACAGGTTATATGTACACATTAAAAACATTTAAATAATTTTATGAGAGTTGGAATAATTGGATATGGATTTGTTGGAAAAGCTTTGGCAAATGGACTAAAAAATAATGTAAATGTTTTGAAGATAGATCCTTTACTAAATAATGATATTGAAGATCTAATAGAATTTAAACCAGATATTTGTTTTATTTGTGTCCCAACCCCAATGAATGAAGATGGTTCACAAGACATAAGCATCCTTGACCATGTTATAAAAAAATTAATCTCAGAATCTATCAGGTCACAAGTTGTTATTAAAAGTACTATATTGCCTAATCATATTAGTAAATTTGAAAAACTAATTCCAAACTTGGTTCTTAATCCCGAATTCCTAAGGGAGCGATGTGCTGATGAAGATTTTATAAACTCAAATCTTATAATATTTGGTGGTAATAAGAAATCGACTCAAATGATTTCAGAATTTTATATGAAATACACTAACTGCATATCAAAACAGCATAAATTTACCGATCTTAAATCGGCGAGTTTAATAAAGTATTCAATCAATACTTTTCTATCTATGAAAGTTGTTTTCTTTAATCAATTGCAAGAAATCTTATCAAAATCAGGTTCATCAATACAATGGCAAGATTTTATAGATATTATTGCGTGTGATAAAAGAGTTGGCCCATCGCATATGCAAGTTCCGGGTATTGATGGAAAATTTGGATTTGGCGGTGCGTGTTTTCCAAAAGATTGTAATGCGCTTATTAAATATTCTGATGATATTGGAAAACCATTTGATTTACTTAAAAAAAGTACAGATATTAATAATAAAATTCGAAAGAAATATAAAACTCTAAGCAAAAGAGAAAAAGAACAAAATATTAACTTTAATTAGTAATATTAATAGGAAGATTATGAAGAAAATTGTTGTTGTAAGTGGAGGGTTTGATCCCATACACTCAGGCCATTTGGAATACTTTAAGTCCGCTAAAAAACTTGGAGATAAATTGATAGTAGCATTAAATAGTGATGATTGGCTTATACGTAAAAAAGGAAAATTCTTTATGCCTTACGATGAGCGAAAAGCAATCATAGAAAACCTAAAAGTGGTTGATATTGTTTTAGATTTTGATGATGACGAACTTGGTAGCGCAACAAATGCATTATTAAAAATAAAAAATATTTATAAAGATGAAAAAATAATCTTTGCAAATGGAGGTGACAGAACTAAGGATAATATTCCTGAAATGTCAGTAAATGGAATTGAATTTACTTTTAGTGTAGGGGGAGATCATAAAAAAAACTCATCGTCATGGATTTTAAAGGACTGGCAGTATCATCATGAAGAGAGATTGTGGGGATCTTTTTATAATTTGTTTGAGGAAAAACAAGTTAAAGTTAAAGAATTAATTGTAGAACCCGGAAAAGGAATGAGCTTCCAGAAACATTTTAAAAGAAGCGAAATATGGATGGTAAGCAAGGGCTCTTGTATCGTAAATTATAGTCATGATGATCCTGATATCAAAAAAAATGTTCAACTAAATCAATTTGATCATTATCTTGTTCCAATTGGAGATTGGCATCAAATAACAAACCCTTTCGATGAAGCATGCCACTTAATTGAAATTCAATATGGCGAGGAATGTATTGAAGATGATATTGAAAGAACTGAGTATTATTCCCCGGAGTAGGCTATATCTAAACTAAGAAAACATAATTAAATTGATATACAATGCATACAATTATACTACCGGGCTGGATGGCAGAGTGGTTATGCAGCGGCCTGCAAAGCCGTTTACGCCGGTTCGATTCCGGCTTCAGCCTCCATATTTCTTTATTAAGGCGTATTATTAAAAAATTATAAACTCAGTGGAAAAATATATAAAATTAAACAAACAGGAATTTATAGAGGCTGACTATAAATTGGTACCATTAAGACACAAAGACAGATATCAGATAATGGAATGGAGAAATGAGCAAATATATCATCTAAGACAAACGAAGAAATTAACAAAAATAGAGCAAGATAACTACTTTGATAAGTATGTAAAATCTTTTTATGCCAGCGAAAATCCATCTAATATTCTATTTTCATTTTTACATAAAAATATTTTAATTGGCTATGGCGGTTTAGTTCATATAGATTGGAAAAATATGAAAACTGAAATTTCATTCTTGCTCAATACTAAAATCAAACAAGATAAAATAAAGTACAGTACTTGTTTTAGAATCTTTCTCAATTTAATTAAAGAAGTATCTTTTGAGGAGTTAAAACTGAATAGAATTTTTTCTGAAACTTACTCAGTTAGAACGAACCAAATCAAAGAGCTAGAAAAAAATGGTTTTGTTTTTGAAGGAACACATAGAGAAAGTCTTCGTATTGATAGTGACACTTTTTATGATTCTCTCTTCCATTCTATTTTAAAAAAAGATTCTTAAGTTTGAGTTTTCTTAATAAAGTCATTTATCTTATCTTTGTATAGAGAAGATGCTTTTCTAAACTTTTTTGCTGGATTTCCAGTATAAATCCAGTGGGATTCAAGATCTATCATTGCTAGGGATAAAGAGCCTAATACTGATCCCTCACCAAATTCGACATTTGGAAGCACTATTGCACTTGAACCAATTATGGATGCTTCCCTCATATGGATAGGTCCGGAAGTTGTATTTACAAATTCAGAGTCAACCATTGGTCCATGTAAAAAATTCATGGAATAGTCGTCTGTAGACGTAAAAAGCTTTGCTCCAGAAGATATGCTTACGAACCTATCTAATTTAATATGACCAGAACACCCAAGATATGAAAATGGGCCGATATGAGTATTGCCTTCAATAATTAAACTACCCTTAGGAGCAGCAATTACACAAAAATCATCTATTCTTACATTTGATCCAATTGAAATATTTTTATGACCATAAAGATTAGAAGATTTTGAAATATGAACATTTTCACCCAATTTCGCGAAGCCAAGCTTGTTTAACTCGTTATTGTTATAGTATGTACTCATAATAATTTTTATATATGAATCAATTTTAGCTTATAAAGGGGTTATAATCATAAAAACTAACTCAATCTTATGAATAAATTTGCAATTGATGGTAAAGATATTGGCGATAATTATTCACCTTATATAATTTCAGAAATTTCGGCTAATCATAATGGCAGTATTCAGAATGCTAAAGATCTAATTCAGCTAGCTAAGATTAATGGAACATCTGCAGTAAAACTTCAAACCTATACACCAGACTCAATTACTATTAATTCAGATCATTCAAATTTTATTGTGGATCATGGTGCGTGGAAAGGAAGAAAGCTTTATGAGTTATATGAAGAAGCTCATACTCCTTATGAATGGCATGAAGAGCTATTTAATTATGCAAAAGAATTAGAAATTACTATTTTTAGCTCTCCATTCGATAGATCTGCTGTAGAGCTTCTTGAAAAACTCAATACACCAGCATATAAAATAGCCTCATTTGAAATAGTTGACTTAGATTTGATTAGGTTATGCGCCTCAACACAAAAACCTTTAATTATTTCAACTGGTATGGCAAGTATTGAAGAAATCGAGGAAGCTTATAATGAAGCAATAAAATTTGGATCGGGGGAAATATCTTTGTTATATTGCATAAGCGGTTACCCAACTCCGCTTAAAGAGTTTAATCTTTTAAATATTACAGATATGAAAAAAAGATTTAATTGTCCAGTTGGATTATCAGACCATACTATAGGAAATATTGCTGCTTATTGTGCTACTGCACTTGGATCAAATATACTTGAGAAACATATCACTCTTAATAAAGATGCTGGCGGACCTGATGATTTTTTCTCAATGGAGCCAAATGATTTAAAAGAATTATCTTCAAACCTAGAGGATATTCATAAGTCAATTAAAGAAGTTAACTATAATCTTACTAAAAGTGAAATAGAAAATAGAAAATACAGAAGATCTCTTTATTACATCAAAGATATAGAAAAAGGTGATACTGTAACTAAAGATTCAATAAAAAGTGCAAGGCCAGCATTTGGGATTCCTCCGAAATACTCAAAATCAATTATTGGAAAAATTTTGAGGAAAAATGTTAAAAAACATGATGGAGTGAATCTAGAAGACTTTTCTGACTAAATTTTTTCTAGTTATTAAGTTTAGTACAGAAATTAAAGTATTTAATTTTAAATGCATTAAAATGTTACTTTTTAACGATAATAAAAATTTATATGAAGGAATCAGAAATTAAAGAGCTTATTGCAGAAGTTCTTAAAGTATCTATTGATGTTATTGATAATGAGTTAGCAATTGGTGATATACCAGAATGGGATTCATTGGCGCACATGCAAATAATCGCAGCTATTGAGAGTAATTTTGATATTGTTTTGGATATAGAACAAGTATTAGACATAGAAGATGTTCAGGATATCTTAGATAGCGTATTATCTTAATTCCATATTATAGATGGCAATTATAGAAAAAATTTTCTTACATTCAAAAAACACACCTAATAGTATTGCAATAATCAATAAAAATGAAAAAATTAGCTATGAAAAATTAAGCAAAGACATTCTTATTGCCGCTTCTAAATTAAGCAACAAAGGAATTAAGAAACTAGATTATGTAATGCTAAGTTCTCCTAATACATATCAATTTATATGTATATATTTTGCATTGCATTTTATTGGGGCTAGAGTTATCAATGTAGCACCAGATTCAAATGATAGTTACCTATCGTTCATTATCAAAAAAATAGAACCAGTTTTATATATCAAAGATTGCAAATCATTTTTAAATGAAAATAATGCATTAAGCACTTTAAATTTCACCGATGCGAAGATAGATGAGGAAGCTATAGCAGATATATTATTTACAAGTGGAACTACCGGCAAGCCAAAAGGTGTCTCACTTACTCATAAACAAATAATGGTTGCTACCGAGCATATTGTTAATTATGTTAAAAATACTAAAGATGACATTGAGATATTATTAATGCCTCTTAGTCATTCCTTTGGAATGGGCAGAATGAGGTCAATTTTCTTGATGGGTGGGACATTGGTAATTGGCTATCCTCTCCAAAGACTAAAAAGTGTATTTAATGCAATGAAAGAGCATTCAATTACAGGTATAGGTTTGGTACCCTCTGCTTGGAATTTCATCACGAATCTATCTAAAGAGAAAATAAAGAACTTCTCATCTCAATTGAATTATATTGAGTTTGGGAGTGCCCACATGCCTAGTAAAGAAAAACAGTTGATTGCAGACTGGTTTCCAGATACAAATTTAGTTATGCACTATGGCTTAACAGAAGTTTCAAGAGCTATTTTTCTTAACTTTCATTCTGATAACTTAAAATCTGCAGGCAGTATAAATAATGATTTGGAAGTTTTAATTCTTAACAATGATGAAAAAGAAATTAAAAATGAAGAAATAGGACAAATTTTATTTAAAGCACCTTGGATGATTTCAAACTATTTTCAAGATAAGAAATTAGATAAAGTTAGTTTTTTTAATGGCTATATAAAGACGGGGGACATTGGTATGATTAAATCAGGATATCTTTTCCTCACAGGAAGGCTTGATGAAATTATTAATGTAGGTGGTAAAAAAGTTAGTCCAATTATGGTAGAAGATGTCATAAATAATTTTAAGGTTGTTAAAGAATGTGCTTGTATGGCTTTAAGTGATGCAAATATGGGAGAGGTAGTTCAGGTATTTATTGTCTTGGAGGACGACATAGAAGAAGAATTTGAAAAAATAATTTTAAAAATGAAAGACTATATACAAGAAAAACTTTCCGTGCATATGAGGCCTCAAAAATATAACCTAGTTAAGAGCCTACCTAAAACTGCAAATGGTAAAATTCAGAAATCTAAGATTGATACACTAGAGGTTCAAATTTCATGTTAAAGCTTCGTTTTCCTTTACCTGTCTTTAGAAATTCCAAAGAAATTGTAAGTGGTAAAAATTCTAGAATGGCCCTTAAAGGAATCGTTGCTAACAAGGCCGCATTAATAATTAGTTCATCTTTCAAAAATTCAAGTCACTATGACCAATTAATAAGATTAATTAATTCTGAAAGCGTATTAGTGATTGAAAAATCTTGGGCAGGAGAGCCTGATATTAAGAACCTTGCTCCTACAATAAGTGAACTTGAAATTTATAAACCTGATTATATTATTGCTTTAGGTGGTGGATCTGTTATTGATGGAGCTAAGTTAGCATGGATGTTTTACGAAAATCCTTCAGTTGATCAAAATGACCTCTATAAACCTTTTTCGTTACCTCCTTTGGGGAGCAAATCTAAATTTGCCTCTATTCCAACTACAATTGGTTCTGGTTCAGAGGTCTCTTCAGCAGCTGTTATGATAGATCCAGAAAGCATGAGCAAAAAAGCTGTAGTGACTCATGATTTTTTATCAGAACTTGTCATACTTGATCCTGAATTGGTTTCAGATGTTTCGATAAACATCCTTAAATTATCTATTGCGGATGCTCTATCTCATGCTGTGGAAGGTTATGTCTCAAGAGTTAATCATCCCATAATGGATTCTTTTGCAGAAAAAGCAATTTCTATAATACATAAAAATTCTCAATTTTTTAATGATACTAAATTCAGCATTGAAATGATTACTGACTTACAAAATGCTTCTATGCTTGCAGGTATTGTTCAGAATCACTGTGTAGTCGGCATGTCACATGCTATAGCTCATCAGTTGGCTGTTCACAATATTGGGCATGCTTTAGCTAATGGAATTTTGATGCCTCATGTAATTGATTTTAATATGCAAGATGAAGCAACTAAATTTAAGTACTCAAATTTGTGCAAAAATTCTGGTATACAAAATATTGATCAAATTAAAACTCTTTTTAAGATTTTAGTAGAAAATCAAGAACCTTCAGTATCTATAAAAAATAGGGAAATTAAAAAAATTTGTACAAATGCACTTGATGATCCTGCAGCTAGAACAAACCCAGTTAGTTTTTATGAGGATGATGTTAATAAAATAATGAAATACATCTTATGAAAAATAAAAAACTTATTAGCGTTCTAGACGCTGCTCCTTTTGATTTAGATGACGATATCAAAAATTCACTTTTTAAAAAAAATTTATTAGATGAACTTATATATCATTATGAAAATAATTTGATGTATAACAAATTCTGTAAAAAAAATAATTTCAACCCATTAAAATTTTCAGGTGAAATCACAGAGATTCCTTACATTCCTGTTCATGTTTTTAAAGCCATTGGCCACAAATTATCTTCTGTCAGTAATGATGAAGTAAAAATCAAATTGCAATCTTCTGCAACAAGTGGAGTTCCAAGTACTATTCTTCTTGATAGCATTACTGCTCGTCGTCAAACTATTGCAATGGCAAGAGTAATGAAGGATGTACTCGGCGCCAATAGGAGACCATTTTGTATAATGGACATTGATCCATCAAG
The DNA here is from genome assembly GCA_002692425.1 of Gammaproteobacteria bacterium. Classification (GTDB taxonomy): domain Bacteria; phylum Pseudomonadota; class Gammaproteobacteria; order Magnimaribacterales; family TMED112; genus TMED112. The sequence goes on from NZKB01000012.1 coordinate 12,055, forward strand.
CTCTAATGCCAAGAATTTAGGAGCAAGGGCTGCTGCTGTAAGAGGGTATTTAAATTTTGCTTCTTCGTCTAATTTTTTTATTGATTCAAGTGATCAAAATAAATCTTTAGAGTTCTTGGAAGCAAAATTTTTAGAGTATATTAATTCTCTAAAGAAAGATGAGCCAATCGTTATTTTTGGATTTACATTTGTTATTTATCATAATGTTTTTAACTACTTAAAAAGTAAGAATATTTTCTTTTCACTCCCCAAAGGCTCAAAAGTTATTCATATCGGTGGCTGGAAAAAACTTGAATCAAAAAAAGTAGATAAAAAAGTATTCAATGCAGATGTTGCAGAAGTTTTAGGAATTGAGGAATGCGATATTATTGATATATATGGATTTACTGAACAAATGGGACTTAATTATCCTGATTGTTCAGCAGGCTGGAAACATGTTCATTCATATTCTGATGTTATTGTTCGAGACGAAACAGATCTATCGGTAGTTGAAAATGGAAAAGTTGGATTGCTTCAGTTTATCAGTCCACTGCAACATTCGTATCCTGGCAATTTAGTATTAACTGATGATCTTGGTGTTTTGGAGGAAGGTGTTTGCGAGTGCGGTTTATCTCAAAAGAGATTTAAGATTCTTGGTAGAGCAAAAAAAGCTGAAATAAGAGGCTGCGGCGAAGTTATGTCAGAGAAGGTTTTAAAAAAAGAAGTCATTAAAAGCGTTGATGATAATATTATTGTCTATCATGCACCCATAAAATTAGAAAAAAGCCTAAAACCTATTGATAAAATTGATACCATATTTAAGGAGCTTAAAAATAATCAAAAATGGTTAGCTGATCAACCAACAGAAGCTATTATAGGTCTTATTAACTTAGCTAGAAAACAATGGTTAACATCGCCAAAGCTTGAAAAATATAGAGATACTGGTTTAAATTTTCTGCATGATTGGTGTGATCCAGCTCGACTAAGTGCGTTACTTAATAGTTCTTTAAAAGGTCATGCTGGACACATGGATAGTTTTATCCCAAGAGAAGATATCAGCCATAGCTCTCTAAAAGCCTTGCCAAGAGGAATTGTATCTCATTGGCTATCTGGCAATGTTCCTTTACTTGGTATGTTTGCTTTAATTCAAAGCATCTTAACCAAAAATGCCAATATCTTAAAAGTCTCAGCTAATGAATCACAAGCTCTACCAGTTCTTTTAGAAACATTTAAAGATCTTAAATACACAACTCCAGGTGGATACTCTATAGATGGTAATGAATTATTGAAGACTCTATCAGTAGTTTACTTTGATAGAAATCAAACCAACATTGCTAATACTTTTTCTAAAAATGCTGATGTAAGAATTGCGTGGGGAGGAAGAGAAGCTATAGAATCAGTTTGTTCTCTTCCAAAAAAATATACCTGTCAAGATATCTTATACGGACCAAAAATTTCAATGATGGTTATTGGAAAAGATGCATTAGATTCAGAAAAGTCTATAAGAAAATTAGTGAGAAGGGCAGCAACGGATTGCAGCGTGTTTGATCAATATGCTTGCGCATCACCTCATTGTATTTTTATTGAAAAAGGCGGCCAAGTAACACCAAAAGAATTTGCTGAAAAGCTCTCCATGGCAATGGAAAAGGCATTAGTTAGACTTCCTACAAATCTGCCTGATGTTGGACAGCTTAATAAAATTAGATACAAAATTGCTGAGTACGGTTTTATAGGAGAATACTGGCACGATAAAAATTTCACATGGACTGTTTTGTATGATGAAGATGCATCTTTAGATGATCCCACCTATCAAAGAGTTGTGACAGTAAAAGCTGTAGACAATATCTACGATGTTATTAATAAC
>NZKB01000013.1 GCA_002692425.1 Gammaproteobacteria bacterium
TTGAGGAAGCAGCTCCAGCAGAAGACACAAAGGAAACAACTCCAGTTGAGGAAGCAGCTCCAGCAGAAGACACAAAGGAAAAAGATGAAAGTGAGAAAAAATAATGGCTGAAAAGAAAGTAACAAAAAAAACAACTAAACCAAAACTTCCAAGTGAAGTTTTTGCAGTTGATTTTAATGAATCCCTAGTTCACCAAGCCTTAACAAGTTACATGTCAAACGAAAGACAGGGATCAGTAATGTTAAAGAATAGATCTGCAGTAAGAGGTGGAGGAAAAAAACCATTCAGGCAAAAAGGAACTGGAAGAGCAAGAGCAGGTACAATTCGAAGTCCATTATGGGTTGGTGGAGGAGTCACCTTTGCGAATGTGAAAAACCATACAAAAAAGATCAACAAAAAAATGGCAAAAAAAGCTCTAGCATCAATACTTTCAAAATTTAAAACAGAGAAACGTCTAGACTTGGTTGATGATATAAGTTTTAAAAATCCAAAAACAAAGCTTGCACAAGATTACTTCAAGAAAACTGGTCAGGAATCTGCATTATTAATAGCCTCTGAACTCGATCAAAACACAATGCTTGCAATGCGAAACCTCAAAGATTTCAATTTTTTAGATGCTAAAGACATAAATCCTTACGATTTACTTAAAGCAAAACATATTCTCCTAACACATTCTGCAGTGCCAGTTATAAAGGAGGCTTTAAATGTTAAGTGAAAAAACTTATACGACAATAAAAAATCCTGTAATAACTGAGAAGGCTGCTATTCAGAAGAGCGCTTCAAATACTTATGTTTTTAAAGTGTCAAAAGAAGCTACTAAAACAGATATAAAAAATTCAATTGAAGAAGTTTTTGGAGTCATAGTAAATTCAGTTAGGGTCCTGAACACAAAATTTAAGAATAAAAGAACTAGATTTGGCAAGTATAAAACAAGCACTTATAAAAAAGCTTATGTAACTCTTGCTGAAGGTAAAGAAATTAATATGGAGAATCCTTTTAAGTAAAATGGCAATCGTAAAAGCAAAACCAACATCACCCGGGAGAAGGTTTAGGGTTCAAATTAGAGAAGAGCTTTACAAAGGTAGGCCAGAAAAAACCCTTATAGAATCAAAAAAAAGAATTTCGGGCAGAAATAATAATGGTCATATTACGGTACGCCATAAAGGTGGAGGCCACAAAAGACTATACAGAATAATAGACTTCAAAAGACAGAAAGTAGATATTGAGGCAGTAGTTCAAAGAATTGAATATGATCCAAACAGGTCAGCTAATATTGCGTTAGTAGAGTATAAAGACGGTGAAAAGTCCTACATTATTGCTCCAAAAAACCTAAAAGAGAAAACCAAAATCATATCGAGTGATAAAGCACCAATTAAACCAGGAAATTGCTTATCATTGAACAAAATACCACAAGGTACAGAGGTACATTGTGTTGAAATGAGGCCTGGAAAAGGAGCTCAACTTGTAAGATCTGCTGGTACAACAGCAAGACTCGTAGCTAAAGAAGGTAAATATGCAACTTTGAGACTAAGTTCAGGTGAAATGAGAAAAATCTTACTGACTTGTAAAGCCACAATAGGTGTTATCTCAAATCAACAACATAACTTAAAATCCCTTGGTAAAGCTGGGGCCAAAAGATGGAGAGGTGTAAGGCCTACCGTTAGAGGTGTAGCTATGAACCCCGTTGATCACCCGCATGGCGGTGGTGAAGGTAAAACCTCAGGAGGTAGAAATCCAGTTACTCCATGGGGAGTGCCAACAAAGGGTTACAGAACAAGAAAACCAAAGGCAAGCGATAAACTTATTGTGAAAAGGAGATATAAATAATGGCAAGATCGAGTAAAAAAGGCCCATTTATAGATTTATCTTTAGAAAAAAAAGTAGCTAAAGCAAAAGAAACAAACGATAGAAAGCCAATTAAAACCTGGTCAAGGAGTTCAATGATTACTCCCGATATGGTCGATTTAACGATAGCGGTTCATAACGGCAGACAACATATACCTGTTTTCATAAGGGAAGATATGGTTGGCCAGAAACTTGGTGAATTCTCTCTTACGAGAACATTTAAGATGCATTCAGGCGATAGGAAGGTGAAAGTTTAATGGAAGTGAGAGCATATCTAAAAAGCGCAAGATTATCTCCTCAAAAGGCTTCTCTGGTTGCTGATATGGTAAGAGGTCTCGAAGTAGAGAAAGCTCTTGATGTTTTAAGCTTTTCAAAACAAAAAGGCGCAGCATTAATAAAAAAACTATTAGATTCAGCAATATCTAATGCTGAAAATAATGAAAATGCAGATATTGATGATTTAAAAATTAAATCAGTAGTAGTGAACAAGGGTTTAGTGATGAAAAGAATAAAGATAAGAGCTAGAGGTAGAGCAGACAGAATAAGAAAACCTATGTGTCACATTGAAATTAAATTAACTAACAAAAAAGAAGGGGTGCAAGATGGGTCAGAAAGTTAATCCAGTTGGCTTCAGACTCGGAACTTCTAGAGAACATGATTCTGTCTGGTATGCAAAATCAAAAGATTACTCGAAGCTTGTAATTGAAGATATCAAAGTCAGAGACAGAGTAAGAGAGATATTACCTCAAGCTCCAATTAGTGCTGTGATAATAAAAAGGACTATGGAAGAAATTATTATAGACATAAAGACTTCAAGGCCAGGCGTTGTTATCGGAAAAAAAGGTGAAGAAATAGAAAAAATAAAAAAAGAGTTGAAGAAGATTCTTAAACAAGACGTAAAACTCAATGTTGTAGAAGTGAAACAACCTGATCTTGATGCTCAGCTTGTTGCTGACTCAGTAACTCAACAACTTGAAAAAAGAATTATGTTTAGAAAAGCGATGAAAAGAGCGGTTCAAAATACTATGAGGCAAGGAGCCAAAGGAATAAGAATTGAAGTTTCAGGAAGATTAAATGGTGCAGAGATTGCTAGATCCGAATGGTATCGAGAAGGAAGAGTACCATTACATACTCTAAAGGCAGATATTGACTATGCAACAAGTGAGGCTCTTACAACGTACGGAATACTTGGTGTAAAAGTTTGGATTTACAGAGGAGATAAAGGTGCTACAGCCTAAGAAAACAAAATATAGGAAGCAAATGAAAGGCAGAAACAATGGTTTTGCATCTGCAGGTTCATCTGTTTCTTTTGGTGATTTTGGCTTAAAAGCTACTTCACATGGAATGCTTACATCAAGGCAGATTGAGGCAGCTAGAAGAGCGCTAGTAAGACACATAAAAAGAGGTGGAAAAGTATGGATAAGAGTTTTTCCTGATAAGCCTATTACAAAAAAACCACTAGAGACAAGACAGGGTAAGGGCAAAGGTAACGTGGAATATTGGGCGAGCCCAATCAAACCAGGAAAAATTCTATACGAAGTTGCAGGTGTTGATGAAAAAGATGCAAAAAGAGCGTTTGAATTGGCAGGTGCGAAGCTACCCATGACTACTACTTTCATTAAGAGAGGGACAAATGGCTAACAAAAAGATTAAAGATTTTAAAAAAATGAAATTAGATGCATTGAAAACAGAATTAATTGCTAATAGAAAGGTGTTGTTCGAAAACAATTTCAAACATAAAATGGGCCAACTTAAAGAAAGTCATACATTGAAAGAAGCTAGAAAAAACATAGCAAGAATTAAAACGGAGATTAACACAAAAAATGGCAGCTAGAACATTACAGGGCACAGTTACAAGCCAAAAGATGAATAAAACAATCACAGTGGTTGTTGCAAGACGTACTAAACACCCAAAATATGGAAAGTACATAAATTTATCAACCAAGTATCATGTGCATGATGAAAAAGAAGTCTCAAAAGAAGGTGATATTGTGCTTATCCAAGAATGTAAACCAATTTCAAAAACAAAAAATTGGATGTTAGTTGATGTTGTCAAAAAGGGAGTATCAGAATGATACAAACTCAAAGCATGCTTAGTGTTGCAGACAACAGTGGTGCAAGAGCTGTTATGTGTATAAAAGTTTTAGGTGGCTCGAAAAGAAGAACTGCGAACATTGGTGATGTTATTAAAGTCGCAGTTAAAGAAGCATTGCCGCAAAGTAAAATTAAAAAAGGTTCTGTTATGAATGCTCTCATTGTTAGGAGTAAATCAGGAGTAAGAAGGCAGGATGGTTCAAAGATAGGTTTTGACGAAAATGCAGTTGTATTGCTAAACACAAACAGAGACCCAGTAGCAACCCGAATTTTTGGCCCTGTTACAAGAGAACTAAGAACTGCAAAATTTATGAAAATAGTTTCTTTAGCACCGGAGGTGCTTTAGATGAAATCAAAGAATACAAAATTGAGACAAGGTGACGAAGTCATAGTGGTTTCTGGAAGAGAAAAAGGTAAAAGGGGCAATATTAAGAAAATTGTCGGTGATAAATGTATTGTCAATGATTTAAATCTTGCAAAAAAACATACAAGACCTAACCCGCAACTGGGCATAACCGGTGGGATTGTGGAGAAAGAAATGCCAATTAATCTTTCAAATGTAATGATATGGAATAGTACGACCAAGAAGAAAGACAAAATAGCTTTTAAAGATGAGAAAGGTAAAAAGATTAGAGTTTTTAGATCAACTGGAAAAAATATTAAATAATGAAAATTAGAGAAAAATACACAAAGGAAATAGCACCAATGCTTAAAGAAAAGCTGGGATTTAAGTCCATAATGCAGGTTCCTAAGCTTGAAAAAATCACCATTAATATGGGTGTTGGTGAGGCATCAAAAGATAAAGGAGTTCTTGAACATGCCGTGCAAGATTTGGAGGCAATTGCTGGACAAAAAGTTGTGATCACTAGAGCAAGAAAGGCTGTTTCAACTTTCAAAATAAGAGAGGAGTATCCAATAGGTTGCAAAGTTACATTGCGAGGCGAAAAAATGTATGACTTTTTTGAGAGACTTGTAAATTTAGCGATTCCAAGGGAGAAAGACTTCAGAGGTTTAAGCGTCAAATCTTTTGACGGAAGAGGAAATTACAATATGGGTATCAAAGAACAAATAATTTTTCCAGAAATTGATTACGACAAAGTAGATAAATTAAGAGGAATGGACATAGCTATAACCACAACCGCAACTAAGGATAGTGATGCAAAAGAGCTATTAGAATCTTTTAATTTTCCATTTAGGGGCAAAAATGGCTAGAAAATCACTGATTGAAAGAGAGAAGAAAAAAATAAAACTTGTAGAAAAGTTTTCTAACAAACGTGCAGCTTTAAAAGACGAACAAAGAAAGGCAGCTACTTTTGAAGAGAAAATGGATATTCAAAGAAAACTACAGAAGTTGCCAAGAAATTCTAATCCGTCAAGAGTTGTTAGAAGATGTGCTCTTACAGGAAGACCAAAAGGTGTCTACAGAAAATTTGGCCTAAGCAGAACAAAACTAAGGGAATTAGCAATGTCAGGTAAATTACCAGGCATCAAGAAATCAAGTTGGTAATATTATGACAGATCCGATTGCAGATTTATTAACGAGAATAAGAAACGCTTTGATGCGAGGTAAAGCAACAGTGAATGCACCTTACTCAAAGGTTAAACATGAGCTTTCTAAGCTGTTAGTCAAAGAAGGTTTTTTAACAAACGTAAAAAAAGTAAAAAAAGATTTTGATGAGCTAGAAATAACTCTTAAATATTTTAATGAAGAGCCCGTAATTAAAGAAATAATAAGAGAGTCTCGTCCGGGTTTAAGAAAGTATTTAAGTTATAAAGATGTTAAACCATATAAAGGTGGTTTGGGATTAAAAGTACTAACAACAAGCAAGGGTCTTATGACCGATAAAGATGCAATAAAAAAACAACTCGGTGGCGAGGTAATTTGTAGGGTATTTTAATGTCAAGAATAGCAAAAGATCCAGTAAATATTCCTGAATCAGTAAATATAACCACTGAGGGCCAAGCTATTAATTTTAAGGGACCTAAGGGTGAAATGACTTTAGAGGTTCATAAAAGCGTTAGTTTCAGCCATGAAGAAAATTCTTTACAGGTTAAATGGAAAAAAGATGAAGACAGAGCTATTGCTGGCACGATGCGAGCGTTGATTAATAATTATGTCAAAGGTGTTGGAGATGGTTTCGAAAAAAATATAAAACTTAACGGAGTAGGCTATAGAGCTAAAGTCCAAGGAAAGAAAATTACTTTCACTCTTGGGTTTTCTCATCCAGTTGATTACGAACTTCCCTCAACAATTGAAGCAAAACAAGAAAATCAGACAGAAATTACTTTGTCATCTTGTGATAAACAACTTTTGGGGCAAGTATGTGCAGAAATTAGAGCATTTAGGCCACCAGAGCCATACAAAGGTAAAGGTATTTTTATTGACAATGAACATGTCGTTAGAAAAGAGAGAAAGAAAGCAGCAGCAGGATAAGAAATGAGTAAGATAGCAGCAAGAATAAGAAGATCAAAAAAACTTAGAGCAACACTACAAAAAGTTGAACTTACGAGGATTTCTATTTCAAGATCTTTAAAGAATATTACAGCACAATTGATAGATTCATCTAGTGGAAAAGTCTTAGCAACTGTTTCAACTCAACAAAAATCTTTAAAAAGTAAGAATGGCGGAAATATAGAAGCAGCAACTAAAGTTGGTGGTGAAATAGCAAAGAAAGCTATTGAGTTAGGACATAAAAAAGTTACTTTTGATAGATCTGGTTATAAATACCACGGAAGAGTGAAAGCTCTTGCAGATGGTGCTCGTGAAGGAGGTCTGGAATTTTAATGAAAAATATACAAGCACAAAATATGGCACAAGATACTCTCGTTGAGAAACTTGTTCAAGTTAACAGAGTTGCTAAAACTGTTAAAGGGGGAAGAGTTATGTCATTTACAGCTCTGACAGTCGTTGGTGACGGAAACGGTAAAGTTGGTTACGGCAGAGGAAAAGCAAAAGAAGTTCCTGTAGCTATTCAAAAAGCCCTTGATGAAGCTAAAAGAAGTTTAGTAAATGTTGATCTTAACGGAAACACAATTTGGTATCCAATTAACGAAAAAAGTTCTGCAACTAAAGTATATATGCAACCAGCTTCAGAAGGTACTGGTATTATTGCAGGTGGAGCAATGAGGGCTGTATTGGAATTAGTTGGCATAAAAAATGTCTTGGCTAAATGTTATGGATCAACAAATCCGATTAATGTTGTAAGGGCAACTGTTCAAGGTTTAGCAAAAATGGAATCTCCTGAGAGAGTTAAAGAGAGACGAAAATAATGACTAAAATAAAAGTAACACAATTAAAAAGCTTAATAGGCAGAAAAAAGAATCATAGATTATCTGTGAAAGGCCTTGGATTAAAGGGTATTGGAGATTCCAAGATATTGGAAGATACACCATCTACCAGAGGTATGATTACGCAGGTTGAATATCTCCTTGCAGTTGAAGAGGTTAAATAATATGGACAAATTGACACTCAATAGTATTAGCGACGCAAAATCACGTTCTGAAAAGAAAAGAGTTGGTAGAGGCGCTGGTTCAGGTGTCGGCAAAACCGCGGGAAGAGGACATAAAGGACAAAAATCAAGATCAGGAGGAAATGTTAGACCTGGTTTTGAAGGTGGACAAATGCCACTTCAAATGAGATTACCAAAATTTGGTTTTACATCAAGAGTTTCAAGAGTTTCAGAAAGTATTAATGTGAAACATCTTACAGGAGTTAAGAAAATAACTATTGAAAACCTAAAAAAACTTGGCTTCATAAAAAAATCAACTTTGAATGTAAAAATTTTTGGAGAAGGAAAATTGTCAGAAAAACCAAATGACGAAAATATCAAAATATCAAAAGGAGTGAAGATTGGATAATTCAATGTCTGAACTCTGGAGAAGGCTAGGCTTTTTAGCCTTTGCTTTACTTGTTTATAGGATTGGAACTCACATTCCTATTCCAGGCATTAACCCAGAACAAGTTGCAGCACTCTTCCAACAAAGCCAAGGAACAATCCTTCAATATTTCAATTTATTTTCAGGCGGAGCCTTGGAAAGAATGAGTATTTTTGCTTTAAGTGTCGTGCCATATATTTCTGCTGCGATTGTTATGCAACTATTTTCTAATTCGCTTCCGTATTTACAAGAGCTAAAGAAAGATGGTCAAGCTGGACGAAATAAAATCACACAGTACACAAGATATGGAACAGTTGTTTTCGCGCTTATACAATCTACAGCCTTAACAGTTACCTTGCAATCTGCTGGATTAATAGAGTCAAGCAGTATTTTTGGAGCAATTGTGGCTGTGTTGTCTATAGTGACAGGTACAGTATTCTTAATGTGGCTCGGTGAGCAAATTTCAGAAAGAGGTATTGGAAATGGTATTTCTTTAATAATTGCTACGAGTATAATTACTGGAGTTCCAAGAGCTTTTGGACAAGCTTTAGAGCAAACACAACAAGGAGATCTAAATTACCTAATATTGATTGTGCTTGGGTTATTGACGCTAATTGTTGTCGCACTTGTAGTTTTTGTTGAAAACGCACAAAGGAAGATTACAGTTAATTATGCTCAAAGACACCAAGTAAGAGGTATGGTGCAGGCTCCTTCTAGCTTTTTGCCATTGAAATTAAATATGTCAGGTGTCATTCCAGCTATTTTCGCCAGTACCTTTTTATTATTCCCAGCCACTTTGTCTTCATGGTTTGGAAATATAGAGGGTTTGAGCGGTTTGCAAGAATTTGCACTTTATTTAAACCCGGGACAACCTTTATATATACTAATATTCGTAATTTTAATTGTTTCGTTTTGTTATATTTGGTTAGCCCTAACTTTCAGCTCAAA
>NZKB01000014.1 GCA_002692425.1 Gammaproteobacteria bacterium
AAATGAAAAAAATAAACGATTCTTTAACAGAGGAAGAATTAATAGTTTTAAGAGATAAGGGCACTGAAAGAGCATTTTCTGGCAAATTTGACTCATTCTATGAGGATGGAACTTACAAATGCAAAAACTGTGGTCACGAGCTATTTAAATCTGAAACAAAATATAATGCTGGTTGTGGTTGGCCTAGTTTCTTTGAAGCTGTAAATGAGGATGCAATAATTTATCGAGATGATCATTCTATTTTTGGTCGTCCTAGAACTGAAATATTATGCGCGAATTGTGAAGGCCATTTAGGGCACGTATTTAATGATGGCCCAGTAGATAAAACTGGTTTGAGGTATTGTGTTAATTCCATATCTTTAGACTTTGATTCAGAGAAAAAGTAGTTGAATATCTCAAATTTTTGGAAATCTTCAATTGGGTTTAGTTTTTTTACTCTGATCTCAAGAATTTTTGGATACATAAGAGATTTAGTATTTACATCGATTCTTGGTGCAAATGTAATTCACGATATATTTGTTGTAATTTTTAAAATCCCTAATGTTTTTAGAAGCTTTTTTGGAGAGGGTGCCTTATCTCAATCTCTAACGCCAAGCATTATTGAAGCTAAAGAGAACTTAAATAGTTTTTTAAATCAAATTTTTACGATGCTATTTTTTGCTTTGCTTAGTTTTGTAGTCTTTGTTGAGCTTTTTCCTGAATTATTTGTCTCGATTTTTGCACCTGGATTTCAAGCAGATGAAAATAAATTTTTGGCCGCCACTAAATTTTTAACTTTTGTATTTCCTTATATATTGCTTATTTCTTTGGTGGCTTTTTTAGGAGCAGTGCAAAACTCAAAGAAATCTTTTCAAGTGGTTGCAGCAACTCCAATACTATTCAATTTAACCTTAATTTTTTTCGCCTGTTTTTCTGAAGAGCTTTCTTTGAACGTAATTGGAACAGCAGTAATAGTAGCTGGAGCTGTACAACTAATATTAAATTTATATTTTACTAGTATGCTCGGGTACTTTCCGATTTTTACAAAAAAATATGATACGAGAGTCCTAAACTCATTTTTTTCTCGATTTTTTCCTGCAATTCTTGCTGCGGGAGTCTACCAACTTAATGTTTTAGTAGACACAGTATTTGCATCATTTCTCGTATCAGGTAGTCCAACGTGGTTATATTTATCTGATAGATTAATTCAATTTCCAATGGGTTTATTTGGAGTTGCAATAGCTCTTGTTGCGTTACCAGATTTGACTGAGCAATTACTAAATAAAAATAAAAAGGAGTTTAGAAACGTATTTTTTAAAGGTTTGTCGTCGACATTTATGCTTGGACTGGCATCCGGTCTTTTTTATATTTTTCTATCTAACCAAATTATCCAACTGTTATTCTTTAGGGGAGAATTTACAATAAATGATGTGGAGATGACTTCGCTAAGTCTTGTTGCATATGCTTATGCCTTGCCATTCTTACTAAGTTCAAAATTTTTTAATAGTGTTTTTTTTGCAGCGAATAAAACAAAATTTGTTTTAACTTTAGGTCTAATCTCTTTGATCATAAATTTAGTGTTAAATTATTTATTTATTTTTATTTATGATATGGGTCACGTAGGATTAGCTTTGGCAACTACTTTTGCAGCTATATCAGTATGGGTCCTTGCAATAATTTATCTATTTAATTTAAAAGAAAGTTTTACAAAATGAAAAAAGGATATGCCACAACAATAGGAAATTTCGATGGCTTGCATCAAGGCCATATGGCTTTAATTGCAAAAATTAAAACTCAGGCAAAAAAATTGAACCTTAAAACAAAGATAATTACTTTCAATCCCTACCCATTTGAATTCTTCAAATTAGAAAAAAATAGAATTTTATCAGAGCAGGACAAGAATAGAATTTTAAGTGACTTAAAAATTGATTGTGTCAATGCCATTAACTTTAGTGATCACTTCAGAAACACCTCTGCAGAAGATTTTTTTTCTGAATATCTGCTAAAGAAAGATGTTAAATACTTAATTGTGGGTAAAGATTTTAAATTTGGTAAAGATAGATCAGGAGATTTAAAATTACTCAAAACTCTATGTGATAGAAATGAAATAATTTTAGAGATACTAGAAGATTTTGAAATCAATGGTTCAAAAATAAGCAGTACATTGATCAGAGAATTACTTCAGCATGGTAAATTTCAGGAAGCGTCAAAATTACTTGGCAGAACATATCAAATATCTGGAAAAGTGATAAAAGGCAAAAGTTTGGGTAAAAGAATTTCAACTCCAACTGCAAATATAGATATCGAAAATAAAAAATTCTGTTTCAGCGGTGTGTTTTTATGTAAAACGGAGATAGATCAAATTAGTTATTTCTGTATCGTAAATTTTGGCACAAAACCTACTTTTGATGATTATGAACAATCTCTTGAAGTACATATTCTCGATTATGATGGAAATATATACGATGAAGCTTTGAGCATTGAATTTTTATGTAAAATTAGAGATCAAATAAAATTTAACTCCATTGATGAATTAAAGAATCAAATTAATGAAGATAAAATAAGAGCTGAAGAGCTTAAAGAACTTTATGAGTGATAAGAAAGATCAAAAATTAAATTTACCTAATACTAGCATTCCTATGAAAGCTAACCTTAATTTAAGGGAACCAGAAATGTTAAAACAATGGGACAAAAAGAATGTCTACAAGAAAATTAGAAAAAATAGGGAAGGTAAAGAAAAATTTATTCTTCATGATGGGCCACCTTATGCTAATGGCAACATACACCTCGGGCATGCTGTAAATAAAGTTCTGAAAGACATTGTAATCAGATCAAAAACATTGGAAGGGTATGATGCTCCTTACATACCAGGTTGGGATTGTCATGGCTTGCCAATAGAACATCAGATCGAGAAAAAGCTTGGAAAAAAAAGAAGAGAAATTGCCCAATCAGATTTTCGAGACCTTTGTAGAGATTATGCTCAAAAACAAATAAATATTCAGAAAGACGATTTTATGAGACTCGGTGTTTTTGGGGATTGGGATAAAAGGTATGCCAGCCTTGATCAAAAATTTGAGGGAGATGCAATAAATGGTTTTGCAAGAATATTTCACAATGGTCATGTTGAAAAGGGGTTCAAGCCTGTACATTGGTGTCCTGAGTGCGGATCGTCATTGGCAGAAGCCGAAGTTGAATACATGGATAAAGATTCAATTGCCATAGATGTTAAATTTGACTTTGATAAAAGTAGCAAAGAAAAATTGATTAAGAAATTGAATCTTGATAACAAAAAAACTCTTTCGTTAATTATTTGGACAACAACACCGTGGACCATACCAGGAAATCAGGCAGTATGTGCAAATCCTGAAATTGAATATCTCATTCTTGATTCTGGGACTGAATATTCTGTGATAGCTTCAGAACTTGTGGAAAGCTGTCTTAATAGGTGGAGCGATAAAACATATAAACCTACAAATGTTTCTTTTAAAGGCTCTGAATTAGAAAATTTAAAAGTTCTACATCCATTGTATAAAAGAGAAACACCTTTACTTTTTGGTGATCACGTAACTACGGAAACTGGAACAGGTTTTGTTCATACAGCACCTGCTCATGGTGTTGATGATTTTAACGTCTGCTCGAATGAAGAGATCGAAGTTATAAACCCAATATCAATGAATAATTGTTACAAAGAAGATGTCGATTTCTTTTCAGGTGTACATGTTAGAAAGGTTGATCCTCACGTATTAGAAGAGTTACAAAAAAATAACGCGCTAATATGCCAAGAAAATTACCAACATAGCTACCCACATTGCTGGAGACACAAAACTCCTTTAATTTTTATGGCGACACCACAATGGTTTATTTCAATGACAAAATCTGGATTACTTGACGGGGCAAATAGAGCAATAAGAGATGTAGATTTTATCCCTAATTGGGGCAGAGAGAGAATGGAAACTATGTTGAAAGATAGGCCTGATTGGTGTATTTCAAGACAAAGAGATTGGGGTATACCAATACCTTTATTTTATAAGAGTGAATCTGGAGAACTACATCCTAATCAAGATAAAATTTTTAACCAAGCATCTGAAGCTATAAAGAATTCTGGAATTGATTCCTGGGCAGATATCGAGTTAGGGGTTGAAGAAAAAGGGTTTGAAAAATCCAAAGATATTTTTGATGTTTGGTTCGATTCAGGTATAACACATTATTGTGTTATTGATGAACTTTTTGGTTCTAATACGCAATCTGATCTGTATTTAGAAGGTAGCGATCAACACAGAGGCTGGTTTCAATCATCACTGCTTACTTCAATCGCTATGAAAGGAATTGCTCCTTATAAATCTGTTTTGACCCATGGTTTTGTTGTTGATAATGAAGGGAGAAAAATGTCAAAGTCGATCGGAAATATAGTTACTCCACAAGAAATTATAAAAGACTCGGGCGCAGATATTCTAAGATATTGGATTGCATCTACTGACTTCAGGGGAGAAATGGCCTTCTCTAAAGATATTTTTAGCAGAGCGATAGATGGATTTAGACGTATCAGAAATACTATGCGTTTCATGATTTCTAACATTTATGACTTTGATCAAAAATTTGATGTTAGGGACTTATTATTTATCGACAAAGTCATATTACATAAAACTAATTCTCTTCAGCAAGAAATAAGGGAAAACTACAATAATTATAATTTCCACCAGATTATTTCAAAAATTCTCAATTTTTGTGTAAATGATTTGGGCGGAATGTATTTAGATGTCATTAAGGATCGGCTTTATACAATGCAGAGTGACTCTATTGGAAGAAGATCAGCACAATATTGCATTAATGAAATCTTAAATACTCTTACAAAATTAATTTCACCTATTTTGCCATTCACAGCATATGAATTTTACGAAAATTTATACCCTGGAAAAGGCGAAGATATTTTTTGTGAGGAATTTAGCGACTTAAAATCATTTGCATCTAAGAAAGATGTAGATGCATTTGATGTATTGCTAGCATTGAGAGGAAGGGTATACCAAGCAATTGAGGTTGAAAGACAGAATGGTAATATAAAAAATGCTTTAGATTGCGAACTGGAATTAACACTAACTAAAACAAATTTTGATTATGCTCAAAGCATGAGCTCAGAATTATTAAAATTTTTTATAAGTTCAGGTTGTGAAATCAAATGCGGAGAAAAGGAAAAAATTATTGTAAGAAAATCAAAACACGAAAAATGTTCAAGGTGTTGGCATAGAGTTGAAGAGTTAGATTCTAATAATGTTTGTGCCAGATGTAACTCTAATATGACTGGAGATGGTGAAATTAGGGGCTTCTTTTAATTGAAATTCTTTCTCCTTTTCCTTGCTCTTCTAAGCATTGATTTATCTGTAAAGTGGTATCTCAATATTGCAAATATTGAGTCAATAACATTGATACCTTATTTTTTAGATTATTTCCTCACTAAAAATACTGGCATTGCTTTAAGCCTGTTCAGTTCTTCAGGAAATTTTACTCAAATCCTGTTGTTAGTTTTTATTTTCTTAGCTCTAACGTTCTTAACGCACACATTTTTAAAAACACAAGATAAATTTCAAAAGATGGGTTTGCTACTAGTTTTAGCAGGTGGTTTTGGTAATTTTATTGAAAGACTTCTTTACGGTGCTGTAACTGATTATCTACATCTAAGAATAGGGACTACATCTTTATTTGTTTTTAATTTTGCTGATTTTCTAATAACATTGGGAGCTATTTTAATTATATTTATTTGGATAAGGGAAGGGAAAAATGTCTAAGGAAATAGTTTTGGCAAACCCTAGAGGATTTTGTGCTGGCGTCGATAGAGCAATTGATATTGTTGAAAAATCATTGGAAAAATTTGATCAACCAGTATTTGTTAGGCATCAAGTCGTTCACAATAAAAAAGTTGTTGAAGATCTAGAAAAAAAAGGCGTTAAATTTGTTAAAGAGATAGAAGAAATCCCAGATAATGCAGTTGCAATTTTTAGTGCTCATGGTGTTAGTAAATCTGTTGAAGATGAAGCTAGAGAGAGAAAATTTATGTATTTTGACGCCACTTGTCCACTAGTTACAAAAGTTCACTTAGAAGTTCAAAGACATGCTAGAAAAGGACGAGATATTATACTAATTGGTCATAAAGGGCATCCTGAAGTTGTTGGCACATTAGGCAGGCATCCAGAAGATTCTGAAACACAAATTTATTTAGTTGAGAACTATCGAGATATAAATGAATTAGAAATAAATACAAAAGAAATAGCATACGTTACACAGACAACGTTATCTGTTGATGATACTCAAGATCTTATAAAGGCACTTAAAGAAAAGTTTCCCACAATTATCGGGCCAAGCGCAGACGATATTTGTTATGCAACACAAAATCGACAAGATGCTGTAAAGCAATTATCACTTGAGTGTGAGATTGTCCTAGTTATAGGGTCAAAAACGAGCTCTAATTCAAATAGATTGAAAGAATTGGCTGAAAAATGTGGCACTAAATCATTTCTAATTGATGGAAAATCAGATATTGATGTCGAATTAGTAAAAAAAGTTTCAACAGTAGGCATCACAGCTGGAGCATCTGCGCCTGAAGAGATTGTTCAAGATGTCATCTCATTTCTCTATCCACTTGGATACCAATCAGTAAGAAATCTTTCTGAAAATAATGAGACTATGACATTTAAGCTTCCAAAAGAGTTATTAGATTAATTCGTATTGTCTTTTCCAACAGTTTAAAATCAAATCATGAGCTTATCGATTAAAAACCACTTAATAGAGGAAGCAGATTATTTTTTGTCACCAAACCAGTCAGATAGGACAGAAAATATCGACCTTGTAGTGATTCATTGTATAAGTTTGCCAGAAGGTTCTTATAATAACGACAACCCGACTAAACTATTTCTAAATGAATTAGATTTAGATAAACATGATTCTTTTAAATCATTAGAAGGTTTGAAAGTTTCAGCTCATATTCTAATTGAAAGAAATGGATCACTAATTCAATTTGTGCCCTTCAACAAATGTGCTTGGCATGCAGGTGAATCAACTTATGCAGGACGAGACAGTTGTAACGAATTCTCAATAGGTATAGAACTTAAAGGCTCTACAAAAGAAGAATTCACAAGCGATCAATATTCTGCATTGAACGAATTACTTGATTTGCTTAAAAAGGAGTATGGAGACATGAGCGTTGTTGGGCATAGTGAAATTGCACAAAGTAGAAAAAATGACCCGGGACCATATTTTAACTGGGATTTGATTAATGCTTGAGAAATTAAAAAACACACAATTTAATTTTATTTTTTTAGGCATATCTGCAGCTATGCCAAGTTTTGCCTTAGGCATTCCTTTTGGTTTGTGGTTACTTTCTGCAGGTGTAGATAAACAAACTTTGGGATTAGTTACAGTTTCATCAATTATAGTTGCGTTAAATTTTTTCTGGTCTCCATTTATAAACAGAATAAAGCTTCCAGTTTTTTACAGTTTTTTAGGTCTTAGAAGATCGTGGATACTAATATCCCAAATTTCACTGGGAGCCTTGCTTTTACTTCTATCTGTACTTGATCCAAATCAAAATTTAGCAATTGTTGTTGTAGTTGCATGTTTAATTTATTTTTTCTCTTCAGTTCAAGATATTGCCCTTGATGCATATAGAGTTGAATATGATCAATATTTTGATGCAGAAAATTTAGCTACTATTTATCAAATCGGATATAAAGTCGGAGCATTTCTTATTGGTGCCCAAGTTTATGGAATAATAGGAGCAGAAAATTGGCAAGCAATTTATCTTTACTTGGGATTATTAATGTTTTTCCTAACTTCTATAACTTTTCTAAGTATGAGAGTAAAAGAGGCAAATCTTTCAGAATCATCATTCGATCAATTTTTTTCAGCATTTAAAAATCTTTTGAAAAAAGATAATGTGATAATTTTACTACTACTTGTTGGTATTTATAAAATATCTGACATTGTTCTAGGCCCTATGGCAGCTGCATTATACGCGGAGGTAGGTCTAGATAATGCTGAATACCTTCAGAAGAAAAGTTACTTCAATTTCATTGCTACTTTTGTTGGTTCTGGTCTAGCTTTATGGACTATTAAGAAATTCCAAATAGAAATGACTATGTTTGTGGGTGCTTTGTTAGTCGTCAGTACCAATATGTTTTTTTCATACTTATATTTATTTCCAAGCTATCTCAATTTCATCTCAATTAATTTTTTAGACACAATAGCTCAAGCATTTACAGCAGTATGCTTCATAACATATTTAGTAGGTCAAGTTGATAGGCGTTATACGGCAATTCAATATGCTTTTTTAGCTTCTCTTGTGATTGTCCCCGGAACACTTTTAAAAGGAACTTCAGGATTTTTGACAGATAGTATGGGTTTCTATAATTTCTTTTTGTTAATGGGTTTGATAGGAGCGCCTTCAATAGGTTTGTCTTATCTTTTGATAAAAGGATTATCATTCAATTTGCAAAATAACCTAAAAATAGCAGCGGTAATTTTAATAATGGGAGTTTTCACATTTTCACTATTCGAATATCAAGAATTAAAAACGGTGCTAAATGATAAATACATACATTTTTTTGTATATTCAGTCCTCTCTTTCTTGGTACTCGCAGCTAGCCAGTCTTTAAAAAGAATTTTATTGTTTATCGGCCTAATTTCTCTTGGAGTTTTTACCGAGTTATTGCAGAATGTGTCAGGTTTGAGGAATTTTGAGTATATGGATATAATAGCGAATTCTTTAGGAATTTTAGTAGGGTTCTTAATTTTCAGTATTATTGAAAAAACCTTGAAAATACCAGACTGAATACCTAAATAGAGTTTGTTGTGGGAGGATAACAAAAAATGAAAATTAGACCATTACAAGACAGAGTAGTCGTAAAAAGACAAGACGAAGAAAAAACCTCTTCAGGAGGAATAGTTCTTCCGGGATCTGCTACAGAGAAACCCCAACAAGGGAAGGTTGTTGCTGTGGGACCTGGAAAAAAATCAGACGACGGAAAAAATAACCCGGTTGATCTTAAAGTGGGCGACCATGTTGTTTTCGGACAATACGGTGGTAATACAGTAAAGATTGACGGAGAAGAGTATTTAATACTTAGTGAAAGTGAAATTTATGGAGTAATTGAATAGGAGAAATTATGGCAGCTAAAGATGTAAAATTCGGTGAAATCGCGAGAGTTAAACTTCTGAGTGGTGTAAATATACTTGCTGATGCAGTAAAAGTGACTTTGGGTCCTAAGGGAAGAAATGTAATTTTAGATAAATCTTTTGGGGCACCAACAGTAACAAAAGACGGTGTTTCCGTGGCAAAAGAAGTTGAGCTTGAAGATAAATTTGAAAACATGGGAGCTCAAATGGTCAAAGAGGTAGCTTCACAAACTAATGATCAAGCAGGTGATGGAACAACAACTGCGACAGTTCTTGCACAAGCGATAGTTAATGAAGGTCTAAAATCTGTGGCAGCAGGTATGAATCCTCTTGATCTCAAAAGAGGTATTGATAAAGCAATTATTGCTGCAGTTGAAGAAGTTAAAAAACTTTCTACACCATGTAAAGACAGCTCTGCAATTGCTCAGGTAGGTTCTATTTCCGCAAATGGTGACACAGACGTTGGACAGATAATAGCAGAAGCAATGGACAAAGTTGGAAAAGAAGGTGTGATTACAGTTGAAGAAGGATCAGGAATTGATAACGAGCTTGATGTAGTTGAAGGGATGCAATTTGACCGAGGTTATTTGTCCCCTTACTTTATTAATAATCAAGACAAAATGAATGTTGTTTTGGAAGACCCTTTTGTACTCTTATTTGACAAGAAAATATCAAATATTAAAGATTTAATTCCTCTTCTAGAAGGAGTTGCTAAATCAGGTAAAGCCTTGATGATAATTGCTGAGGATGTTGAAGGAGAAGCTCTTGCAACGTTAGTAGTGAATAATATGCGAGGCATTGTGAAAGTTGCAGCATGTAAAGCACCTGGTTTTGGTGACAGAAGAAAAGCCATGTTAGAAGATATAGCAGTCTTGACAGGTGGAAGAGTTATTTCAGAGGAAGTAGGTTTAGCGCTTGAAACAACAACAATTGAAGATCTAGGCACTGCAAAAAAAGTTGTTCTTGATAAAGAAAATACAACAATTGTTGATGGTGCAGGGTCCAAATCAACAATTTCAGGTAGAGTGCAACAGATTAGAACTCAAATTGAAGAGACTACATCTGATTACGACAGAGAAAAACTTCAAGAAAGAGTAGCTAAGCTTGCTGGCGGTGTTGCTGTTATAAAAGTTGGTGCCGGATCAGAAGTTGAAATGAAAGAAAAGAAAGCACGTGTAGAAGATGCTTTACACTCAACAAGAGCAGCAGTTGAGGAGGGCGTTGTCCCAGGTGGAGGTGTTGCTTTGATGAGAGCACTGCAAAAAGTTGGGAACCTTAAGGGAGCAAATGAAGATCAACAAGCAGGTATCAATATAGCCTTGAGAGCTTTTGAGTACCCGCTTAAAACTATCGCTAGTAATGCAGGTGAGGAATCATCTGTTGTAGCTGAAAATGTGAAGAAATCTAAAGGTTCAGAGGGATTCAATGCAGCAACTGGTGAATATGGTGATATGCTCAAAATGGGCATACTTGATCCTGCAAAGGTAACTAGAACTGCACTTCAAGCAGCTGGTTCAATTGGTGGAATGATGATAACAACAGAATGCATGGTATCAGAGTTACCTGCCAAAGATTCAGCCCCTGCTGGTGGTATGCCTCCTGGAGGAATGCCAGATATGGGCGGAATGATGTAATTAATAACTACACTATAAACAAGGGAGCAATTAGCTCCCTTTTTTTTTGTGCTAATTTACAATAATATAAATAGGGAGTTGCATTATGTTTGAATATTTATCTCAAATAGACAGGTTTTTGCATGTATTGTTTGGCATTACATGGATTGGTTTATTGTATTACTTTAATTTTGTTGGAGCAGGCTATTTAAAAGAAGCTTCACCAGAAGGTAAAAAAGATGTCTTGTTAAAATTACAACCAAACGCTTTATGGTACTTTAGATGGGCAGCACTATTTACTTTTCTGACTGGGCTTTATTTACTTTGGTATCTTGATTATAAGAATAGCTATAGTGTAGGAATTTCCTTGGGGTCATTGATGGCAACATTAATGTTTTTAAATGTCTGGTTAATTATTTGGCCAAACCAAAAAAAAGTCATAGCGGGGACTGATGATGCCGCTCAAGCTGGTGCAAAAGCTGCTCTAGCTTCAAGAACAAATACATTATTTTCATTTCCAATGCTTTACTTTATGATCTATTCAGCTCATATAAGCGAAGGAAAAAACTATTTCTATGAAATACCAGGTGTAGCAGCTTCTGGTTGGAGTATGCCTGCGTTATATGTAGGTACCGCATTAATTTTAGCTATTGAGGCAAACGTAATTTTTGGAAAAATGAGAAAATTTATGGAGTCAGTAAAGGCTGTAATTCATTCAGGCCTGATACTTACTGTATTGTTCGCTCTATTAGTTTATTACTACTAATCAGTCTTTTTTGAAACTTTAACTTCTTTAACTTTATTTGATTCAATTTTGTTGGTTTCTAGTTTATAGTCTTTCAGCTCGATACAAACATTATTTGTTGGTATTTGGTTTAAGTGATCAATAACCAAACCATTTAGAGTCTTAGCTCCTTCTTCGGGTAAATCCCACTCAAGTTTTTTATTAAGTTCTCTTATTATTGTTGAACCATCTGCTATCACTGTAAATTCGTCGACTACCTCATAGTCTTCTTCAGACTCCACAGTATTAAACTGACCTACTATCAACTCAATAAGGTCTTCAAGAGTAATTAAACCTGTCACCTCTCCATACTCGTCAACTACAAGCGCAACTTCAGATCCATTTTTTTGAAAATTTTTTAATTGCGCAAATAATTGTGTGCTCTCTGGAACATAGTATGGCTCTAAAAGAAAATCAGTTAAATCATTTCTAAAGTTTTCAAGCTCTTCAATTTCTTTAGCGTGAATAAAACCAATTATTTCTGACTCTTTTTCTTCATAAACAGGATAAAATCTATTTCTCTCTTCATTATCAAAACTATCAATATCATTTAGATTCAGCTTTATAACTTGATTCATTGGAATCAAAATGTCTTGTACAGATAGTTCTTTTAAATCTAGTAAAGACTTCATTGCTTCCATTTCTTCTTTGTCAACTTGCTCTGTCTCTTTGTCTAAGACTGATTTAAGTTCTTGCCTATTTAGATTTTGTGCGAAATAATTCTCTCCTCCTTTTACACCAGTAATCCATGAACTAAAGAAGTTAAGAATTCTGGAAAGCCACCCAAAATAATTTGTCAAAAATTCTAAAATTATGCTTGCTGGGTAGGCAATAGCTTCAGGTTTTTTAGCTGCAAAGTTTTTTGGTGCTATTTCAGCAAAAATTATCACCAGAATAGTTAGAACTAAGGTGGCTGCCCAAACATATTCATCACCAAACTCTTTGATGACAAAAAAAGTCAAAAGAGCTGAAGCAGAAATATTTACTAAATTATTTCCAATTAAGATTACACCTAATACTTCATTCATTTTATTTCTTAAGCTGTTGACCCTTTTTGCGGATTTTTGGCCACTTTCTGCAGCACTTTCTAGCTTTATTTGATTAATAGCAGTAATCGAAGTCTCAGAGCCTGAGAAGAAAGCAGATATAAAAATTAACGCGATAAGAACTAATATTAGTACTAAGCCAAAATTATCCATCTGTGTAATAAATAAAATTAATCAAAAAAATAAGAAATAATTTGTGAATCTTCGTTAGAAAAGGTGTAAAATGCCATTTTCAAATATTATACAG
>NZKB01000015.1 GCA_002692425.1 Gammaproteobacteria bacterium
GCTGAAAAGTATGGAAAACAAGTTATAGCTTTGGAGCAAATCCCAGAAGAAGAAATTTCAAAATTTGGCGTAGTTGATCCGGAATCAAGTGAGGGTAGTGTTTCTCATCTTAAAGCTATTGTTGAAAAGCCATTAGCCAAAGATGCACCATCAAATTTAGCTGTGGTTGGTAGATATTTATTCAATAAAAGCATTTTTACGCACATTGATAATGACAGCGCTGGAAAAAATGGTGAAATTCAAATTACAGACGCAATACTAAGCAACATAAATGATTTTATTGGTTATGAGTTTGAAGGTGACAGATTCGATTGTGGTAGTAAGGTTGGCTACTTGAAGGCAAATATTGCTCTTGGTCTAGCTAATGAGGAACTATCTTTAAGATTAAAAAAATATATTGAGGAAATTAAAGATTTATAATTTAGCCAGAAAATTACTTTTTCTCCTCCCGCCTGAACAATCCCAAAATATTTCCCATTTTTTTTTAAAGCTATTTTCAGGTCTGTATAAAAGTAAACAAACTCGCTTTTCTGTAAAGGGCTTAAAAATTAAAAATAGATTAGGTTTAGCAGCTGGACTGGATAAAAACGCAAGATTAATCAATGAATTTGATAATATCGGCTTTGGGTTCGTTGAAGTTGGTACCATTACGCCCAAAGCTCAATATGGAAATCGAAAACCCAGAATAAAAAGATTGGTATCTGATGAGTCTTTACTTAATAGCCTGGGTTTTCCAAACGAAGGGGTTGCAACAATTAAACCTAGACTAAAGAAGGTTCGTGATGACATATGTCTTGGAGTAAATATTGGCCCGAACAAAGACACTGTTCCAGAAGAAATCAAAAACGATTATCTAACATGCTACAGAGAAATTTTTGAATATGCTGATTTTGTCACAATAAATATTTCCTCACCCAATACTCCTAACCTTAGAAGTTTACATAACATTGATAGCTTTAAATCTGTCATAGAAGTCATTTTAAATGAAAGAAAAAAGCATCTAATACAGCCAAAAATATTTATCAAGATCTCACCAGATGAAGAATCTACTGTCTATAAAGACCTTATTGAGACGATTAATGATAGTGCAATTGATGGCATAATAATTTCTAATACTTCAAACAATCAAAACTTGAAAGAAAGCTTAAAAGTAGGGCATTTGCCTGGAGGAATATCAGGGAAATCATTAAAAAATTCAGCCAATGAAATTCTTAAAGAAATTAAGACAATAATAAATGAAGAAAAAATTATTGTTGCAGTTGGCGGTGTTTTTGATGTAGATTCTTATAACGAAAAATTTGAATTAGGTGCTGACCTTGTACAAATGTATACAGGTCTTATCTATGAAGGACCAAATTTAGTTAAAAGAATTGTAAAAAATGACAAGCAAATCTCTAGTAATAGTTGAGTCACCATCAAAAGCGAAAACTATTAGTAAATATTTAGGCAAAGACTTTGTTGTGAAGTCTAGTGTTGGTCATGTAAGACGATTAACTAAAGGAAATAAGGCTATAAATCTTGATGACTGGTCAATTTCTTATGAAATTGATCCTAAAAAAGAGAAAGTTGTTAAAGATCTTAAAAGTTCAGCCAAAGGCGTTGAAAATATATTTTTAGCGACTGACCTTGATAGAGAAGGCGAAGCAATAGCCTGGCATTTAAAAGAAATTCTTGGCAAAAAATTTAACTACAGCAGAGTCAGATTCAATGAAATTACAAAAGGAGCTATCCAAGAAGCATTTGAAACTCCAGGAGATCTTGATGAGGGCCTAATCGACGCGCAAAAAACAAGAAGAATCCTGGATCGTATTGTTGGTTATGATTTATCAAGTTTATTGTGGCAAAAAATTGGAAGTTACGGAAAACTATCAGCTGGAAGAGTTCAATCAGTTGCAGTCAGGTTGGTTGTTGAGCGTGAAAAGGAAATCAAAGCCTTCTCTCCGCAAGAATATTGGGAATTTGAAGTTAATGTAAGGCATGATGAACGAGATATAACTCTCAAACTAAATACTAAAAAATCTGGGTTGGAGGTAAATTCAATAGAGGAGGCTGAAAAAATTACCTCTGCAATAAAGGAGCACGAAATAGAGATCACTAGCAATGAAAAAACTAAACGTAAGATCCCAGTTAAACCTCCATTTATAACATCTACCCTTCAGCAAACATCGAGTTCAATGCTGGGTTTTAGCTTGTCTAAAACAATGAAAATTGCTCAGGACTTATATACAGGTGGATACATTTCATACATGAGGACTGACTCTCCTAATATAAGTGTATTAGCTCAAAACAACTGCAAACAATATCTCCTTGATACATATGGTGAGGTATATAGCGCACCAAAAAATTTCGCGTCAAAAGCATCAAATTCTCAGGAGGCACATGAAGCTATAAGACCAACAGATGTGACTTTCAAAGCGGATGAATTATCGCTAAGCCAAGATCATAAAAAACTTTACAATTTAATATGGTCCAGATTTGTGGCATCACAAATGCCTCAACCAGAAATAATTGTTAACAGCATCAAAGCACAACAAGATACTAATATTTTTGAAACCTCAGTAAGCAGTGTGAGCTTTGATGGTTTTTATAAAGTAATGCCTCCTGGTAAAAACAGTGGATATGTAGATTACGATTTAGAAAGTCTTTCGGTTGGTTTGATGAAAAGAATTAGTAAAGTGGAAAAATCCCAACATTTCACAAAACCACCATCAAGGTACTCTGAGGCTAGCTTGGTAAAAGAATTGGAAAAACGAGGTATTGGACGACCATCAACATATCAAGAGATTATTACCAATATACAAGATAGAGGTTATGTTAGAAGTGAAAATAAAAGACTTTATGCAACTAAAATAGCAAACTTAATCTCTGACCGACTTATTAAATCGTTCACTAATATCATGGATTATAGTTTCACAGCAAATATGGAAAAGAGCCTAGATGATGTAGCAGAAGGTAAAGAAAGTTGGAAAAAGTTGCTAGAAGAATTTTATGCTGAATTTAACGAATCCAAAAAAATTGCTGTGGATGGCATGGAAAGAAATAATCCAATTTCTACCAAAGTTAGGTGTACTGAATGTGATTGTGACAAAGAAATGATTTTAAGAACTAATCAAACAGGTCAATTTCTCGGATGTGAAGGATACTTTGATGAAGGCGATTTAAAATGCAAAAAAACATATTCCTTAATTCCAGAAGAATTATTCACTGACGATGACGATAAAGAAGCTGAGAGCATTTTTAACAAACCAAAATGTGATCTTTGTGGATCCACAATGGATGGATTCATTATCGATGAAAATCGAAAATTGCATATTTGCTCAAGCTCACCGATATGCCCTGGAACAAAGTTAGAAGAAGGAAATTTCATAAAGCCAAAAAATGGTGAAGAAGAATTAATTGATTGTCATAAATGCGATGCAAAAATGGAATTAAAAATTGGAAGGTTTGGTAAGTATTTTGCATGTCAATCATGTACAGCAACAAGACAAATCATGAAAAATGGTGAACTTAAACCAATTTTTATGGACCCAATAGAAATGTCGGATTTAAAATGTGAAAAGTGTGATGATACTTTTCTTTTGAGAGACAGTCTGAAAGGACTTTTCCTAGCTGCATCCCAATTTCCAAAAAATAGAGAGACAAGAGCTCCATTAGTAAGTGAAATAAAATCAGTCATTAAAAAGTTACCAGAAAAGCATCAAATCTTTGCCAATGCTCCAGAGCTAGATCCAGATGGTGATCATTTGGTTGTTCGTTTTAACAGAAAAGATGGAAGCCATACTCTTTCTGCTGAAGCAAAAGGAAAGAAAAAGAAACTATTCTTTGTTTACGAAGGCTCTGATTGGAAAGAAATGCAAAGAGATTAAGAAAAAGACTTTAATAATTCTCAAAAGCACCTAATATAAAAATATGTCCAAATATTTAGAGCTAGTCGAAGTTTCTGAGGGTGTTGTTGTTTTAAGAAGATCTGATCAAAAAGATACACCTCTTGTAAAAATTGAATTTTCATCGGAAGTAAAAACACTATTGAATGGAATGGAATTCGACGTTGCTAAAGAAATGATCAAATCTGGTATTGAAACCCTCAATAGCGATATTGATGTGGATGCGCTCGATGATGAAGTTTTTGACACTTTCCTTAAGAAAGACTCAGAAGATAGAGTGGTTCACTGATTAAAGATTTTCTCTGATTATACCTACAGCCCTTCCTTCTATTGAGAAATCTAGTGACTCATCAACTGCAATATCAGAAAAACTACTATTCTCAGCTACAAGTTTGATGCCAGAAGAATCCTTTTTAAATCTTTTCAGGGTTACTTCATCGTCTAATCTTGCAACAACTATTTCCCCATTTTCTGCACTCCTTGTTTTTCTTACACCAACAAGATCATTATCGAATATACCTGCATCTATCATGCTTTCACCCTGAACCCTTAAAAAGAAATCTACTGATTTATTAAGAGGGTTAGAGTGGATAGTTTTTTCAACATTTTCAAAAGCCATAATTGGGCTACCTGCAGCTACACTACCTATTAGAGGTATTCCAGAAATTTCTTCAACCAATTTTATTCCTCTCGATGAGCCTGGAACTTTTTGAATAACACCTTTTTTTACAAGAGCTTTAATGTGTGATTCAGCAGCATTCACTGATTTAAAATCTAAAATTTTTGCTATTTCAGCTCTTGTTGGTGGATAACCATTGCTCTGAAGCGATTCTTTGATAACATCAAATACTTTGATCTGTTGTGCAGTAAGGTTTAACATATACTGTAATTATATACAGTAAAATTAAAAAAACACAAATATTATGTCCATTCTTAAAATAGGAATTAGTTCAAGAGCCTTATTTGATTTAGGTGAAAGCCATGAAATATTCAAAAAAGAAGGCATTGAAGAATATTCAAATTATCAAAAAAAGAATGAGAACAAACCTTTAGATAAGGGTGTAGCTTTTAATCTAGTTGAGAAGCTCCTTCAAATGAATAATAAAAAAGAAAAGCTCGTTGAAGTCACTTTATTATCTCGAAACAGCTCAGACACTGGTTTAAGAATTTTTAACTCAATCGAGAAAAATAATCTAGATATATCTCGAGCGGTATTTTCAGGAGGAGAAAGTCCATTTCCTTATGTCGATGCCTTAGATATTGACCTTTTTTTATCTGCAGATGTAAAAGATGTAAAAATGGCTATCGAAAATAATATTGCAGCTGCGCATATCTTTGCTGATAAATATAAACCATCCGATTCTAAGCAATTACGAATTGGTTTTGATGCAGACGCAGTCATTTTCTCTGATGAATCAGAAGTTACATTTAAAAAGAAAGGGCTCAAAACATATTTAAAAGAAGAGGGCGCATCAAAAAAACCAATAAGTCCTGGTCCATTCAATGGTTTTTTGAAAAAATTGAATTTAATACAATCTGAATATTCGGCAGATAAGTGCCCAATTAGAATTGCACTTGTAACAGCAAGAGCTGCTCCAGCCCATAAGAGAGTAATAAATACCTTAAGAAAAGAGAATATAAGAATTGATGAAACCTTTTTTTTAGGGGGCCTAGCAAAAGGCAAGTTTTTAAAAGGGTTTTCTGCTGATATATTTTTTGATGATTTAACTGAGAATTGTTTAGAGGCTACTAGTCATGTTTCAACTGGTCATGTACCATACGGAATTAATAACCCTAAATGAAAATTCTCTGCACTGATTTAGAAGGCACACTTGCTCCAGAGATATGGCAAGAAATTGGTAATGAGTACCAAATCGAAGATTTACAACTAACTACAAGAGAAATTCCAGATTTTGAAGAATTAATGCAAAAAAGAATGGATGTATTAGCAAAAAATGACATCAGCTTCAGCGAACTACAATCATTTTTACAAACTATTAAACCCTATAACCAAGCAAAAGAATTTTTAACATCTTTATCAGATCTTTATCAAGTCGTTATTGTTTCAGATACTTTTTATGAATTAGGCCTACCAGTAGTGAAAAAGTTAGGAAATTATTCTCTACTTTGCCACAAACTAAAAATTGAGAATGATTCAATTGTAGGGTATGAAAAAAGACAGGAAGAACCCAAGAAAAACGTAATAAAAGCTTTTAAAACAATGAACTATGAATGTTTTTGCATTGGCGATTCTTACAATGATATTCAGATGATAGATGAGTCTGATGGAGCATTTATATTTGCTCCTGATGAGGTAAAAGCCTCTCGTCCTGATATAATTTCATTCGACAATTATAACGATTTAAAAAAACACTTATCATATGAATAATTTATCAGTTGAGAACTATGCAAGACCAAAGTTAGAACTACCTAACGGTGGAAAAAAATTGTTGCTTCACAGTTGCTGTGCTCCATGTGCTGGGGAAATCATGGAAGCTATTGCTGCATCTGACATTAAAACAACTATATATTTCTACAATCCAAATATTCACCCAAGAGAAGAATATGAAATTAGAAAAGATGAAAATATTAGATTCGCTGAAAAATTAGGGTTTAATTTTGTAGATGCAGACTACGATAAAGATAATTGGTTTGAACGAGTCAAAGGGCTTGAAGATGCTCCAGAAAGGGGTGAACGATGCACTGTCTGTTTTGATATGAGATTCGAAAGGTCTGCTCTTTATGCCCATGAAAATCATTACGACACATTTGCAACTACACTTGGGATATCAAGATGGAAAGACCTAGAGCAAATTAATTCTTCTGGTTTAAAGGCTGCAAAACGTTATAATGATGTGGATTTCTGGGATTTCAATTGGAGAAAACAAGGCGGCTCTGCACGAATGTTGGAAATTTCTAAACAAGAGAAGTTTTACAAACAAGAGTATTGTGGATGTGTCTATAGCTTAAGAGATACAAATACTTGGAGAAAATCTCAAGGAAGGGAAATCATAAAAAGGGGAATAAACTTTTACGAAATTAAACCATGAAGAAATTACAGGGTGCAGGCTTAAGGGGGCAATCAGCTGGCCAAACATCACTATCAACTGTGGAACAAGAGGGAAGTCTGAGATACCTTGGCTACAGCATTGAGGATCTAGCTAAAAATGCTAGCTTTGAAGAGGTCGCCTATCTACTATTAATAGGACATTTACCCAAAAAACCGGAATTAGAAGAATTCGAACGAGAATTAGCCAGTCTTAGAACAATGCCTAATTCATTGATAACTGTGCTTGAGTCGATTCCGAAGGAAGCACATCCGATGGAGGTGGTCAGAACAATTATTTCCTACATGGGTGTCATCGAATCTGAAAAGTCGTTTAACGAACAACTAGATATTACAAAAAGATTGCTCGGGGTAACAACGACTGCAATAGTGTATTGGTACAAGTATTCTCATGCAGGAGTAAGAATAGAACAAACTTCAAATGAGGTTTCAATTGCTGCACATTTCCTTAAGTTGTTAAGACAAGAAGAAATCACTGATCTTCACAAAAAGACATTAGATGTGTCTTTAACTTTGTACGCTGAACATGAATTTAATGCATCAACTTTTACTGGGAGAGTATGTGCATCGACATTATCTGATCTCCATTCTTGCTTAACAGCTGCCGTTGGAAGTTTAAGAGGGCCGTTGCATGGTGGAGCTAATGAAGAGGCTATGAAAATGCTCGAAGCAATAGATTCTCTTGAGAGTGTCAAAGGTTTTATAGATCAAAAACTTAATAATAAAGAAAAGATCATGGGTTTTGGTCATGCTGTATACTCCGTTAAAGATCCTCGCAGTGATATCATCAAGGAATATTCAGCAAAATTAAGTGAGAATCATAAAGATAAGCTTTTACATGATGCTGCGGTCATCATGGAAGCTTATTTAAAAGAGAAAAAGGGGTTATTTCCAAACACCGATTTCTTTCATGCGCCAGCCTATCACTATTTAGGCATACCAACAAAGTTGTTCACACCACTTTTTGCAATTGCAAGGATAATAGGATGGTCAGCACACGCTTATGAACAAAGAGACAATAATAGAATTATCAGACCAAGTGCAGATTACATTGGCCCAGAGGATAGAAATTGGGTTGATATTGAATCTAGATAATGTCTGACTTTGATCCAATCATCAAAAAAATATCTGACTACGTCCAGAATTACCAAGCAAATGAAAAGTCTCTTCAAGAGGCAAAAACATGTTTTTTTGACAGCATTGCTTGCGCATTCATGGCTTTAGAACATGATCAAGTAAAAAAATTCATTGATATCGAGTATATAAAAAACTCTCAAGGTTCTGTAAGAGTTGTTGGTACTGATTTAACAACTAATGTTTTGGATGCAACGTTTTTAAATGGCGCATTAATAAGGTGGTTGGATTTTAATGACACATGGCTAGCTAAAGAATGGGGTCATCCGTCGGATAATTTGGCAATAATTTTAGCTTTAGTTGATTATTTAAAAAGTCATAGAACTACTTCTTTAAATTTTAAAGAAGTTCTCAATTGCATGGTTATGGCACATGAAATTCAAGGAGCTTTAGCCATAGAAAACAGTCTGAATAAAGAGGGCTTAGATCACGTAGCTTTGGTAAAGATAGCCTCTGCTTCAGTTGGAGCAAAAATGTTGGGACATAACCATCATCAAATTCAAGCAGTTATTAGCAATGCATTTATTGATGGGCAAAGTTTGCGTACATA
The DNA here is from genome assembly GCA_002692425.1 of Gammaproteobacteria bacterium. Classification (GTDB taxonomy): domain Bacteria; phylum Pseudomonadota; class Gammaproteobacteria; order Magnimaribacterales; family TMED112; genus TMED112. The sequence goes on from NZKB01000015.1 coordinate 8,636, forward strand.
CCGTCATTTTCCAAATACTGGAGCAAGAAAAAGTTGGGCTGCAGGAGATGCATCAGCTAAAGCACTTAAACAAGTGTTCATCTCTGAAGTTAGTGATGAGAGTTATCCGACTGTGTTGTCGGCAAAAAACTGGGGTTTTAATGACGTTTTGATGGGTGAAAATCCACTGAAACTGGAACGAGAGCTAGGTTCTTATGTTATGGACAACATTTTATATAAAGTATCTTTTCCAGCTGAATTCCATGCACAAACTGCTGCAGAAGCGGCAATATTTTTATCATCAGAAGTTAAAGGAAAAATCCATGACATAGAAAAAATTGAGATACACACACAAGAACCTGGGGTCAGAATCATCTCAAAGAAAGGTCCATTGAATAATTATGCTGATAGAGATCACTGCATTGAGTATATAGTTGCATGGTGTCTATTGAATGGAAATTTAGATTCAAATTCTTATTCAGATAGCTCGGCCAGTGATGAAAATATTGATAAACTCAGAGAGCTAACTAATACGGTGGAAGATCAGGCTTACACATTGAAGTATTACGATCTAGATGAAAGGGCAATACCAAATAAGGTGATTGTATCAATGAATACAGGCGAAGTGTTTGAGAAAGAAGTTGTATATCCTCTTGGGCACAAGAATAGAAGAGCAGAATCTCTGCCATTTTTGAAAGAAAAGTTTCAAAACAGTGTACAAAGATCAACTATCAAAATGGATGAGCTAATGAATTTTTATGATGAAAAAAATCTAGATTCTATTAATATATACGCTCTATTAAATTGCATTTATAAATAATATGTCAGGAAATACTTTTGGGACAATTTTTAAACTTACAACTTTTGGTGAAAGCCATGGTGCTGCATTGGGTGCGGTTGTTGATGGATGTCCACCAAATATCGAGTTAGATGAAAGCGTTATTCAACAAGATCTTGATAGAAGAAAGCCAGGCCAATCTAAATTTGTTACACAAAGAAAAGAAGGCGATAAAGTAGAGATTCTTTCTGGTGTATTCGAAGGTGTCACTACGGGAACCCCAATCGGTTTAATAATTAGAAATGAAGATCAAAAATCGAAAGATTATTCAAATCTTAAAGATAAGTTCAGACCAGGTCATGCAGATATCACCTATCAAGAAAAGTATGGAATAAGAGATTATCGTGGTGGAGGAAGAGCCAGTGCACGTGAAACTGCAATGAGGGTAGCTGGTGGTGCAATAGCAAAAAAAGTTTTATCTAATCTAGGTGTTGAAGTAAAAGGAGGTGTTGTTCAGGTCGGTGAAATAAAGGCAGAAGACATTAATTTTGAGACAAAAAATGATTTCAATTTTTTGGATGGGTCAAAAGTAGAAGAATTAAAAGAGTTTTTTGCAAAATTAAATAAAGAACAAGATTCAATTGGTGCAAAAATATTAATAAATATTTCTGGCATGCCATCTGGCATTGGTTCTCCAGTTTTTTCAAAATTAGATGCTGAATTAGCGAAGGCAATGATGAGTGTAAACGCTGTAAAAGCTGTAGAAATTGGCACAGGGTGTAATGTTGTAACTATGAAAGGTTCTGAAAATAGAGATAAAATTAATAAATCTGGTTTTGAATCAAATAATTCAGGAGGAATTTTGGGCGGTATTTCTAATGGCGACGAAATAAATGTATTTGCTTCACTAAAACCAACATCAAGCATATCCCAAAAAACCAAAACACTTGATATGAATAACGATGAAGTTGAACTTCAAGTAAAAGGAAGACATGACCCATGTGTAGGGCTAAGAGCAACACCAATACTTGAAGCAATGGCGGTAATGTGTATTCTTGACCAAATTCTTATAGACAGAGGACAGTGCTTTAATGTTGAAAGAGATTTTAAAGATTGAGTTTTCTGAATTAGAAAACATTATTAAAAACCCATCTCAATTTCTACTACAAGAATACAACCTAGATCTTTCGAATATCGAAATATATTTTACGTTTATAGCAATATTATTATTTATAGTTGGACTTTCCTTTGAAGTGTTTAAACCAAAAACAGAAATTCTTGATAGTGATTTACCAGATAATGACTATAAATCTAATGAAATTGCATCCAATACAACTATACAGAAAATTGACTTAGCAAACGCATATATAAATATGGGTAAAAATACTAGGGCAAAAAGTATTATTGAAAGATTAGAAAAAAATAGATTATCAAAAAGCGAGAAAAAAGAAATAAACAAATTAAAAAAATTATTAAATGAATAGGTTCTTCGTTCAGTTAGAATATGACGGCAATAAATATCATGGCTTTCAAAAACAGTCTAAAACTACTAAGACAATTCAGTATTATCTTGATAGAGCATTATCTAAGGTAGCCAATCAGAAAATTTCAACTATTTGTTGCGGTAGAACTGATGCAGGCGTTCATGCGTTTAATCAATTTGTTCATTTTGATACTAGTTCATCAAGAAAAATTGACTCTTGGGTAAAAGGGACAAATGCAAATTTACCAGATGATATTGTTGTTAAAAACTTTTATAAAGTAGATGAAAATTATCATGCCCGATTTGACGCTACATCGCGGGAATATCTTTATGTAATCAAAAATGCAAACACTCCACCTGCTATTGGTTTTAATAATTGCCTCTGGATCAAAAAAACTTTAAATATTGAGAAAATGAACAAGGCAGCAAAATACCTTATTGGGGAGAAAGATTTTTCAGCATTTAGAGCTTCAGGATGTCAATCTAAATCGCCCATTAGAAAAATTACAAAAGCAAAAATCAATCGAGACGGGGAATATATATATTTCTTAATTAAGGGAAATGCTTTTATGTTGAATATGGTCAGGATAATTACAGGTACTTTATTAGATGTAGGGACAAATAAAATAAATATTACAGATTTTAAAGAAATTATTAAGCAAAAAAATCGAAAGAAAGCAGGAAAAACTATATCTCCAAAAGGATTGTATTTTCTTGGACCGGAGTATAATGAGCTAAATTATATAAAAGAGGCAATTTTAGATGAACTGGATTAAAGACTTTATTCCTACAATGAAGAGAAATCTTTCTCAGACATTTGGTAGTGAAAAAGACAGCAAAATACCAGAAGGTTTATGGAGGTCATGTGATGCATGTGGCTCTATTCTTTACATACCAGAACTTAAAAAAAATTCCTACGTGTGCTCAAAATGCTCTCATCATTTTAAAATTAATGTAAAAGAGAGAGTAGAGATTACATTCGATCAAGGAACCTATCAGGACCTTAACAAAACCGAAGCTTTTAAAGATTATTTAAAATTTAAAGATACCAAAAAATATAAAGACAGATTTCAGGAGGCACAAAGTAAAACTGAATCTGATGAGGCGCTTTCAATAGGAGTTGGCATGATTAAAGGTAAAAAGGTTGTAAGCGCAATATTTGAATTTGATTTTCTGGGTGGTTCCATGGGTGCAGTTGTTGGAAAAAGATTCACATCAGCAGTTGACTATGCGGTCGAGCATAGCCATCCATTACTAGTTTTTTCTACTAGTGGCGGAGCCAGGATGCAAGAATCTATGATTTCCCTATTTCAAATGGGAAAGACAGCAGCAGCAGTAAAAAAATTAAAAAATAAAAAATTACCTTTTATTTCAGTGCTAGTTGATCCTTGTTATGGTGGAGTAACAGCAAGCTTAGCTATGTTGGGTGATCTTATATTAGCTGAACCGAAAGCCAGAATTGGGTTTTCAGGTAAAAGAGTTATACAAGATACTGTTAAGGAAGACTTACCAAAAGATTTCCAAACTGCTGAGACACAATTAGAAAACGGTTTTGTCGATAAAATCATTGATAGGAAAAATTTTAGAGAATTTATAGATAAGATCCTTACTATGCTGCAATAAATGAGAGAACTAGTTAAATATCTGCTCGGAATTATCATTATTTTGACAATTATTTATACGATTTTTATCAGTTATAACGTCTTTGTTTTTATCAGTTCTGATGAATCTAAAATTACTATTGAAGATTACTCTAAAAGTATGAATTTAGTGAGTGAGGAACGTGAAGCTTTAGAAGAATTATTTAATTCAGAAAATCTTAAAAACTCTTCAAACAATATCAACATAAATTATGATGGCACACCAATAACATGGGTCTTAAAAGTTGAAAAAGCACTTCTAGACACATCTTATGACGTGCTAGAAGATGAGTTGCTCAGAAATAGCTTTATATCTCTTGAAGATGGGGATTTTATTTTGATTGGACCCTACATAGATCGTTCTCAACTACAGTTAGCACAAGATTATTTAAATGAAAAATATGGAAAAGATTTAGGCGTTATAGAAAAATGGCAAATCTAAATTTCAGCATTCTCGATCTGCTTCTTTTCACAGGCTTAATTTTGCTTTTTTTTAGGGTTAGAAAGAATGGCTTTCTCAAGGAGTTAGTTTTTATCTCTATTTTATTTACTTACTGTTACCTAACCTTGAATAATCTAAAAACTGTATATGATTATTTTGACGATGAAGGTTTCGATTATGCGCAATCAATCTATAACGTTTTTTTAGGTCTTTTTGCTTGTGCAGGCTTGCCTTTTGTAAACTTTTTCACAGGACTCTACATTCCTAAACTCAAGGGACTTCTTAATATAATTCTTGGCTGCGCGATTGCTGTTATAAGGTTTTTGTTATTAATCTTCTTTATTTTGCAACTTTTCCCTAATTTTACTGACGCAATTGTGGTTAAAAATTCATTTGTTGTTAATATCATACTTTCTTATTTTGAAAATATTTTTATCTATTTATTAAGCTGATGTGTGGCATTGTTGGAATCGTACAGAATGACAATTGTTTTACCGATCTCTATGATTCATTGATAATGTTACAGCATCGAGGTCAAGACGCTGCCGGCATGACTATCTGCGAGAATGGAAAATTGTCCTCACGTAAAGCAAAAGGTTTAGTAAAAGAAGTTTTTAATCAACAACATTTTGAAAGACTTAAAGGTAACTATGGAATTGGACATGTTCGTTACCCAACAGCAGGGGGAAACTCAAAAGAATATGCTCAACCTATGTATGTTAATTCGCCTTATGGCATATCTTTAGCCCATAACGGTAACCTTTCTAATACTGTAGAGCTTGCCGAAGAATTATTTCATAGTGACTTGCGCCACATTTCTACAGATTCAGACTCAGAAGTTCTATTAAATATTTTAGCTCATGAGATATCAAGAAGAGGAGAGAATGAACCAAGCCCTGATACTTTTTTTGACGCAGTGGAAAGCACATTTAAAAGATGTGAGGGAAGTATAAATGTAGTTTCAATAATTACTGATTATGGTTTGCTAGCTTTTAGAGACAAATTAGGCATTAGACCATTATCTATTGGTTCAAGAAACAATAAGGGTGGTGGAAAAGATTATATGGTTTCTTCAGAAAGCTGCGCTTTTGCTTCATCAAGTTATGAGTTTGAAAGAGACGTAAAACCAGGTGAAGCAATTTTTATTTCCTTTAATGGAGAAATTTACTCAAGAATCTGTGCAGAGGACGCATCTTTAAATCCATGTTTATTTGAGTATGTATACTTTGCCAGACCAGATTCAATTATCGATGGCGTAAGTGTTTATCAAGCTAGACAGTTAATGGGAGAAAAACTAGCAGAAAAAATAAGACAGGAAATACCCGATGAAGATATTGAAGTGGTAATACCTATACCAGAGAGCTCAATTACAAGCGGTACAAAAGTGGCGCGAACATTGAATAAAGACTTAGCTTATGGTTTTGTAAAGAACAGATATGTGGGAAGAACATTCATAATGCCAGAACAAAACCTTCGGAAAGAATCTGTTCGAAGAAAATTGAATCCAATATCTGATGAATTTAAAGATAAAAAAGTCCTTTTGGTTGATGATTCAATAGTCAGAGGCACCACTATGAAGCAAATAGTGTCAATGTGTTACAAAGCTGGAGCCTCGAAAGTGTCGGTAGCTTCAGCAGCGGCAGAAGTAAAATATCCCAACGTTTATGGTATAGATATGGCAGCAAAAAAAGATTTAATTGCCAGCTCAATGACTAAAGATGAAATCAAAGAATTTCTTGGATGCGATCATCTAGTATATCAGTCACTGGAAGATATGGTTCAGTCAGTAATGGAACTAAATCCCGATATTGATGACGTAGAAAAGTCCATTTTTGATGGCAAATATCCAACGAATATTTCCACAGAATATTTAGAAAATCTTGAAAAAATTAGGGGTTAAAATTAACCTTTTATCTCTTCTATGTCTAAATGAGAAATATCCATATTTCGTACTTTTTTTAGATATTCTTCAATTTCATTGAAGTTCATGTAACGAAAGACATCTTCGGACATCGTATTTAAATCTTCCATATACTCTGTATATTCTTCAGTAGTTGGTATTTTTCCTAACAGAGATGAAATCGCAGTGACTTCTGAAGAAGCTAAATAAACATTACATCCATCTCCCATCCTATTTGGGAAATTTCTTGTTGATGTAGAGACCATCGTTGTATTGTCAGCAGCTCGTGCTTGGTTGCCCATACATAAGGAACATCCTGGTATTTCAACTCGAGCTTTTGACCCATTGAATATCTCATAGTACCCTTCCTGTTTTAGTTGATATTCATCCATTCGAGTGGGAGGCACAACCCACAATCTAGTTTTTGATTCACCATATTTATCCAGCAGCTTACCTGCTGCTCGAAAATGACCAATATTTGTCATGCATGAACCAATAAAAGTTTCATCAACATGGTCTCCAGCTACGTCTGATAGTTTCTTCACATCATCTGGATCATTTGGACAACATAAAAGTGGTTCTGTTATTTCTTCTAATGGAATTTCAATCACAGCAGCGTATTCTGCATCATTATCTGCCTCCATTAATTCAGGATTTTTTATCCATTCTTCCATTTCCCTTGCTCTTCTTTCTAATGTTTTAGGATCGTGGTAGCCATCAGATATCATCCAGCGCATCAAAGTAATATTAGATTTCAAATATTCTATAATTGGCTCTTTGTCTAATTTAACTGTACAGCCTGAAGCAGACCTTTCAGCAGAGGCATCTGATAACTCAAATGCTTGTTCAATTTTTAAATCTGGTAAACCTTCTATTTCAAGGCACCTGCCTGAAAAAATATTTTTTTTATTTTTTTTGTCCAAAGTGAGTAGTCCATTTTGCAAAGCATAGTATGGTATTGCGTGAACCAGATCTCTAATAGTAATTCCTGGATTCAATTTGCCTGAAAATCTGACAAGAACACTTTCAGGCATTTCTAAGGGCATAACTCCTAAAGTAGCAGCAAACGCAACCATTCCTGAACCAGCAGGAAAGCTTATCCCAATGGGAAATCGAGTATGACTATCACCGCCAGTTCCGACTGTATCAGGCAGCAACATTCGATTAAGCCATGAGTGTATGATGCCATCACCTGGTCTAAGAGATACCCCACCTCTATTAATAAAAAAATCAGGTAGAGTTCTATGTGTTACCTCATCGACTGGTTTTGGATATGCTGCCGTATGGCAAAAAGATTGCATTACTAAATCAGATGAAAACCCTAGACACGCTAATTCTTTAAGCTCATCTCTAGTCATTGGGCCTGTTGTGTCTTGTGAACCAACAGTAGTCATACGGGGCTCGCAGTATTGCCCTGCTCGCACACCTGTCATTCCACAAGCTTTGCCCACCATTTTTTGAGCAAGTGTATAACCTTTACTGCTTCTTTCATTATCACCATATCTTTGAAAAACGTCCGATGGCTTAAGGTTAAGTTTTTCTCTTGTTTTATCTGTTAACTGACGTCCAATAATTAGATTTATTCTTCCACCAGCTCGAACTTCATCAAATATCACATTACTCTTAAGATCAAATGTAGTAATAATCTCTTTTGAAGAAGCGTCTAATATCTGCCCATCGTAAGGTTTAAGAATTATCTTTCGTCCATGTTTGAGAGCATCGACATCTAATTCAACTGGAAACGCTCCTGAGTCTTGCAATGTGTTGTAAAAAATAGGTGCAATTTGATTCCCAAAACAAAACCCCCCAGTTTTCTTGGCAGGAACAAATGGAATTTCATCTCCCATATGCCATAGCATTGAATTTGCAGCAGATTTTCTTGATGATCCTGTTCCTACAACATCACCGACGAAAGCTAATTTTGAGCTATCTTTTTTTAATTCTGTTAACTTTTTAAGAGGATCAGAAATATTTTCGGACCACTTGAGAAAAGCTTGTGCATGCAGTGGTATATCTGGTCTTGACCATGCTTCTTTTGCTGGTGAAAAGTCATCCGTGTTAGTTTCTCCACTAACTTTATAAACAGTTAATGCAATCTCTGTTTCTAATTTAGGTTTGCTCGAAAACCAATCTGCATTGGCCCATGAATTTATAATTTCTTTAGCATGTTCGTTTTCGTCTTGGAGATCAAAAATATCGTTGAAGGAGTCATAGACAAGAATTGTATGTTTTAAGGCTGACGCAACCTCTGCTCCAAATTTGTTTACTTTCAGGACAGCAACTAATGCCTCAACAGAATATCCGCCAAGCATAGTCCCTAACATTGCTATTGCTTTTTGCGGTGGTATTAAATTAGTTAAAATATTTTCTAGTGCTAAATCTTTCAGAAACGCGGCCTTCACGTATGCTGCTTCATCTACGCCAGGCGGGACTTCATTTTCAAGAAGTATTAAAAGCTCATCAGAACCTTCTCCTTTTTCGAATAAATCTGCTATAGCTTGAACTTGTTCAGCAGTCAAAGGCAGGGCAGGGAGGCCTTGCTCCCTTCTTTTTTCCTTCTCTTTGTAATACTCTTTTAACATAACTAAAAATTTGATCTAGATTTTACATCTAAGTACTCTAAATATAAAGGTAGAGAAATTTTTAATGGACGATAAGCTGATAAAGAGAACCCCATGCATCGGAGTATGCTCAACCACTTACGGAGACGACATTTGTAGGGGCTGTAGAAGATTTCGACATGAAATAACCTCTTGGATTAATTACTCTGATTTAGAAAAAAACATTATTAATAGAAGATTAGAAAAATTCAAGATTATTGTTTTAGAGGAAAAATTTCTTGTCTTTGACCTAGATAAGTTTAAAGAAGGGCTCAATCAGTCAAAAATAAGATTTAATCAAGACCTAGAGCCTATATGTTGGGTATTCGACCTTTTTCGATCTTTAAATACTGAGGACCTCAATCTCAAAGATTTTGGCTTAGAGATTCAAAAAAACTTTGTAGCAACTCCCTTGCCGCAGCTCAAAGAAGATGTAAACAAAGAATTTTATGAATTATCACTTGCACATTACCAAAGATATATACAGCCAAGCTTCTTTACTTAGTGATTGGGATTTCTTTAATTTTTGTTGTATATCTTTTTGATTTAATCTCTCTTTTCATTCTCCAAGTATTACGATAGCCTTGATTCCCAAAGCCTATTTTTGCTATTTCCATTAAATTAATATGATCCACAGTTTGCATCAGTCTTGAAGCCATTTTTTCATCCCTTTTTTTATCAAAAAGAGACATTTGATAGCCGTATTTATCGGTAAAATCACTCAGCAGCACACCTGCTTTGGCGTACTGATAACCATCTGCAAATATTTGATCTAATATTCGATTTGCATTCTTAATGATTATCCTCGTATCGTCTGTTGGGTGAACTAGTTCAAAAGATTTGGCAGCATAAATTTGTCTAACTCTGGTATTAAATCTATTTGATCTAATGAAAGCTGTTATTAATCTGCATTTTTGTTTTTCATATCTTAACTTTTCTGCAGCTCTGCTAGCATGAAAGCTAATTGCTTCACTAAGAATACTTTTTGATCGAATACTTTTCCCAAAACTCCTGCTTACCATTATTTGTTTTTTAGGTTCCATAAAATCATGCAAAGTTATGCATGATTGGCCCTTAAGCTCTCTTACAGTTCTTTCTAAAACAACATTAAAATTATCTCCAATTAATCTTGAATCTACCTGACTTAAATCATAGGCAGTTTTTATATCGATATTTTCTAATTTTGCGGTTAGTTTTCTGCCTATACCCCAAATCTTTTCAATAGGCATAGACTTCAAGAAATGTCTTATTACCCTAGGCTCAGATAGAATGACGACACCATCGAATCTTGGATCATCTTTAGCAACTTTATTTGCTAATTTTGCAAGTGTTTTTGTTGGAGCGATGCCTATACTAACTGGTACTCCTATCCAGTCTTTAATTCTTTTTTTGCAGTCGTAAGCAAAATTTACTAAATCAATATTTTTTCTAAAGGTTCTTAGATCAAGAAATGCTTCATCTATGCTGTAAATGTCAATTTCCGGGCAAAGATCAGATAAAACATTCATAACTCTGTTAGATATATCAGCATAGAACTCATAATTAGATGAAAAAACTACTCCACCTCTGGACAAATATTGGTCTTTAACCTGATACCAGGGTTGTGTCATGCTGATGCCCATCTTTTTAGCTTCTGGTGAGCGAGCAATAACACAGCCATCATTATTGCTTAAAACTACTATGGGTCGATGTTTTAGATCTGGTCTAAATATTTTCTCGCAAGAAGCATAAAAACTGTTGCAGTCAATTAAAGCAAACATTAGTAGGTATTAATTGAAGAGGTGACTACTCCAAGAAGTTCAAAATTTATGATTTTATCTATATCTAATAATTTATTATTAGAACAATCAGTAACAAGAACTTTTTTTGAGCCTAAAAGGATCTTTCTGCAGAGAAATTCACCATTGATAGAAGCTACTACTATATTCCCATTGGAGGGTTTAAGGCTTCTATCGATGATTAAGATAGCATTATTTTTTATTCCAGAAAGAATCATTTCATTGCCTCTAAAGCGCATTAAAAAAGTAGAACTAGCTCTTTTTATTAAGAGATCATTCATATTAATTGGATTTTCTATATAGTCATTAGCTGGGCTTGGAAACCCAGAGTGTTTCAGCTTTTTATGGGAAAAGGGGTCTTTATAATCTTTATTAGGAAACATAAAAGTACTGTATATTTATACAGTATTTTATAATAAATTTTTAGATGGTGAAAGACTTTAGTTCAATGTTTCCTTCGTTATATTCAGCCACCCAGCCTTTATCTTCCCAGCTGCCAAGAACAACTCTAGATGAGCCATTATCTAATTTATGAATTGCTGGTCGATGTGTATGTCCATGAATAAGAAAATCTATTTTATGTTTTTCTATTACCTCAGCGACGTAAGATTGATTTACGTCCATGATATTTTCAGCCTTGTTGCTACTCAATTGAGCGCTTTTAGCTCTAAGGTCATGGGCAAAAGCAATTCTTTCAGCGATTGGCTTTTGTAAAAAGTCTTTTTTCCATTCCTCAGACCTTAAAGATTTTTTTAAAGCTTGATATTCAACATCATCAATGCAAAAACTATCGCCATGAGCAATCATTAAGGAAATGCCAGAATCTTCAATGACCGTCATATCATTAATAATTCTGAGGCCTGTATTTTTTTCAAACTGTGGCCCAAGCAGAAAATCTCTATTACCGTGGATAAAATAGATACTAAGGCCTTGATCATGAGCATCCTTAATTTTATTTTGAATTAGTTCATTTATGGGGTGAGGATCATCATCACCAACCCAGTATTCGAACAGATCACCAATTATATAGAGAGACTTATATTTCTCAGAAGCTTCGGCTAGGAAATTAATGAAGGAATGTAGCCTGTTATTATCAACAGGTTCAAGGTGCAGGTCAGATATAAAAGCGATTGACATAAACTGATAATAAAACTTTTTTACTGATTATGGAAAACCATTAAATGCATTTAAAATGCAAAGATTAAAAATGAAAGATATCACC
>NZKB01000016.1 GCA_002692425.1 Gammaproteobacteria bacterium
CTAATGGCAGAAGGGTTCTTAGGTTACGTGCTTCCATGGGGTCAAATGTCATATTGGGCAGCAAATGTTATTTTGTCGCTATTTGGAGCAATTCCTTTCATAGGGCCTGATTTGCAGGTTTGGATTCAAGGTGATTTTGTCCTTTCAGGTATTACGCTTTCGAGATTTTTCGCACTACATGTAGTAGTTGTTCCACTATTAATGATTGCACTGGTAGTTTTTCATATTTTTGCACTTCATGAGGTTGGAGCAGGAAATCCAGAGGGAGTGGATATTGAAAAGTACAGAGACAAAAAAGGTATGCCATTAGATGGAGCTCCATTTCACCCATACAAAACTTTTGGTGCATTGCCTGCTATTGGGATTTTCTTTATTGTATTTTTTGCCATTGTATTCTTTGCTCCAACAGGTGGTGGTTATTTTATAGAGAAGCCAAACTTTGAAGAAGCAAATTTCCTTAAAACACCAGAACATATAGCACCAGTTTGGTACTATGCTCCTTTTTACTCTATATTGAGGGCAGTTACTTTTGGCATACCCTTTTTAGGTATAACAAGTAAATTCTTAGGATTTATAATTTTTGCTGCAAGTATAGCGATTCTTTTCGTAGTTCCATGGCTGGATAGATCAAATGTACAAAGTATCAGATATAAGGGGATGTATAGCAAAATTGCAATGATTCTTTTCGCAGCATCTTTTATAACACTAGGTTACCTCGGTACAAAGCCAGTAAATGAACTGAGAACCATAATAGCTCAAATATGCACTGTTTTTTACTTTGCACCATTTATACTTATGCCAATTTACACAAAATATGAAAAAACATTAGAAGTTCCAGATAGATTATGAAAAAACTATTACTAATACTTTTAATTTTGAGTTCATACGGTTTCTCTGCTGGAGAAAATAATTGCGGTTCTTTAGAAAAATGTGATGCATTTTCCTCCAATGTACATGATCTCTATTCTCTTCAAAGAGGTCTTGGTATCTATATGAATTATTGTGCAAGCTGCCACACGCTAAAACTTTTGAGATGGAATAGATTGCAAAAAGATTTAGTAATTCCTGAAAACATTATTACAGAAGAATTAATCAGAACGCCTGATACAAAAATAGCTGACCATATGACTTTTGGTATGCCAGATGTATCTCCTATTGGTGCCCCAGATCTTACTTTGAGAACAAGAGTAAGGGGCGATGAATGGATATATACTTACTTAAGAACATTCTATGAAGATCCTTCTCAAACATCCGGATCAAATAACCTTGTTTATGTGGGAACTGCTATGCCTAATGTGCTTGCTGGCTTACAAGGCAATCAGGCACTTGACACGGGTGGTACACTAGTTTCTATCTCTGAAGGTTCAATGACTGCTGAAGAATTTGATGATTCAATGAAAGATTTAGTTAACTTTTTAGCTTATGCAGCAGAGCCAGCACGAATAACAAGAGAAAAAAATGGTGTTTTTGTAATTCTATTTTTTATTGTTTTTACTGCTGTGATGAATCTTCTTTATAGAGAATATGCAAAGGAGCTTAAATGATTTTTTATTCTGAAGAAAAGGGACACCATAGTCATATGATTAGAATTGTATTAGCAGAAAAAGATATTGCTTGTGATATAAAGGAATTTGACCCTGAGGGAAAAATGCCTGAGGAATTGCCAACGATCAACCCTTACAACAAATTACCTGTATTAGTTGAGCGAGAAGTTACTATATATGAGCCAAGAGTAATTCTTGAATATCTTGATGAACGATTTCCTCATCCCCCGTTATTGCCAATTTATCCAAATGATAAAGCAGAATGTCGATTATTAATTCACAGAATTGAAAGGGACTGGTTGCCAGTTGTCGATAGAATGATGAGGCCTAAAATTAGTCAAAAAGAATTTGATTCATTGAAAAAAGAACTTGTTGGATTAGTTTCAGGGATAGTATTAGTTTTAAAAGAAAAACCATACTTCATGAGTGATGAATTTACATTGGTTGATTGCTACATGGCTGCAATTTTATATAGGCTTCCATATCTAGGAGTGAGCCTGCCAAATACAAAATCTTTTGCAAGCTTGAGCGCATATCAAGAAAAACTTTTTTCAAGACCAAGTTTTGAATTATCTCTAACCGACTCAGAAAGAGATTTAAAATATTCTTTTAATTAATATAAGATTTAGAAACTAAAGATTCATTAGTAATTTTATAGATTCCAAGGAGACCTCTTATTTCTCCTTTAACATTATTGGCAATAGCATAACTTACGAGAAGCGCATCAAATCCTAAGCAGAAACTGCGACTTTTAGGAAGATCGCTTGTAAATCTATTCTCATACGTATGATCAATAAGCGTTATGTCATGTAATGAAATTTCATTTTTATCTATTTTTTGATCAAAATTTGAGGTTAGGGAAAATATCTCATATTCCAGACCGTAATTAAACCTTACTAATGAAGCTATTTCATATAATCTGCTTAGATCATTTGTAAAAACTACTACTTGTGAAAAATCTTTTCTGGTCCTTGGGATAAACTCGACGTCAGAGAAACTTGCTTCATCAATAATTTGAAACCTAAATTTACTATCTGTTACGTTCAAAAAATTTTCAATTCTAGTAGATGGATCATTATCAACTGCTATAGTTACGGCATCTCTGTTTTCATTTAACCACTTTTTTTTGAAGTCTTTTGTCTGCTCAGTAGGATTATTTTCATCCTCAATAATTCCTAGCCTTTCAATGCTATTATTTAACAAATAAGTTTCAAGTGTTGAGATTTGGGATTCTTGACTGAGTGAAATCGAATAATTGTCGACTGCATCATTTAGAAGTAGAGCTTTATCTTTCAAAAGCAAACCATCAATGTTAATCACAATTTCATTACTCAAGGGACCAATTAAGAAATTTTTGTTTGCTTCTAACAAATTTAAATTTTCTTGATCAATAAATTTAACTTCATTAGAAATTTTTAACTGATTTTTAGCTGTCAGAATACCCAACTGGAAAAAATTATTGAATTCTGAAAATCTTTTGTGATCAGGCGCCGCCACGATAAATTTATTCTGATAATTATTCACATCAAGATAATCTTCAATATCAGTGACTCCAACGAATTTATTCCCTGCAATATCCGGGACAAACTGAGTTTTTGTAATATTTTTTTTAGGAGCACTGGAGCAACTAGTTATAATAATAATTATCAATAATAGATAAAATTTTTTTATAAACATGGCTTTCTATATTATACCTTCTCCAATCGGCAATCTTGATGATATTACTATTCGTGCAATCAATGTGATTAAAGAAGTAGATTTTTTATTAGTTGAAAATAGAGTAGCAACCATGAATTTATTGAAGAAGCTTAAAATCAGAACAAAAAAAATATTTACTTATAACGACCACTCCAATAAGGCTGATAGAGAAAATATACTCAAGCAATTGAAGGGCGGCCTTAATGGTGGAATAATTTCAGATGCTGGGACTCCGTTAATATCAGATCCAGGCTACAAGCTTATTTCAGAACTAATATTAAACAATATTAATATAATTTCTTTGCCAGGGCCTACTGCAGTTATAACAGCTTTAGTTGGAAGTGGTTTGCCTACTGATAAATTTCAATTTAATGGGTTCCTTCCAAAAAAGAAAAAAGAATTGTTTGCTGCACTTAACGAATGCTGTAATTTTTCGGGCACATCAATTTTCTATGAAACAACACATAGGTTAATAACTTCTTTAGAACTCATCGATCAAATTTTTGGTTCTGAGGTATGCCTTTGTGTGGCAAAAGAATTAACTAAACTACACGAAAACTTTTTTAGAGGTTCGCCAAGAGAGGTTTTACAAATATTTAATGCAAAAACAGAGCTTGTTAAAGGAGAGTTCGTTTTATTGTTAAATTTTAATGAAAAAGCTTACGATTATTCAAAAGCAGATAAGATATTTGATAATTTACAATCAAAAATCTCAATTAAAGAGATATCAAAATTAGCTTCAGATCTAACAGGAATTAATAAAAATTTACTTTATAAAAGATTTTTATCCTTTTCACAAAAGTCCTGATATCATATCTTCCTGAGTTGGTCGAGCTATCGCTTATTTTTATAAGAGGAAAGTCCGGACTTCAAAGAGCAAAGTGCCAGTTAATTGCTGGGGGACGTGAGTCTACGGCTAGTGCAACAGAAAACAAACCGCCATTTTATGGTAAGGGTGAAAAGGTAAGGTAAGAGCTTACCGCCTAAGTAAAATTAGGGCATGGCAAACCCCACTTGAAGCAATGCCAAATAGAGATCTAAATACGTTGCTCGCGTAAGATCAGGGTAGGCAGCATGAATGTTTTGGTGACAAAACATCTAGATAAATGATGGCTTAAAACAGAATCCGGCTTATAGACCAACTCACTCCTCTAATTTAGAATCAATATATGACTTGGCAAATTCTCGATTCAAACTACGAGCAAGCAAAAATTACTGTTATAGGTGTTGGCGGCGGTGGAGGGAACAGCGTTCATCATATGATTAAATCCGATATTAAGGGAGTGGAATTTATCTGTGCAAATACTGACTCTCAAGACTTAACTAAAATTCATAAAGCGAAAAAAATTAAACTTGGGGAAGAATTCACCAAAGGTTTGGGAGCTGGAAATGACCCCGAAAGAGGAAGAGTTGCTACAGAACTGAGTATCTCTGAAATAAGAGATACACTAGAACATACAGAAATGCTTTTTATTGTTGCGGGTATGGGTGGCGGAACGGGTACTGGAGGTTCTCCAGTAATCGCAAAAGTTGCTAAAGAGTTAGGTATTCTTACAGTTGCAGTTGTTACAACACCATTTAAATATGAGCAAGAAAAAAGAGCTGAACAGGCTCGAGCTGGGATTTCAAAATTAATGCAGAATGTAGACTCATGTATTGAAATAGATAATGAAAAAATATTTGAGATTTTTCCAGCAAATGCGCAATTTAATGAGGGTTTTAATGCAGTAAATGAAGTTATTACAAATGCTGTAAGAGGTGTATCTAATGTAATCTTAAATCCAGCAACAATGAATGTTGATTTTGCTGATGTACAAGCTGCTATGTCTCAAAAGGGGATGGCAATAATGTGCATAGGGAAAGCAAAAGGATTAAATCGAGCTGTTGAAGCGGTCAATAATGCCCTCAACAATCCATTTTTCAATAAGGCTGAAGTTAAAAATGCTAAAGGTTTGCTAGTAAATATCTGTGGAGCTTCAGGGATGGAAATGCAAGAGATAAATGAAATTATGAAGCAAGCTCAAAGCATAAGCCAACAAGGTGTTGAGGCTATTCCAGGACTCACAATAGATGAATCATTTGGAGATGAAATAGTAGTAACTATTATTGCAACAGGGCTGAGAAGATTCAATTTAGACGAATTTTCAGATTCTTACATAAGGCCTGTAAGAGATATGAATCCAGCAAGAAAAGAATTAGAGGGGCATGTAGATCCCGAAAGGCTCAAGTTAATTAATATACATGATGTGATACGGAGTATAGAGGATTAAACATACACCAATACTTCTTGAGGAATCTGTGAAGAGCTTAATTTCAAATACAAATGGTTTGTATCTTGACTGTACTTTTGGGAGAGGCGGACATACTAAAAAAATTCTCGAAAAACTCTCCTCTGAAGGGCAACTTATTTCATTTGACCTTGATGATGCTGCTATGGAAGTTGCTAAAAATATTGATCATAAAAATTTTAAATTCATAAAAACAAATTTCTCTCAGATTGATGATTATGTTGAAGATGATTCTTTGTCAGGAGTTTTAATCGACTGCGGAGTTTCATCACCTCAGCTTGATGAGCCTGAAAGAGGATTCAGTTTTCAAACAAAGGGACCATTGGATATGAGATTTAATCAAAAACAGAAACTTACATGTAAGGATATAATTGAAAATTTTAGTGAAAAACAGATTGCCACTATTCTTTGGAAATATGGTGAGGAAAAAGAATCCAGAAGAATAGCAAAATTGATCGTTAAAAAAAGAGAACAAAATGCAATTGAGAATACTCTTATCCTTGCAGAAATAATCAAAACAGCGAAGACTATTAAAACAAAAAAACATCCTGCAACAAAGTCTTTTCAGGCCTTAAGAATCGCCGTAAACTCAGAATTTGAAAATCTAAAAACTTGTTTAGATAGAATTAAAGATAAACTCACTAAATCAGGTAAATTAGTAATAATTTCATTTCACTCTCTTGAAGATAGGATTGCAAAACAAACCTTTAAACCAAAAATAAACTTTCATGAAAAAAATCTCCCTTTGATACATGAAGATGTGTCTGACAAATTTAAAATAAGTAAAATAATTTATCCCTCTCAAGAAGAAATTTCGATGAACCCTAGAGCTAGAAGCGCTAGAATGAGAATTATTGAAAAATTATGAAAATATTAGATTACTTTCTAGCAACATTTTTTTTAGCTATCTTAGGCCTTTCTTTCTTAAAAGTTTTTCTTGTTTTTGAGTACAAAAGAAACTTTGCACATCTTGATAATGTACAAGAGAAGATTTTTAAATTACAGAATCAAAATTCTAAATTAAATGTTGAAATAGCCCTCTTAAAATCCTCTCCGTATATTTACGATAAAGCTATAGCTCTTGGAATGACTGATCCTGACACTAGTAATGAGTAAGTTAAGATTTCTTTTCCTTATTTTTTTAATTTTATTATTTATACCTGCATACAGGTATTACCAACTTAATCAAGAAAGAGATTTATTTCTTGCAGCGGCAGAAATCAGGAATACAGCTTCTGAAATTAATATGCAACCTAGAAAAAAAATATTAGATAGAAATGGAATAGAGCTAGCAACTGATATTTTACGACCGACTTTGCTTTTTAAAAATGAGAATGACAAAAATATTGCAAAAGATATTTTAATTTCGGAATCCCAGGAGATTTTTCTAAATACTAAAAGGAGGATTTATTTGGAAACTAAAGTTTCTAAATCAACCTTATCCAATATTCAAAAAGCGTGCAGTTGTGTGCCAATAAGAGAGGATACATTTAAGAGGTATTATCCATTTGGGAGTATTTTTGGTCCTGTGATAGGTTTCTCAGGTACTGATGGAGGTCTCGAAGGTATTGAAAAGGTAATGAACGATGATCTTGTTATTGGTGAAATAAAGTCTACTTTCAATCAAAGCGGAAGGGGTGAGAAGCTTTATGGTCAATTAGAGGATTTTATAAACCTTGGAAATAATGAGAGTTTATCTTTGACATTAGACACAAATTTACAATTTAAACTTTTTAATGAGTTGAAAGATGCAATTTCAAATTCAAAGGCTAAAGGAGGCTCAGCATTAATAATGAGTTCTGAGTCAGGTGAAATATTAGCTATGGTGAGCTACCCCACTTTCAATCCAAATAACCCCTATAGAGTTATTGAAAGAAATAAAGTGATCGATGACTTTTTTGAGCCGGGTTCATTAATAAAGCCTGTAACAGTTGCAGGTGCGCTCAAGCTAGGACATATCAAAAAAGATACAGTTATTAATACAAATCCAGGCTTTGTTACACTTTCCGGTTATAAAAGGAGTGAGGCAGGAGGTAAAAATTTTGGAAGAATTAATCCTTCTGAAACTATTTCAAAATCATCTCAAGTTGGGATAGCCAAGATTGCTATTAAATTTTCTTCAGATGAAATGCGAGAAAATCTTGGGCAATTTGGTTTTGGAAAAGAACTTAGAATGCAATGGATAAACAATTCTGCTGGAAAAATTATTGATAATCCTAAACTCTATGACATTGACAAGGCATCCTTAGGTTATGGGTACAGTCTAACTTCAAACTTATTGCAAATAGCTAGAGCTTACAGTGTTTTCGCTAATGAAGGAATTATGATTGAGCCAAGAATCTTATCAAGTATTAAATCAGATAGAGTAAGAGTTTTGAGCAAGTCTGCTGCTTCATTCATTTTGGATTCTTTACGAATGACAGTCTTAGATGGTACTGCATCAAATTTAAAAGATGAAGCAATAGCAATAGCAGGCAAAACAGGAACATCAGAGAAGTATATTGAGGGTGTCGGATATGCATCTGAGAAATATGTTTCAAGTTTTGCTTCTATTTTTCCTTACAACGAACCAAAATTTATAATGATTGTATCAATTGATGAACCTGATCCTAATAAGTATTTTGGAGGGGATGTATCAGCACCTGTTGTAGGCAAGTTATCTAAATTTATGAGAAGGTTAAAATACTTATGAAAAATCCTTTTTTAGAATTTAGTTCTAATGAAAATGTGGTTACGAATTCAAAATATTTAAAAAAAAATGATGTTTTTTTATCTCTTAAAGGTGGAGCAAAATATTTAACTGCTGATCAAGCAAATCTTGCTAAACATATCATTTTAGACAGTAGTGAAACTATAGACCTGCCAAAAGTTATAAGAATAAAAGATCTAAATAGTACATATCTAGAATTGATAGATGAATACTTTGATATAGATCATTCATGCTTTGATAATCTTTTTATCACAGGGACAAATGGTAAAACTTCAACTTTGAGCTTTTTAAGTCAAATTTTAAAAAGTAATCATATTAAGTACGCTTCATCCGGGACTTTAGGAACTTTCATTAATGATAAGAAGATTTTTAATAATGAACTTACAACTGAAGAGCCAGTTTTTATTAGAAATCTAATGTCAAAATGTTTCCGATTAAGCATAAAAAATATTATTTTTGAAGCTTCCTCCATAGGAGTAGATAGAAATAGACTGCGGGGTTTAAAAATTGACCATGCGATATTTACAAATATTTCAAGAGATCACCTTGATTACCATGGGTCACTGAAAAAATATATTGATGCAAAGTTTAAATTAGTAAGTAATTCAAAAGCCAAAACGGTAGCTGTAAATTTTGATGATGAAATAATATCGAAGAACCTTAAAAAGATGTACTCAAGAGAAACATTTACGATTTCTTCTAAGAACAGTAAATCAGATATTTTTTTTAGAGTTTTAAAGTTTTATGAGGATGGAGATATTGAATTTTTAGCCGAAACACCTTGGGGAAAATTTCAAGCTGCTTCCAAAATTGAATCTAAATTTAACTTATATAATTTATTTTTATCTTTGCCTTATTTCCAATATGTAAATAATGATTGTGAAAATTTCTTTGCTCAAGTTGAAAGCCTTTCTCTGCCATATGGAAGATTAAATAAAACTGAGAAAGAGAATATATATATTGATTATGCTCACTCACCAAAAGCTTTAGAATCTGTTTGTAAATATCTTTATAAAAAGAAAAAAAATAAGTTAATAATTGTTTTTGGGGCAGGTGGCGAAAGAGACGAAGGTAAAAGATTTCAAATGGGAGAAATTGCAGATAAATATTGTGAAAAAATATATGTAACTTCTGATAATCCAAGAAATGAAAATCCACGCAAAATTGCTGACATGATAGTAGATGGAATAAAAGGAACAGATAAGATTTGTATTGAGCTTGATAGATCTTGTGCAATTAAAAATGCAATACATGAGCTTGGTGAAGAAGATATACTTCTTATTGCAGGCAAGGGGCATGAAAAAAAACAGATAATTGGCGATGAATATTTAGATTTTTCTGATTTTGAGGAAGTAAAAAAGTGTACAGCTTGAATGAAAATAAATCTTTGAGGGAATTATCTCGAATTCTTGGATTTGATAATGTTCAAACTGATGCAAATATTGAAAGAATCGTTTTTGATTCAAGAATAGCTAGAAAAGGTGATTTATTTATTCCTTTAAAAGGTAAAAATTATGATGCTGAAATTTATATTGATGAAGTATTGAAAAAAGGTGCTTCTGTAATAACTAAGCAAAAAATCTTCGGCAGTTCAATTGTAGTTGATGATGTTTATAGCTCTTTGCTAGATATATGCGCACACAAACTAATTGAAAATAAAGGTAAAGTGATTTTTATTACCGGAAGCTACGGTAAGACAACTATAAAAGATATGTTGAAAAGTTTGTTGAGAGAAAAATGTCATGCAAGTAAAGACAATGAAAATAATGAATTTGGTATTCCTTTCACTATACTTAGTATGCCAAAAAATACGGAATATCTTGTGGTTGAATGTGGAGCAAGAAATATTGGAGACTTCGATTTGATATCTGAGAAACTCTGTTGTGATGTGTTTATCTTAACAGCAATAGCATCAAACCATTTGAGCACATTTAAAAATATAGAAAATATTTCCAAAACAAAATTAAAGCTAAAAGAATGTCTTAAGGATAAAGATAATTTCATAGATGGTAGAGAAATTAAGAATAAAAATATCTTAGAAAAGAACAAAGAAATTCTTCAGAGAATATTAACTTTGTTGTCAATTGATAAAGATTTAAAAGAATTTATTTTTTCACCAACAACCGGAAGAGGTAACGTAATAAAATTGCATGGCAGTGAAATTATAGATCAAACTTATAACGCCCATCCAGACACTGTCATAGCTACTGCAATGGAGGAAGATTCAAACAATACTATTTTAGTATTGGGCGATATGGCCGAGCTTGGTAAAGATGAAAATAAAAAACATGAAAACTTATTAAACCATTTAGCTGATTTTCAAATATTTCTGACAGGAAAAATTTTTAAAGAAGTTAGTAAAAAAATTTTTAACAAAAATTTAAATTTTTTCGAAAATAAACAGGATTTCCCGAAAAATTACTTAATTAAACAGCTTAAGGCAGGCAAAAAAGTCTATTTTAAAGGCTCTAGGTCTAGTAAAATGGAGACCTATCTTGAGTTGTTGATAAATGATTGAATTACTGCTTAATTTATTTTTTGAAAAATCCCCTTTTTTAAATTTATTTTCGTATTTAAGTACAAGAACATTTTTATCTACATTATCAGGCCTATTAATTGTTCTTACATTTGGAGATTTTTTTATTCAAAAAATAAGATCGTTCCAATTTCAACAGGCAATAGGTGATAGAGGTCCAGATTCACATAAAGTAAAAGATGGTACTCCAACTATGGGAGGCCTTTTGATAATCGGAAGTGTATTATTTTCGAGTGTTCTTTGGGGAGATTTTTCAAATAGGTTTTTAATAGTATCTCTTTTGTGCTTATTGCTTTTTGCAATGTTGGGTTTTGCAGATGACTATAAAAAAGTAACAGAAAAAAATTCTAAAGGTATTTCATCATGGACTAAAATTTCTTTTCAATTTTTATTTTCTTTAATTATTTCTTTTGTACTTTTTTTCTATGTTTTTGATTCAACTGAGCTGAACTATATAGTCCCGTTTTTTAAAGACGTATCAATTTCTTTAGGAGTTTTATTTATACCAATCTCAATATTTATAATCGTTGGAAGTTCTAATGCAGTAAATTTAACAGATGGTTTAGATGGCTTGGCAATACTTCCAGTAATTCTTATTACTTCAGCTCTTGGATTAATTGCTTGGTCAGCAGGCAATATAATTGTCTCAGAATATTTATATATACCTTACATACAAGGAACCGGAGAGTTATTGGTAATTTGTGGAGCTTTAATTGGAGCTGGAATTGGTTTTCTTTGGTTTAATGCTTACCCTGCACAAATATTCATGGGTGATGTTGGTTCTCTATCAATGGGTGCATTTATTGCTCTTATAGCAATAATTGTTAGGCATGAAATAGTTTTTGCCGTAATGTCGCTGGTTTTTATAATGGAAGCTTTAAGCGTAATTCTACAAGTTTCATCATTCAAAATTAGAAAAAAAAGAATCTTTAAAATGGCTCCAATTCATCATCATTTTGAATTGCTAGGCTGGAAAGAACCAAAAATAATTGTGAGGTTTTGGATCTTAACTTTTATATTTGTTTTGGTTGGTTTATCTCTTTTAAAAATTAGATAATGAAATCGTTAATCATTGGTTACGGAACAACAGGTCAATCTTTTGAAAAATACCTCACTGAAAATTCTATTGATTTTGATATTTTTGATGAGGACAAAACAAAATTAGAAAACAAAAAAAATATATTAGATTGTTTGAATGATCAAAGCATTTCTGTTTATGAAAGTTTATATATCTCTCCTGGAGTACAATTAAAAAAATATTTTTCAACTTCAAATCTTGCAAAGCTGAATTACACAACAGATTTAGATCTATTTTTCCAAAATAATAAATCTTTAAAAATTGGAGTTACTGGAACAAATGGTAAAAGCACATTTGTTAATTATCTTAATCAAATTTTAAACACTGTCAGCTCTTCAATTGCGCTTGGAAATATAGGCAACCCTCTATTAAATAATATTAACCACACAAATAAATATACGGTTATCGAAGTATCTAGTTTTCAGTTAGAAAAGATGAAAAAAAATTATTTCGATTTTTCGATTATTACAAATATTCAAAATGACCATATAGATTTTCATGGTAATTTTGAGAATTACAAAAATGCAAAATTAAAAATATGTTCTGAAAAAGGCAGAACTATTTTCTGCACATCGGATGATTATGAAGAAATAGCAAAAGCTTTTGCATCAGATCTTGAATCAAATTTAGATGCTAATGATGTTAATTTATACAACCTTCCCTTTCGATTGCAAAAGATTTCAGAGGGAGTAATTAATGACTCTAAATCCACAAATTCAGCATCTCTTCTATACGCTTTAAATAAGCTAAATTTTAAGGGAGACTTAATTTTGTGTGGTAATCCAGCTAAAGAAGGATGTGAGGAATTAGATATTACGGGCCCTAAAAGAGTATTTATTTATGGAAAGCATCGTAATGAATTGCTAAATATTTGTAAGCATAAAAATATTTCAACACACTCAAGTTTAGATGAAATTTTTGAAGTCCTACAAAAAGATAAACACAAAGATATTCTATTTAGTCCTGGCAATCCCAGTGGAAATGATTATCTGAATTTCATCGAGAGAGGCAAACATTTTAATAACTTAAAAGAAAAGTATTTTGATTAATAAAAAAGAAAATTTATTTGACCTAACTTTGCTAGTACCATTCATAATTATCACTGGTATAAGCCTTATTTTTATCTATTCATCCTCAAATGTAATTGCAAATGCAGATTTTGGTAATCCATTCTTTTTCTTACAAAGACAAATAATTGCTTTATCAATTTCTCTTGTTGCATGTTCGATTTTTCTTTTCATTCCTATATCTTTTTATAAAGATAATGGACTTTTTTTGCTTATATTAAGTTCTATACTTTTAGCCTTTGTTTTAATACCAGGTTTGGGTCAAGAAATAAATGGAGCAAGAAGGTGGCTAGCGATTGGACCAATAAATATACAACCTTCAGAAATTATTAAAATATTTCTTCCTTTATACTTATGTAGTTATTGTTTAAGAAGAAAAGATCAACTTGAAACTAGTTGGAGAGGTTTCATAAAGCCGATAGCTGTCACAACATTGATTGCTTTGCTTTTATTTCTTGAGCCTGATTATGGAAATACCGCAATATTGTTTTCAATAGCAATATGTATTCTTTTTATAGGGGGCGCAAAGATTTCACAGCTTGCAATTTTGACTGTAATTTTCTTTATATTTCTATCTGTTGCAATTTATTTTAATCCTGAAAGACTGGAAAGAGTTTTATCTTATGCAAATCCTTGGGATGATATGACTGGCTCAGACTATCAACTCATTAATGCACTAATTGCCTCCGTTCAAGGTGGTTTTTCTGGTCTTGGAATAGGGGAAAGTACACAAAAATATTTTTTTCTTCCTGAAGCCCACACTGATTTTATTTTTTCAATTTACTTGGAAGAAACTGGAGCCATTGGCTTTCTTATCTTGTTTACTTGTTATCTTGTAATTTTATGGAGGCTGTTTAAACTTGCTGAAAATGCGAAAAATCAAAATTATTTCTTCATTAGCTTAATTATTACTTCATTTGCATTATTATTCTTTATTCAAACTTCACTTAATATCTTCGTAAACCTTGGTGTAATCCCGACAAAAGGCTTAACTTTACCTTTCATAAGCTATGGGAGAAGTAGTGTTATCATGAATTTTATTGCTCTAGCAATCACACTAAGGGCAAGTTGGGAGTTCAG
Source organism: Gammaproteobacteria bacterium (assembly GCA_002692425.1). Classification (GTDB taxonomy): domain Bacteria; phylum Pseudomonadota; class Gammaproteobacteria; order Magnimaribacterales; family TMED112; genus TMED112. Next base: position 14,002 of record NZKB01000016.1, read on the forward strand.
GAATAAAATAAAATGAAAATTGCAATTTTTGCAGCTGGAACAGGAGGCCACATATACCCTGCATTATCCATAGCTAAAAAATTTGGTAAAGAAAATGTAATTTTTATTGCTTCAAATAGAGCGGTAGAGAGAAAAATTTATAAAAATTCAGGCTTTCAAGTCAGTCATTTGAATATTTCAGGGTTTAGAGGTAAAAATCTTTTTGAAAAATTCATGTGGCCTATTAATCTCTCAATCTGTATTTTGGCTACTATTTTTCTTCTAATTAAACATAGACCGCAAAGTGTTCTTTTGATGGGCAACTATATTTCTATAATTGGTTTAATTTCATCTATTTTTCTTTTTAAGGATATTTACATTCATGAGCAGAACTCAATTTTAGGCTCAGCCAATAAACTAAGTTTAGTATTTGCAAAAAAATTATTCACAACATTCCCTCTTTACGAAAAAAAAGAATACAACTTTGGACAGCCAATTAGATCAGCTTTTAATACATTAAGTTATGATACTTTCCCCATCAAAGAACATATTCTTGTCCTAGGAGGCAGCCAAGGAGCTCTTTTCTTTAATGAACAACTCAGTGAGGTATTAAATAATTTAGATTTAAATGAAAAAATACTGTTTCAGACTGGTGAATTTAATAAAAACAAACAAACAGAGAAAACCGAATATGTAGACTTCATTGAAAACATGCCAGAAATTATGGCTAAATCAAAATTTATTATTTGCAGAGCTGGCGCATCAACTGTTGCCGAAGCTCAAAGCATCGGCCTGCCTGCTATATTTATTCCTTTACCAAATTCTATAGATGATCATCAAATGAAGAACGCCAAATTAGCATGTGCTGATGGTGGAGGAATTATATTAGATGAAAAAAATTTCAAGATGGAAGATTTCTCTCAAAAAATAAGCGAATTTAATCTACAAAATTTTCAACAACTGAGTAAAAAAATGGCTAAAAGTATACACTTGGAATCTGCAGAAAAAATAGTTAATGAAATTAAGTAATATAAAAAAAATACACTTCATTGGAATTGGAGGCGTAGGAATGGTTGGCATTGCAGAGATGCTTATTAAGCAGGGCTTTAGCGTAAGTGGAAGTGATCTTGTTAAAAATAAAAATACTATGAGATTGATTTCATTGGGCGCAAAAATTGTTATCGGCCATAATGAAAAGAATGTAAGGAATTCAGACGTTGTTGTATATTCCTCGGCGGTAAATAAATCAAATCCTGAAATGAAAGCTGCCAAGTCTTTAAACATTACTTTAATACCAAGAGCAGAAATGTTATCGAGCCTAATGAGAGGATTTCAAAGTATTGCAGTAGCAGGTTCTCACGGAAAAACTACTACCACAAGTCTCATTGCCGATATTTTTGTCAAAGCAAAGCTTGACCCTACATTCATCATCGGCGGGAAAATTTTAGGCCAAGAAAATAAAAGTATTTTGGGAACAGGGGAATATTTAATTGTTGAAGCGGACGAAAGTGACGCATCATTTTTGCATCTAAATCCTGAAATTAGCGTCGTTACAAACATTGATAACGATCATCTTGATTTTTATGGCAATAATCTTGAAAAATTGGACTCAACCTTTCTACAGTTCCTAGAAAATTTGCCTTTTTATGGAAGTGCAATAATGTGTATTGATTCAGACAGATCAAAAAAAGTATTTGAATCTTTATCAAGACCAAAAATATCTTATGGATTTGACAAAAAAGCTGATTATTTTATCAAAGACTTTAAACAACAAAGCTCATTTCAAAAATTTAAAGTAGTTCGCGGCTCTACAGGCAAAGAAATAACTTTTGAATTAACGTTGTCTGGTAAACACAACGCTTTAAACGCAACAGCAGCTTTTATAGTTGCTCAGAAGGCAGGCATCAATATTAAATTTATAAAAGAATCTTTCAAAAACTTTGGTGGAGTATCAAGAAGATTGGAATATAAAGCTAATATAAAAATTAAGGATAAATCTACAATTCTTGTTGATGATTACGGACATCATCCAACGGAATTGAAAGCTACTATTGAAGCATTAAGATCAACTAATCCTTCTAAAAGAATATGTATGGTATTTCAACCACATAGATATTCTCGTTCAACACTATTATTTAGAGAATTTGTAGAGTGTTTAAGAGGTGTCGACACTATAATAATTCTTGATATTTATTCAGCAGGAGAGCAAAATTTACAAAATATAAGCTCATATGATTTTGTTAACGCACTAATTGAAAAAAAGAAAAATGCCTTTTTTGCTAAAAACCTTAAAGAAATTTGTAAGATTTTAGAATCTGAAATTAAGGATAATGAAATTTTAGTTACGCAAGGTGCCGGTAATATTGTGGACATATCAAATTCCTTAAAAGCCATGTACAAATGAGAAGAGTAATTATTTTATATGGAGGTGATTCTGTTGAGAGTGGGATATCTCAGCAAAGTGCGGAAGGAATCATGGAAAATATTGACCGAGCAAAATTTTCAGCAACAATGCTAGACATTAAAAATTTTGATTCTAAGTCTATAGATAAAGAAACTTTAATATTTATTGCTGTTCATGGAAAAGATGGTGAAGATGGCACCACACAAAGATTATTAAAAAAAAGAAAGATTAAATTTACAGGATCAGATGAAATCTCAACAAGAAAATGTTGGAACAAAATTTCTTCAAAAACCTTGATGGTTGAGAATGAGATACCAACTCCAGAATTTCAAGTTATTAAAAAAAACCAAAAGTTAAATCTTAAGGATCAATTTTTATCTAAAAATAAAAGTTTTTTTGTAAAGCCCAATAGTAATGGGTCAAGTTTTGGTGTTTCTAAAGTTGATAGTATTAGCAACTTAGAAGGAGCAATTACTACTGCAAGAAAATACTCTGAGGATGTAATAATTGAAAGGGCTTATAATTCAGCTGAGTATACTGTTGGCATACTCAAAGGAGAGGCCCTTCAACCACTTGAAATAATTGCAGAGGATACTGAGGGATTTTATGACTATGAAGCAAAATATATAAGCAAAGGGACAAAAAAGGTTGAAGTAGTTGATAAAAAAATAAAAGATGAATTAAAAAAAATAGCTCTAAAAGCTTTTTATAAACACGGTTGTCAAACATGGGGAAGAGTTGACTTTGTCTATGACGGAAAAGATTTAGGTGTTTTAGAAATAAATACGGTTCCAGGGTTTACAGAAAAAAGCCTATTTCCTTTAGCTGCTAAATTATCAGGAATTAATTATCAGGAGTTAATTACAAATATAATTGAAGATTCAATATAAAATTTTTTTACTGATAGTATTGGTTTTTTCACTGATTACCTTACTGAATGTTACAAATGATAATTACATAAAAATTAAAGTAAATTTAATGCTCTCATCCAACTGTAAATCATGTGAAAATGACTTAAAGACAAGTCTTTATGAAGATAAAAATTTTGAAACTTATGTCAAAAATAAAGGTTGGGTGCAAAGTTTTATACAAACTACAAGCAATCAGAAAACAACGTATTCAATCACTTTAAGAAAGCCCATTTTTAAAATTAAAAATAATATTTATTACGATCAGAATTTCAACCAATTTTTCATACCTCATAAATTCAACTTGCCCACTTTGCATATTAAAAAAGATGATTTAAAGGATGAAATAATAAATCAAGCACTGTTGATAAAAAAAGAACTCATAAATCTAAAAAGCCTAAATTATTCAAATCTTTCTGGCTGGCAAATTATTACTGATAAAGCAATTGTCAAATTAGGTAAAGTTGATATTGGTGAAAGAGTGAAATTACTAAATAAAATTACTAATAATTTAATGGAAAGTAATTCAAACATGATCAATCTAGACTTAAGATACCAACAGGGATATGTATTAAAGATCTAATCTAATGGTATGTTTTTTGGACTTAGGAACCTCAAAAGTAAGTGGACTACTAATTGAAGATCTGTCAAATTCTAAAATTAATGCTTTCTCAAGTATTGAGACCTCAGGTGTTAAAAAAGGTTCAATAATAAATATCTCTGCTACTGCTTCTTCAATTTCACAATGTTTATCCGATATTGAGAAACAATCTGGTTCCAAGATAAAAGAAGTCTTAGTTTCTATCTCAGGAGAAGAAGTATCAAGCACAAATTCAATTGGCCAAGCAGCAATAACGGAAAAAGAGGTTTCGGCAAGAGATATTGAGAATGCATTAAATATGTCTTCAACAATGAAGATTCCTAGCGATAAAACCTTGTTGTATGCAATGCCAAACAGTTACTTGATAGACGGTGAAGGAGATATTAGCAATCCGCTAGGCATGAATGGAATTAAATTAGAAGCCAAGTCTCATTTAATACATTGTTCCAAAAATACAAAAAATAATATAAAGAAATGTATAAAAGTAAGCTCATCTGGCATTGGAATAAGGAAATATTTCTACAGTCAATTGGGAGTAGCTCATAGTGTTTTGACTGATTATCAAAAGAAACAAGGCGTTTGTGTATTAGATATTGGTGCGGGGACTACAGATATTTCTGTTTATCAAAACGGATCAATTACTTACTCAAAAGTTTTGCCATACGCAGGGGATTATATAACTGAGACGATAGCGTCTGCGTTAAATATTCAGTCGAGAGACGCAGAAGCTATTAAAAAAAAATACGGATGTGCTTTTTCAGATTACATTAGTGAAGAAATGATAAAGATATCACTTAAGCATGGGAGAAAATCTATTTCTCGAAAAGCTCTTGCAGAAACAATTGAAAATTCAATGTCAAAAATTCTTAGACACTCTATAAATACTTTAGAGGAGAATAATCTTCTAAATTATATTCCTTCTGGAATAATTATCACTGGAGGCTCTGCAAATATGGAAGGCATGGAAAAACTTGGGCAAAAATTAACCAATCTAAACTTTAAAATTGGATTCCCTAAATACAATTTACCGGAAAAATCAGATAATCTAATGAAGCCTGAAAATAGTGCAATTTTAGGTATGACTAAATTTTATGCTTTAGAACAGGATAAAGAGTTTACCTTTAATCAATCCAAGGGTATCATAGCCCGAGTGCTTGAATGGATTAGAACAGAATTGTAATGCAAAAATACGAATTAATGCTTCTACTAAACCCAAATACCATGGATGATGTTGATGATTTCATTGACAGTTTGAAAAAACTTATTTCTGAAAATAAAGGTGATTTGTTAGATACAAAGCTCTTAGGCAAAAGACAATTAGCATACCCAATAAATAATATGAATTATGCAAATTATGTTCATCTAGACGTAAATGTAGAGCCTGAAACTCTTGGTTTATTGGAAGAAAAATTTAGATTTGATCAAAATGTTTTTCGACACTTAACTGTAAAGCTTACCTCATAATGACTGAAGAAAAAAAAATACATATTGACTACAGAGATCCTGACACGTTAAAAGGATTTATTTCAGAAAATGGAAAAATTCTTTCCTCAAGATACACAAGGTTAAATGCAAAAGAACAAAGAAAACTCACTAAAGCAGTTAAAAAAGCACGTTTGCTCGGTCTATTGCCTTTTACTGATAAACACAAAATTGAAGAAAATAAATGAAGGTAGTCTTAGTAACTAAGATTAAAAACTTAGGTAACATTGGTGACATCGTAGATGTTAAATCGGGATTTGCTCGTAATTTTTTATTACCATATCACAAAGCACTTCCTGCTACAGATGATTACATTAAGGATTTCGAAGAAAAAAAAGAAGAGTATCTAAAAAAAGCAAAAGATGAATTATCATTAGCTGAGGCAAATGCGCTTCACCTAAAAGATTTAAAATTAACTATATCAGCCAACGCTCAAGAGAGTGGTGCTTTATTTGGTTCTGTTGGTGTCACGGAAGTTTTAGAGGCATTGCATGCAGAAGGTCATGATTTCGTGACTAAAGCATCAATTATTTTATTGGCTGGACCAATAAAAGAGGTCGGAGAATTTACTGTAAACGTTGAACTTCATCCAGAAATAGTTAAATCTATATCTATAGAAGTAAAAGCAACGTAATGCCAAGTAACACAGAATTAGAGCAGGCAGTTTTAGGCTCTCTGCTACTATCAGTTGAGAAGTATCCAGAAGTTGATGCATTGATCACCTCAGGTGATTTTGAATCTGATGTCCACAGAGAAATTTATGAGTGTATTAAAGAATTAGCTGATCAAGGCAAAGCTACTGATCATATAACTGTCTCAAAACTTTTAGATAGAAAAAATTCTCTTCAAAGAGTTGGTGGTGTTGATTATCTAAAGGAATTGCAAACTGTTCCAATTACAGCTTTTAATGTAGATAGTTACGCAAACTCTGTTAAAGAACAATCTGTCGATAGGAATCTTAGAAAAGTTTTAAATGAATTATTGATTACTGCTAAAGACCCTAAAGGAAAAACCAGCGATGATCTCTTAAACGATGCTGAAACTAAAATCTTTGAACTTTCTGAAAATAGATCAAAAACAGATTCTTTGAAGAAAATTGATGAGTACGTCGGGAAAACTTTAGATCGACTTGACGAACTTTCGAAAAAACAAGGCGAACTTATAGGCTTATCTTCCGGTTTTAAAGCAGTAGATGGAATTACCCAAGGACTTCAGGACGAGGATTTAATAGTAATTGCTGGCAGACCTAGTATGGGGAAAACCTCACTGGCAATGAATATTGCAGAGAATGTTGCAAAGAATGAAGATGGGTGTGTTGCTGTTTTTAGTTTGGAGATGTCATCACAATCACTAACAGCAAGAATGATGGCATCCATGGCAGGAATATCTCAATCAAATGTTAAGTCTGCAAATTTAACTGATAGACAATGGGAAAAAATAGCTAAGCAGTCAGCAAAACTTAAAGAATTAGACATTTATATTGATGATACTGCTAACATTTCGCCAGTTGAAATCAGAGCAAAATCGAGAAGATTAGCCAAACAGTATAGAGATAATGGTGGCTTGAGTCTTGTAGTAATTGATTATATTCAGCTTATGCAAATGCCTGGCAGAACAGAAAACAGGGTTAATGAATTATCTGATATATCTCGAGCTCTCAAGGGTTTAGCAAAAGAAGTAAAAGCTCCTGTTATTGTATTATCGCAGTTAAATAGAGGAGTTGAGCAAAGACCCAATAAACGCCCTCAAATGTCAGATTTGCGTGATTCTGGTGCTATTGAGCAAGATGCAGATTTAATTTTTATGCTATATAGAGACTGGATTTATAACAAAAATGAAGAATATAAATCCGTAGCTGAACTAAACTTAGTGAAACATAGAAACGGACCAACAAATAGGGTTCTATTATCATTTAGAGATGAACTTACTAGGTTTGGTGATCTTGCTCCTGAAATAATGAATAGTTATGCGCAAGACCGAACTGAAGATTAAACTATCAAATCTCAAACACAATATAAATCTAATAAAGAAATTTACAGATGTTGACATTCAAGCTGTAGTAAAAGCTAACAGCTATGGATTAAATATGTCTAAAGTTTTAGAGACGATAGAAGATGACGTCGAGTCATTTTCAGTAATAACTTTAACTGAAGCTGAAGAAGTCAGAAAACTTACCACAAAACCGATTCTTTTATTGCAAGGCGTTCATCAGCTTGATGACTATGAATTGATTGAAAAACATAAATTGGATTTTGTTATTCATTCCAGCTGGCAGCTTGATGAGATTGAAAAATACAATTTATCCAACTCAAGGATTTGGTTAAAAATTAATACGGGCATGAATCGATTAGGTATAAACCTTGATGATTTTGAGGAATTATTTAAAAAGGTTAAATCGCTTAATGTAAGCGAAATTGTCTTAATGTCGCATCTCTCTGCATCTAGCGTTAAAGATGACTCTCATACACTAAGTCAGATAAAAAAATTCAATAATTTGGTAGATGGAATTTCTTGTAAAAAAAGTTTATCTAATTCAGGTGCTGTCTTTAATATGCCTGAGGCAGAACATGATATTGTTCGACCAGGAATGGCTATATATGGTGGAAAATACAATGAATTTGGTACAAAGAATGTATCTTCATTAACATCTCAAATTATTTCTTTAAGAAATATTAAAGCTGGAGATAAAGTTGGATATGATGGATCATGGACAGCTAGAGAAGGTTGTATCATTGGCTCTGTGCCAATTGGCTATGCGGATGGGCTTCCATACTTTAAGAAACCTATCACTGTAAGCGTTAATGGAAAGAAGTTCAAAACTGCTGGTAAGCTTAATATGGATTTAACTTTAATAAATTTTGAGCAAGATAGCTCTATCAAAATTGGTGACACGGTTAAACTTTGGGACTTTGATTCTGATCTTTCAAAGGTTTCTGAAGAATTTAATACAATTTCTTATAACTTATTAACTAATATCTCGAGTAGAGTCACAAAAAATTATTTAGAATAGCTTAAGGATTTTATTTTGCTTAAAGACACGAGGTTTATTTTCGTCACGGGAGGTGTTGTTTCATCTCTAGGGAAAGGAATCGCTTCTGCATCTATAGGCTCAATATTAGAATCAAAAGGTTATAAGGTAGCAGTGATAAAACTCGATCCTTACTTTAATGTCGATCCTGGAACTATGAGTCCTTTTCAACATGGAGAGGTATTTGTTCTTGAAGACGGGACAGAGACTGATCTAGATCTTGGTCATTATGAAAGATTCATAAATAACACTTGCACCAAAAAAAATAATTTCACAGCAGGAAAAATTTATTATTCAGTATTAAAGAAGGAAAGAAAAGGTGAATATTTAGGGAAAACTGTTCAAATTATCCCACACATCACAGATGAAATAAAAAGAAGAATTATTGAGGCATCAAAAGATTATGATATCGCCATCATTGAGATAGGCGGAACAGTTGGTGATATAGAAAGTCAGTCTTTCATCGAAGCAATAAGACAATTAGGTCTTGAACTGAAAAATTATCAAACAGCATATCTTCACTTGACACTTGTTCCATATCTTTCAAACGCAGGCGAACTAAAAACAAAACCTACGCAACACTCTGTAAAAGAATTCAGAAGCTTAGGAGTTCAGCCAGATATTCTGATTTGCAGATCTGAATTTGAACTCACAACAGAGAGTAAAGATAAAATTGGTTTGTTTTGTTCAATGCCAAAGGGAACAGTAATATCTTTGCCTAACATGGAGACCATATATGAGGTGCCTGTTTTTCTGGCAAAAGAGGGATTAGACGAAATACTTACTGATAAACTTCATTTGGAGAATAATCCTCCTAACCTAAAAGAATGGAAAAAAGTTGTTAAGAGAAAACTTCAACCTACTAAGGAAGTAAATATTTCTTTTGTTGGAAAGTATGTGGACTTGAAAGATGCATATTTTTCTTTAATTGAAGCTTTAGATCATGCCGGAATTCATAATGACACAAAAGTATCAATAAATTTTGTTAATTCTGAAAAACTTGACACTAAGAATTATAAAAAGAGTCTGAAAAGCTCAGATGCAATTCTTGTACCAGGAGGTTTTGGTAATAGGGGAATAGAAGGAATGGTCTTGGCTGCAAAATATGCTAGAGAATCAAAAACGCCATATTTTGGGATTTGTCTAGGCTTGCAAATTGCAATTATTGAAATGACAAGAAGCTTATTAAAATTAAAAGATGCTAACAGTACAGAATTCAAAAAAAGAGTTAAAAATAATGTAATCTCACTTGTCACAGAATGGAAAAATGAAGATGGTACTATTGAGAAGAGAAATCATAAATCCGATAAGGGTGGAACTATGAGGCTTGGAGCTCAAGCTGCTTTTCTTAAAAATGGAACATTAGCGAGAAGCCTCTATAAGAAAAGTTCAATTTTTGAAAGACACAGACATAGGTATGAAGTAAATCCAAGTTATGTGCCAAAGTTAGAGAATCATGGTTTGGTTGTCTCTGCTAGATCAGAGATGCATAACCTTGTTGAAATGATTGAGCTGAAAAATCATCCTTGGTTTGTTGCATGTCAATTCCATCCAGAATTTACATCAAAACCAAAGAAAGGACATCCTCTTTTTAATGATTTTATAAAAGCTGCAGAACTTAAGAGGGTAAAAAAATGAAGATAAATGGTAGGGAAGTATCTAATGAAAATAAACTAACAGTTTTTGGAGGTGTGAATGTAATTGAATCTGACGATTTATTGCTCTCCGTAGCAGAAAAATTTAAAACATTATCAGAAAAATTAGGCTTTAATTATGTTTTCAAAGCATCGTTTGATAAAGCAAATAGATCTTCATTAGACTCTTTTAGAGGTCCTGGATTAGATGAAGGTCTAAAAAGTTTAGAAAGAATTAAAAATGAGTTTGATTTACCAGTAATTACAGATATTCACGAGCCAAATCAGGCCTTACCAGTTTCTGAGGTTTGTGAGGTTATTCAGATTCCTGCATTTTTATGTAGACAGACGGATTTAGTTGTTGCTGCAGCCAAAACTAAAAAAGTGATCAACATAAAAAAACCGCAATTTTCTTCAGCAAAAGAGATGTTTCATGCAGTTAAGAAATGCAGTACGGCTGGAAATGAAAATATAATACTGTGTGAAAGAGGAAATATTTTTGGGTATAACAATTTAGTTGTTGACACATTAAATTTTCAAATTTTAAAAGAGCATGGAAATCCTGTATTCTTCGATGTTACTCACTCTCTGCAACAACCAGGAATGTTAGAAAAAAGCACTGGTGGGCGTGGCCAATATGTTTTTGAGTTGGCAAAAGCTGGAATTTCTCAAACTATAGCTGGTCTTTTCCTCGAGACTCATCCTGATCCAACTCAAGCGAAATGTGATGGGCCATGTGCACTAAAATTATCCGACTTAGACATATTCATGGAAAAAATTATTGCATTCGATGAGTTTGTAAAAAGTAATAAATGAAAATATCAAAAATCAAATCTATTGAAATTTTAGATTCAAGAGCAAGACCCACAATATGTACTAGTGTATATCTAGATGATGGCAGTATTGGCCAAGCAATGGTCCCTAGTGGTGCATCTACAGGTCAGCTTGAAGCACTTGAATTAAGGGACAAAAATAATGCAAGATATGGTGGTCTTGGAGTATTAGATGCAGTCAAAAATGCAGAGTCAGCATTAAAAATTTTAAGAGATGTCTCTCCAGAAGATCAACTGACGATAGATAAAAAACTTATTGAGCTCGATGCAACTGAAAATAAATCCAAACTTGGAGCAAATGCAATCTTATCTGTTTCACTAGCTTGTGCAAGAGCAGCATCTAATTCAATGAACACATCTTTATATGAATATCTAAACATTGTGTATAAAGGTATATCTAACAAGAACTCTGCAATGTCACTACCAGTTCCTATGCTCAACATAATGAATGGTGGGTGTCATGCAAATAATATTGTTGATATTCAAGAGTTCATGATCATTCCGTCAAAAAAATTTAATTTCAAAGATGGATTAATGAAATCTGTGGAAGTTTATACACATTTAAAAGATATTTTAAAAGAGAAAGGTCTGAGTATTTCAGTAGGTGATGAAGGGGGCTTTGCTCCAAATCTGAAAACATCAGAGGAAGTTCTAGATTTGATTATTCTATCTATTGAAAGAGCTGGCATGTCTTATCTGCATGATATTTCAATTGCACTTGATTGCGCAGCATCCGAACTTTTCACTGAAGGGTATTATAAATTAACAGGAGAAAACAAAAACTTTTCTTCAGAAGAGATGATTGGTTACATGCAGTCACTTGTCGATAAATATGAAATTAAGTCAATCGAAGACCCATTTGACGAAGCAGACTGGAATGCATGGAAAGCTTTCACAAAAAACAATGGTGACCTCCAGATAGTGGGGGATGACATATTTGTCACTAAAGAAAAAATACTTAAAAAAGGGATACAAAGCAACGTTGCGAATTCTATATTGATTAAATTGAATCAAGTTGGAACATTAACAGAAACAATGCAAGCAATCAGTCTTGCCAAAAATCACGGCTACAAGACTGTAATTTCTCATAGATCTGGTGAGACTGAAGATAGTTTTATTGCAGATTTAGCTGTAGCTGTTGATGCTGGTCAAATTAAAACTGGTGCACCTGCCAGGTCAGATAGAACAGCCAAATATAATCGTCTTCTTCTCATTGAAGATGAGTTATACCCATGAATACTGCTAAAAAATTTTTTAGATATTTGGCCCTAACATTGTTAATAGTCGTTTTGACGAGTTTATTAGGAGATATTTTTTTTGGCCAATTCAGTTTACAAGAGAATAGAAAATTAGAAACACTGATTGATGGAAAAGAGGATGAACTGGCAAACATTGTAGAGGAAAATGAAGCGCTTAAAGAGGAAATAATATTGCTTAAAAATAATGATGAGTATGTAGAGCATATAGCAAGAGAAAATTTAGGCTTAATAAAAGAGGGTGAAGAATATATTGATGAACAACCAGAGTAAAAAAGTATATGCAATAATTCCATCTGCAGGTTCTGGAACACGCTTTGATACAACTCTCCCTAAACAATATTTCAATATTAATGAAGAACTAATAATTGAAAAAACCATAAATCAGTTTTTGAAAATTGATGAGATTGAAAAGATTATTGTTCCAGTTGGAGAGCAAGATAAAATTTTCTCAAATTTGGAAATTGCTATAAATAAAAAAGTTATGAGTGTTTTGGGAGGTAAAACTAGGGCTGAGTCTGTTCTAAACGCTTTAGAAACCGTCAGAGAAAATAGTCTAGTAGTTGTACATGATGCGGTCAGGCCCTTCATAAGCACTGACATGATTAAAAATCTTGTAAAAAACTTTGATGAGAAAACGGATGATGCACTTATTTATGGAATTCCAATTTATGAAGCATTGAAAAAGATTGACCCTGATACTTTTTCAATCAAAAAAAGTGTTGATAGGAATAAATACTACTTAGCTCAGACACCTCAAATATGTCTTTCAGATGTTCTAAAAGAAGCAATCAATTTTTGTTTAAAGGATAATTATTATCCTGGAGATGAATCAGAGGCAATAGAAAAAACTGGAGGAAAAATTAGATTTCTTCCTGGTCAAAGATCAAATATAAAGATAACAGTACAAGAAGACTTGTTCGATGAAAAAATAGGTAATGGCTTCGATAGCCATAGATTTATGCCCGGTGATGGTCTAATGATCGGTGGTTGCAAGATTCCATGTGAATATAAATTTGATGCTCATTCAGACGGTGATATTGTTTTACATGCCTTAGTTGATTCAATGCTTGGGTCGCTCGGTCTTGGTGATATAGGCACACATTTTCCAAATACAGATAAATGGAAAGATAGTGAAGGTAAATATTTATATAAATTAACCAATGAAATGATTCAAGAAAAAGGGTATTCACTTAGTCAGGTTGATATAATCGTAATACTGGAAGAGCCTAAGTTAAATACTTTCAGAGAAAAAATTATAGCTAGTCTAAAAAATATAACAGGGTTAAAAGAGTCAAATATTGGTTTTAAAGCAAAGACTTCTGAAAAGATGGGCTTTATTGGCAATAATGAAGGAGCTGCTTGTTTTGTAATGGCTAAATTAAAGAAATGAAAATTTTACTCACTAATGACGACGGAATCGAGTCAAAGATCACAAGGGCATTGTTTGAAAGGTTACAAGAAAACCATGAAGTTACTTTAATTGCACCAAAAAAGGATAAAAGTGGGCAGGGTGCAGCTATTACTTTAAGGACTTCAGTTCAAATTGAAAAGCAAGAAGATGATGTTTATGCAGTTGACGGTACTCCGGCAGATTGCGTTTTCATGGGCCTAATGGCAATAATGAAAGATGTCCCAGATATTATCATTTCAGGCATTAACAAAGGAGCTAACATGGGTGATGATGTGATTCACTCTGGAACTTTGGGAGCAGCTTTTACAGGAAGAAAGTTGAAATATCCACCTATTGCAACTTCAATTTCTGGTAGATCTTTTGAGCATTTTCAATCAGCGGTCTTAGCAACTGAACTTATGCTTAATTATGTTTCAGATAATTACGCTGAAAATGGCCATACTGGGTTAGTCTTCAATGTAAACATTCCAAATTTAACTTTTAATGAACTTAAGGGCTTCACATTTACACGCCTTGGCAATAGAGGAGTACCATTGGCTCCTGAATTTGATGGAGATGATAAGAAGGTAAGTTATAAGATTGGAAAATCTGGTGATCCAGATGGTGACTTAACCGGAACAGATTTCGAAGCAATCATGAATAAAAACATATCTGTAACTCCACTTTTTTGGGATATGACAAATCTAGAAAAAGTGAAAGGCAAATTGCCTAATGTCTAAAGTTTCTCATAAATTCTTAGCGGGATTTTGCATGGGGATAGCCGAGATTACACCAGGTATTTCTGGTGCAACAGTTGCAGGTTTGTTCAATGTTTATAAAGAATTTGTATCTTTTCTACACGTATTTAGTCCTTTTAAATTTAAACCTAATTTAAAGTATTTTTCTCAAGAGATTAATTTTAGTTTTATAACTCCTTTGTTGTTGGGAATGATAATTTCAGTGTATTTATCAGCTTTTGCAATAGATTATTTTAGGAATAATTATCTTTATGAACTTAAGCTTATTCTTTCGGCAGTTATGCTAATTGCGGTTATTAAGAATTGTGTCTTCGATCAATCTTTAAGTGACTCTTTCAAATATATCTTTGACTTTATTTTAGGCTTAATAGTAGCAATAGTCATTTCGTTTTCGTTAGTGGAATTAGATTTTAACAACCTATTTCTACTTATCTTGGCAGGTCTTTTGGCTTTTACTGCATTTCTTTTACCTGGCATCTCAGGTTCTTTAGTTCTGGTAATTCTTGGCGTATATGGAAATATAACTACAGCAATAAAAGATATTGATGTGATATTTTTAGTGCCCTTTATAGCTGGAATGGTTATATCTTTCCTTATTCTTCCAGCTCAAATAATAAAGAGTATTAAAGCTAATGAAGTTAAGACTAAAGTATTTTTCTCTGGACTGATATCAGGGTCAGTTCCTGCTGTTTGGCAGCACTTATTTTAAATTCCTTTCAGCATATTGAATTTTTCTTTTTGGCTTGCAAACTTTTCAGCTTCTGGTAATGCTTCTTTTTTTTCTGAAATATTTGGCCATTCTTGTGAAAATTTTTCATTTATTTCTATAAAAGGAATTTGATCAGGCGGCAGTTCATCCTCAGAAAAAATAGCATCCACTGGACACTCGGGCTCACACAAACCACAGTCAATACATTCATCAGGATTGATAACAAGAAAATTCTCCCCCTCATAAAAACAATCAACAGGACAAACTTCGACACAATCTGTATGTTTGCATTCAATGCATGATTCAGTAACTATAAAAGCCATAAAAGTATTCTACTTTAATAAATATGGTTGCAATTAATTATTAAAAGTTAAAAAATTTATAAATGTCTAGACTATATAAAATTTATATGATCTAATACTGTATATATATACACCATAGGATTTAAAATGGCAGATACAAAAAAACAATCTCTCGATACAGCTTTAAAACAAATTGAAAGTCAATTTGGTCAAGGAACAATTATGAAATTAGGTACTAGAGAAACTGTGGAAGTTCCTTCTATTCAAACTGGCTCTTTTGGCCTAGATAAAGCTTTGGGCATAGGCGGCCTTCCAAAAGGAAGAGTGGTTGAGATATACGGTCCTGAATCTTCAGGTAAAACAACCCTAACACTTCAAATTATTGCAGAATGCCAAAAAGCAGGAGGAAGTGCTGCTTTTATTGATGCAGAACATGCACTTGATCCAGAATATGCAAAAGCTCTTGGGGTAGATATTGATGAATTGCTTTTATCTCAACCTGATACAGGAGAACAAGCACTTGAAGTGACTGACATGTTAGTCAAAAGTGGCAGTTTAGATGTTATTGTAATCGACAGTGTAGCTGCATTAGTTCCTAGGGCAGAGTTAGAGGGCGATATGGGGGATTCACATGTCGGTCTCCAAGCAAGGTTAATGTCTCAAGCCCTCAGAAAGATTACAGGCAGTATCCAAAAATCAAATACTTTAGTTATTTTTATTAACCAGATTAGGATGAAAATTGGTGTAATGTTTGGAAGCCCAGAAACTACTACAGGTGGTAATGCGCTTAAATTTTACTCAAGTGTAAGATTAGACATTAGACGAATCGGAGCAATAAAAGATGGAGACGAAGTAGTGGGGAATGAAACAAGGGTAAAAGTCGTCAAAAATAAGATGGCACCTCCATTCAAAGTGGTAGAATTTCAGATTCTTTATGGCAAAGGCATTAACAAGAATGCTGAGATAATCGAGTTTGCTGTGAAAAAAGGAATTATAGAAAAAGCAGGAGCTTGGTACAGCTATAAAGGCGATAAAATTGGCCAAGGTATTGCTAAAACTTCCGAGTTCTTAAAAGAAAATCCAAAAATTCTTGAAGAAATTGAGACTTCTGTTCTAGCAGATTAACTATTTTCTTTAATGTACTGGTCAACGAGAGCCTCTAGTACTGTTAGAGGCAATATTCCATTCATTAAAACGACTGAATGAAAATCTTTAATATCGAATCTATTTCCTAGTTCTGTTTTAGCTCTTTCTCTTAATTCCATAATCTTAATTCTGCCAATCATATAAGAGGTGGCTTGAGCAGGCCAAACAATATATCTTTCAATCTCTGATTCAGATTCACTTCTAACTTCACCGGCATTATCCATCATGTAAACAATAGCTTCTTCTCTAGTCCATTCTTTTGAATGAAGGCCAGTATCAACAACTAAACGTGCTGCTCTAAAGAGCTCAGATTGTAGTGAACCGATCATTTCATATGGATCCTTAATTAATCCAGCCTCAACTGCTAATCTCTCAGCATATAATGCCCATCCTTCTGAAAAAGCTGAAGTTCTATATCCAAATTTGTTCCAAAGAGTTTGATTTTGATTCTCTTGATTTAAAGCTATCTGTAAGTGATGACCAGGGACAGCTTCATGAAAAGAA
>NZKB01000017.1 GCA_002692425.1 Gammaproteobacteria bacterium
ACTCATGGTCTGGATCTGTTGCCATTGATTCAGCCACCATTTCTCCTTTCTCCATATTTGTTCTGTAGTCTTTTTTGAATTTTTCATATTGATCTTGTTCAACGCAGCCTGAAGAACTTAATTTATCGTAATACAATTCCGTAACAGTATTTTTAGCTTTAATTTCACCATACATTAATGGCTGAGTTGCAAAAGGCTCATCTGTCTCATTGTGACCTCTTCTTCTGTAACAAACAAAGTCAAGAATTATATCTCTATTAAATTCATCTCTATATTCAACTGCTAATTTAGCTGCCATAACGCAAGCTTCAGGATCGTCACCATTTACATGAATTATTGGAGCCTCTATCATTTTTGCAACATCAGTGCAGTATTCAGTGGATCTTGCATCCTCCTTAAGGCTTGTTGTGAATCCTATCTGATTATTGACGACGATATGAACTGTGCCTCCAACACCATAAGCACGTGTTTGAGATAACTGTAAAATTTCCATTACAATTCCCTGTGCAGAAAAAGAAGCATCTCCATGCATGAGAATTGGTATTACTTTCTTATACTCTTTGTCTTGTCTTCTGTCTTGTCTTGCTTTTACGGATCCTAAAATAACAGGATTAACTATTTCTAAGTGAGACGGATTTGAGCCTAGAGCAAGGTGAACTTCACCACCACTGGTTAATATATTTGAAGAAAAGCCCAGATGATATTTAACATCTCCAGTATGCTCAACATCTTCCTCAAAATCTTCAGCAAACTCGGTGAAAAGTTCGCTTGGTTTTTTTCCCATTACATTTATAAGTACATTAAGCCTACCTCTATGAGACATCCCTAAGACTAGTTCTTTAGCTCCCTTTGAACCAAAATCTTCAATAATTGTGTCAAGCAGTGGCACTAGCGATTCACCTCCCTCAAGACCAAATCTTTTGGCTCCTGGATATTTAGATGCTAAAAATTTTTCCAAGCCTTCAGAATCAACTAATCTCTTTAATATGTGCTGTTTCTCTTCATTATTGAAATCATAAGGTGCAGATTTGCCCTCAATTTTTTCTAAAAACCAAGTTCTAATTTCACTGTTCATAATATGCATAAATTCGTAGCCAATGCTTGATGTATAGGTTTCTTTGATTGATTTTAGAATTTCAGAAAGTTTTAATTTTTTGGAGTCTTGAAAGTTCGAGATTGAAAATTCTCTTTCAAAATCATTTGATGATAGACCGTGGAACCCAAGCTCTAGTTCGGGGATATTAATTTCTTTTCTAAGATGGAGTGGGTCAATTTTTGCAACTTGATGGCCTCTTCTTCTATATGCATTTATTAAGTTTTGAACATCAGATGAATTTGTACTTTCAGTTGAAAATAATAGTTTTTTTGTTTCTGGCTTTTTGTTTTTGAATTGTGCGATTATTTGTTTATGACTCTGATCTGTTTGACCGTTTTGAATAGAGTCAAAGTAATTTTTCCATTTAGGTTTTATTTTTGATGGATCTTTTAAGTATTGTTCGTAAAGATGATCAAGATACTGTGAATTTCCCCCATACTTGAAACTTTCTTCAAACCTCTCCTCTATTGATTTTGTCACTATCCTATTCTTCTTAACTCCTTCTTAATTTCATTGATTGCCTTGGAAGGATTCAATCCTTTTGGACAAACTGAAGTACAATTCATTATCCCATGACATCTATAAACACTAAAAGCATCATTAAGTTTTTTTAGCCTTGCTTTTTTCTGTTTATCTCTTGTATCTGCAATAAACCTATAAGCTTGCAATAACGCAGCTGGGCCTACAAATTTTTCAGGATTCCACCAAAATGAAGGGCAACTAGTTGAACAGCATGCACACAGAACACACTCATAAAGACCATCTAATTTATCTCTATCCTCTGGAGTTTGTAAACGTTCATGTCCAGTAGTCACTTCTTCTTCATTATCTAAGAATGGTTTAATTTTTTCATATTGTTCATAAAATGGTTTCATATCAACTATTAAATCCTTAATAACTGGCAAGCCTGGCAGTGGCCTTACTTCAAGCTTGTCTCTTGTGATAACATCGACTACCGGAGTAATGCATGCTAATCCATTTTGACCATTCATATTTACCCCATCTGATCCACAGACACCCTGAGCACAAGATCTTCTGAATGTTACCGTCGAGTCTTTTTCTTGTGCTTGTCTAATTGCATCAATCACCATCATATTTCCGGTCTCAGGATAAAAGATTTCGTAGTCAGACATATAAGGTCTTACGTCTTTTTCAGGATCGAACCTATAAAGACTCAATAGAAATTTTTCTGACATTAATATACCCTTGCCTTTGGCTTAAATGCGTCAACAGTTTTTGGAGATAAATTTACTTCTCTTTTTTTAACAATTTTTTTATCTTTAAAGAATAATGAATGGCATAACCAGTTTTGGTCATCTCTTTCTGGATAGTCCTCTCTTGCATGAGCGCCCCTGCTCTCTTTTCTTTCCATTGCAGAGTAAGCAGTAGCATTAGCAATGTCTAATAAATTTAAATATTCTAAAACCTCTACTCTCTCCGAATTAAATTGATTTGATTTATCCATTAAATGAATCTTTTTTGTTCTCTCAGTAATTTCTTCAAGTTTTGAAATGCCTTCTTTCATAAGTTCTTCATTCCTATATACACCAAAGTAATTTTGCATCACATTTTGCATCTCAGATCTGAGATTAAACACTGTTTCACCTTGTTTTGTATTCTGGATTTTATTAAACATATCTAATGACTCTTCGATATTAGATTTTGAAATATCCAACGAGCTTGATTCTTTAGCGTTTTCATTAATATGTCTACCTGCTGCTCTTCCAAAAACAACTAAATCTAATAATGAATTACCACCAAGCCTATTCGCTCCATGTACAGATACGTTAGCAGCTTCACCAATTGAATACAGTCCGTCTATAACTGAATCTTTGCCATTTTCCGTAGTAATTACTTGGCCGTGCACGTTAGTAGGTATTCCTCCCATCATATAATGACAGGTTGGAACAACAGGTATTGGTGCTTTAATTGGATCTACATCTGCAAAAGTCATTGAAATTTCACGTATTTCTGGGAGTTTTTTCATGATTGCGTCTTCACCCAAATGATCTATCTTGAGTAGTACATGATCTTTATGCTCACCACACCCTCTTCCAGCTAAAATTTCCTGCACTATACACCTTGATACAACATCTCTAGAAGCTAAATCTTTTGCTTTTGGTGCATAGTTGGGCATAAATCTCTCACCTTCTGAATTTATTAGGTATCCGCCCTCGCCTCTACAGCCTTCAGTCATAAGAGATCCATTTCCATATAATCCGGTTGGATGAAATTGCCACATTTCCATGTCCTGCAGAGGATATCCTTGTCTAAGAACCATCCCTAAACCATCTCCAGTACAAATAAGAGAAGTCGTATTTTGTTCATATACTTGTCCAGCTCCACCAGTAGCAAGCACAACTGCGTTACACCTTATTACAGAAACCTCTCCAGTTTCCATATCGAAACAACTTAAACCCCTAATAGCGCCTTCATCATTTTTTATTAAGTCAATAGCAAACCACTCGTTTAAAAATTTAGTGCCTGCTTTTAGATTAGCCTGGTAAAGAGTATGTAGAAGAGCATGGCCAGTTCTATCAGCGGCAGCGCAGGTTCTTGCTGCTTGCCCTCCTTCTCCAAACTCTTTTGATTGACCTCCAAATGGTCTTTGGTATATGCGGCCATTTTCAAAACGAGAAAAAGGCAATCCCATATGTTCTAATTCGAAAATTGCATCTGGGCCCTCAGAACACATATATTCAATTGCATTTTGATCCCCAATATAGTCAGAGCCTTTGACAGTATCAAACATATGCCATCTCCAATCATCGTTAGGATCAGCACTTGCAATAGCACAAGTAATACCTCCTTGTGCTGCGACAGTATGCGATCTGGTAGGGAACACTTTAGAGACAACTGCTACATCTAAACCTGATTTTGAAATTTCTAGAGAAGCTCTCAGACCAGAGCCTCCTCCACCTATGATTGCTACATCAAAGATTTTTTCCGATATAGCTTTTCCACTAATTTCCATTATCAATTTTACTTATACATAATTATAAACGTCATTTATTTAAACTTCCATTAAATAACTCAAAACAGTAACGTAACTCAAAATAACTATAACCACGCATATAAACCCTCGATATGAATATCTAAGAAACTTTGCAAGGTGCTTAGTTCCCGGTAGAAACATGCCAATAGTTCTTTCTGTAAAATAATCATCCTCAACTGCTTTCAAACCTTGTAGTGCGTGCCCAACAATTGCTATCAAAAATAAGCTAGTAAATATCTTCATTTGGATAGACCTTATGTCAGTAAACCATACTTGTGCATCAAGATCATATGGTTTGACAAAATAACTAATAACTATAAAAAGTACGTAACTCAGAATTATGAGTGAACTAAAACGTTGAGCTAACCAAAGAAAAGTTCCCATTTACCAAACCTCCAAAATTAAAAAAAATGAGACCATCAAAGTCAAAATAAATGCAAATGATGCAGAGAATTTTGCTTCAGAAAGCTCATGACCATAATTTGAAAAATCAGTGAGAAGGTGTCTTAATCCTGAAAAAATGTGATAAGTAATTGAAAGAATAGATACTGAGATAAGCAGCTTCACTTCAAGATTAAACTTTTCACTACTCCAATTAAGATCATTAGCTAGCAAATAATCAGTTAGAAATAAGAGAATAAAAGTAGGTATGGCTATAAAAAAATTAACTATACCTGAAACTCTATGGGTTATAGAAGAAATAGCTGTAATAGGCAATTTAATTAAAAGAAGATTTATGAAAGTTGGGCGCCTAGTCATTTTCGTCAGTATTATAGAATATCTTACTGCAATAAAGCGTATAAAATTAAGATTTATAAGGGTTTTTG
This sequence comes from Gammaproteobacteria bacterium, assembly GCA_002692425.1. Taxonomy (GTDB): domain Bacteria; phylum Pseudomonadota; class Gammaproteobacteria; order Magnimaribacterales; family TMED112; genus TMED112. Next base: position 4,919 of record NZKB01000017.1, read on the forward strand.
GAGGTAATAAATTTAAGTTTGAGTGTTATCCCCAATAGGCCTAATTTTTTTTGGTAGAAATTTATTAGAAATCTTTTATAGCTTCTTTCAAGCTTCTCAAGTGAGTTGCCATGAATTGTAATAATATGAGGATTTTTACCTCCTTGATGTACGAATCTAATTTTTGGCTTGAATTTACCTTTAAATGGAATAGATTTCTTTTCAAGTGCTTTTCTTAAGACGTTATTAAGTTTATTTGTTGATATTTTTTTGTCTGCATTTTCGAGAACTCTATAGATATTATCAAAAAGGTATTTAATTCCCTCCTTTTTCTTCGCAGAAATGAAACATATTGGCAGTCCATTGAACATAGAATCTTCATCTAGAGCCTTTTCAATCTCACTTAAGGTTTTCTTCTCGAGCAGATCTTTCTTATTAACTGCAATAATCATTGCCTTGCCATTATCTCGAGCTTTTTCTAATAACTTTCTATCCTGGTCAAGCAAAAAACTTGATGCATCAAGCATTATGATTGATAAATCCGCTATTTTATTAGATTCCAATGACTTAATTACAGAGAATTTTTCCTCTTTTGATATAGTTTTACTTTTTTTCCTAATACCAGCAGTATCAATAAATATATATTCTTTGTTTTTATAAAGTATCTTGGTATCAACAGAGTCTATTGTTGTGCCTGGAACATTAGAAACAATCATTTTCTTTTCGTTAAGAATAGAATTTATAGTGGATGACTTTCCAACATTTGGCTTACCTAAAATACAAATTTTTGGAATATTATTTTCAAAAAAAGTTTCTTCTTCTTTTACTTTAGAGAAAATTAGTTCCTTTAATTGATCGATTCCTAAATTATGTTCCGCACTCACCTCAATTTTTTCCTTAAATCCTAATTCTTCAAAAACTGAGGTGCCTTCTAAAGTTTTGACATCAATTTTATTTATTACCATTATGACTTTTTTGTTGCTTTTTCTAATAAAAGACGCGATTTCCTTATCAAACGGTGAAATCCCAAATTTTTTATCAACTACAAATAAGACCACTTCAGCAATTTCTATTGCTTCGTATGCTTTAGATAGAATCATCTCTTCAAAATCATCATGTTTAGAAGTAAAAAACCCTCCAGTATCTATTAAATTCACAAATTTACCATCTACATGGACAGACGCAGTTTTTATATCTCTTGTTAAGCCTTCTTGTTCCGAGACGATTGCTGATTTAGATTTTGCTAATCTATTGAATATTGATGATTTGCCGACATTAGTTCTACCGACAAGTGCGACTGTTGTGCTCATTTACTTTAAAGTGAATCCAGTAATTGATCCGTCGATATCTTGTGCAAATAATTTATCTGAAAAAATAGCTATTTGTGAAATAGCTTCAAGGTTAGTCTTTGTTAATCCTGTAATCATTCCAGTCTCTGCATCTAATTGGTGAATATAGCCTTCAAAGTCTCCAAAATAAATTTTGTCGTCATTTATGATTAGATCTGTGAGTCCTCTATTTTTAAATTTCTGGCTTCTCCAAGATTCTGTTCCGTTCGATGCATTAAATCCTAATATTTCTTCGTCAGTATTTACTGAAAAGATTTTTCCTTTGTTAAAAGTTATTGATTTTGAGGTTGAATGGTCTACTGAAAAAATTTTCTCGCCACTTCTGATATTGAATCTTGTTAAAGACCCATTGTAATTTGCTGCAAAAACATCTTCATTTACAGTAATTGCGTTTGAATCACCATCCATTAATTTTTCTAGTTCAGTTGATCCCTTTAACCTAGAAATTGGCTTTTCCCATAGTTGAATGCCATCAACTCCTCTAACAGCAGCTAATCTTCCATTTGAAAAACTTGCAAAAATTAAACCCTCATAAATTATTGGGGAGGCTGTTCCTCTTATTGATAGAAGTGGAGCTTGTGCCTGTTTTTGCCATTTAGTCTCACCGGTCTGTAAATCTATAGCATACAAAACATCTGAAGAAGTCTGTAGGAATACAAGTGTTGGAGTTATTAAAATTTTTGAAAGCACCACATCTTCAAGTTCTTTTGTCCATTTAAGATCTCCTATATTTGAATCGTGGGAGTAAACGACACCATCAGCATCAACGTAAAAAAAGGAGTTGTACCCAACCGAAACACCTGAAATAATACGATCAGTCTGAAGATCAAAAACTTCAGTCAATTGGCCTGTCTCTATGTCAATTAATTCAATTTGTCTTCCTTTGAGATTAAAAATAGTGCCTGCGTTGATGTCAAAAAATAAGTTTGATTCAATATTTTCTCTAAAGAAATCGAAATTTAACAAAGGGTTATCAGCATTTTTTTCCCAATCAACTTCTAGGAAGTTGTCATAATTTTCATCAAGTTTAACGGGTGCATTCGGATCATCTTGTACTAAGCCAAGAGTTTCTTGAATTGTACTTAAAGTCTGACAAGAAGAAAGCAAGAGAATGATTGTTAGTAGATAAAATTTTTTCATTTTATTTGAGTGGTTTTTTAAGTTGTATTAAATTCTTTTGTGAATCATCCATATCAAATGATATGGCCATATCATAATGATAATTAGCCATTTCATTTTTCTGGAAGTATTTATAGAAGTCTCCAGCGACATCGTGGAATCTTGCAGTATCTAATTGGTTTTCTACAATTAAGCTCTCACCTTTTTCAAAATCATCAAGTTCCATACAAATTCTTACTAAATTTTCATAGTACTGTTCAAGCAAGATATTTTTTGTGTCCTTTGGAATTGAACTTTCTGAAACCTTATAAAATATATCTTGAAATAATGCACTAGCTTCAGAAAAATTTTGCTCATCCAGTGCTTTTTTAGCGAAAACAGATTTAGTAATTATTTCAAATCCTATTGAATCAAATTCAAAATCAACGCCATCTAAATTAACTGAATTTTCGCTGGAAAGTGAATTGTTTATTTCTTGAAACCTCTTGAATTCTTCTTCATTAGCTTTTTCCATTGTATAGACAGTTATTGAGTTTATAAATAAGCCCGAGAAAACAGCAATGACAGTACCAATAAAGTACTTATTCTTCAAAAATTCTAAGATTCTATCTGCCATTCAAAAACTCCACTAGCTCAATCTCATTTAGTGTTTTTTCACTGCCATCTATGAGATTTTTTAATTTAAATGAATTTGTTTTTTGCTCCTCTTGGCCGACTATCATAACAAATTTAAAGCCTTGAGAATTAGCTTTTTTCAGTTGTTTTGCAACATTTGCATTTCCAAGATAATTTTCTACAACTAAACCATTTATGTCTTGTCGCAATTTATTTCCAATGTATTGCGCAAAATTAATTGAATCATCACTAATAGAGCCTATGAAAAGGTCTTTTGTTTTATCTTTGATTTCTATGATCTCAGCTAATCTATCAATACCAAGAGCAAAACCTATAGCTGGCAAATCTCTGCCACCTAACTCTTTTATAAGATTATCGTATCTTCCCCCACCAATAACAGCATTTTGTGACCCCAACCCGTCGACAGTAAATTCAAAAACTGTTCCAGTGTAATAATCTAGACCTCTAACCAATTTTTTATTTATTTCAAATTTTATTTTTAACTCTTTAAGAGAATTAATTGTTTTATCGAATGATTCTTTTTCATCGTTCGTAAGAAATGCAGATATATCTTTTGCATCCTCAAAAATTTTCTTAATTTTGACATCTTTTGAGTCAATTGCTCTTAGAGGGTTTCTTTGCAATCTTGAATAAACCTTATCCTCAAAATCATCTTTAAATTTCTGGAGATATTTTCTTAAATAAGCTCTATATGAATTTAGAGATTCATCTTTTCCTAAGTAGTTAATTTCTAATGAATATTTTATTTCTAATTTTTCAAGTATGGTTTTTGCTAATGATATGATCTCAACATCACTTTTTGTCGATTCTTCACCGATTAATTCGGCTCCTGCTTGAAAAAATTGTCTTTTTCTACCTTTTTGCGGTCTTTCATATCGAAACATTGGACCTAAATAAAAGAATTTTTTTATTTCATCATTCATTAAACCATTTGTGATCAATGCTCTTACTAGTCCAGCAGTTCCCTCTGGCCTCAAACAGAGTAACTCAGCATTCCTATCCTCAAACTCATATACTTCTTTTTGGATGATATCTGAACTTTCTCCAACTGATCGTTGAAATAATGATTTGTTCTCAATTATAGGAGTTCTAAATTCCTGAAAATTGAAACTTTTAAAAGTTTCGAGGCAAGTTTTTTCCACAATTGAGATTCTCTCTACTTCCTCATCGTAGAGATCTGGCATTCCTCTTATTGTTTTCAAATCTTTCATTGTTTAAATATTGTATTTCTTTTCTGGTCTGCAATTTTAGTCACTTCTTTAATTAGAGCATTTTCAAGCTCATTAGTTTCAACTTTATAGGCTGGCTTCCCGTTCAGATATATAAGATGTTTTGGTGATGCTCCTGTTACACCAACGTCTGCAACCCTAGATTCACCTGGCCCATTAACATAACAGCCTATTACTGCCAGAGTGACCTCTTCTTTCAAATGAGAAAGATCATTTTCAAGTTTATTAACTGTGTCAATAACTTGAAAATTCTGCCTTGAGCAGCTTGGGCAGGCGACAATTTTTACACCCCTTGATCGAATTTTCAAGGACTTTAACATTTCCCATGCTACGTTAATTTCATCAACCGGATCAGATGCAAGAGAAACCCTTATCGTATCGCCAATACCTTGCATCAATAAACTGCCTAATCCAATAGAAGATTTTACAGTTCCTGTCTTTAAGGAACCTGACTCAGTAATACCTAAATGAAGTGGCTGTTCAATCAATTCTGAAATTTTTTCATAACTTTCAACGGCCATAAAAATATCAGATGATTTGATGCTTAATTTAAAATTTTCATAATTGTTATCTAATAGCAGATTCACATGTCTCATGGCTGATTCAACAAGTGCATCTGCGTTAGGTTCTCCATATTTCTTTTGCAAATCTTTTTCTAGAGATCCAGCGTTTACTCCTATTCTAATTGGAACATCAAGGTCTCGAGCAGCTGAAATTACTTCTTTAATTTTCTTCTCATTGCCAATATTGCCTGGATTTATCCTGACACAGTCAACACCATATTTAAGAACTTGAAGTGCTATTTTGTAATCAAAGTGGATATCTGATACTAAAGGTATATTTGCTTGTTCTTTAATATGCTTGAATGCCTCAGCAGCATCCATACTAGGAACAGAAACTCTTACAATGTCTGCTCCTGCTTCTTCTAATTCTTTAATTTGATTTACAGTGGCAGAAATATCTAATGTTTCAGTATTTGTCATTGATTGAACAGAAATCGGAGTGCCTCCTCCAACCGGGACATCACCTACCCAAATTTTTTTCGTAATTTTTCTTTGAACAGATTGTTTATCCAATTTATTAACCAAAAATTTCTGTACTTTCAAAGAAATATGCTATTTCCCTTTGTGCACTTGCTGGTGAGTCAGAACCATGGACTGCATTTGCATCAATAGACTCAGCAAAATCTGCTCTTATAGTCCCTGCTTCAGCTTCTTTTGGATTAGTATTACCCATTAATTCTCGATTAAGCTTGATTGCATTCTCTCCTGCTAATACTTGAACCACTACTGGACCAGATGTCATAAATTCAACTAATGCATTAAAAAATGGCTTACCTTCATGTTCAGCATAGAAACCATGAGCTTTTTCAACACTCAAATGAATCATTTTCGAAGCCACAATCTTTAATCCAGCATCTTCAAATCTTTGCTTAATTTGTCCTATAACGTTTTTTGCCACCGCATCTGGCTTAATAATTGATAATGTCATTTCCATCTTAATCCATCTCCTTTATCCAATTTTGCTGAATAGATTCAAGAATTTTTTCATTTACCTTGTCAGGTTGATCATCAAAATCTTCAAGCTCTACAACTAATTTTCGTAAATCAACAAAATTTATCCACTGCGGATCAACATCTGGATGTTTTTCAGATAATTCAATCGCAATATCTAGAGTATCAACCCACTTAAGCATGTTATGTTAACTCAGAAACTTGGTTAATAGTATATTTTGGTATTTCAATGACAGTGACGTCATCAACTGGAAAAACCTGACAACTTAATCTGGAATTTGATTCTAGGCCCCAAGCCTTATCAAGCATATCCTCCTCTTCATCAGAAGCATAAGCAAGATTATCAAATCCTTCTTTGACAATTACATGACAAGTTGTACAGGCGCACGCTTTTTCGCAAGCATGTTCAAGATTTATTCCATTCCTCAGACATGCATCTAGAATAGTTTCGTTTTCTTCAAGCTCTATTGTAAGACCTTCAGGACATATCTCTTCATGAGGCAGAATTTTTAATTTTTTTTTTGAGCAGTATTTGTGTTTGAGCTAAATTTTTCGTCTCTGACAGTAAAACTTTCTCCACAACCACAAACAGCACTAGCATTTGGATTTATAAATTTTACGCCTTGATTTAGACCCTCAATCGTGTAATCAACCTGGCTTCCTTTAATAATTTCCAAAGAGTCAGATGGTATAAAGAACTCTAAATCATCTATGGTAATTTTATGATCAGATTTATTTGCTCTGCTTGTAAATTCAAAAAATATGAATAGCCATTACAGCCCATCTTTTTTACACCAAGTTTCACTTTATTCTCTTTTCCTTGCATAGAGATCATATGTTTGAAATGCGCTAATGCTTTTGTCGTGAAATTTAAAGGCTCAGGTTTATGCTTTTTTGGATTCATAATCCGCTATGGCTTTCTTAATGCTATCTTCTGCTAAAACACTACAATGTATCTTGATAGATGGTAGTTCTAATATTTCTGCAATTTCTCTATCCTTAATATTTTTGGCTTCTTCCAAAGTTTTTCCGATAAGCATTTCAATCATTTGTTGGCTTGATGCAATTGCAGATCCACATCCATAAGTTTTGAATTTGCAGTCAGTTATAACTTCTTTGTCATTTACTTCGATTTGAAGCCTCATCACATCGCCACACGCTGGTGCCCCAACCATACCTGTTCCAACATTTTTAGCTTGGGCGTCCATTCTCCCAACATTGTGAGCTTGTGGATTATTTAATGTTTCTTCAAACTTTTGTATAACTTTTCTAGAGTACATAATTTATTAGTGGGTTACCCATTCAACTTTTTCAAGATCTACACCATCTTTGAACATATCCCAAAGTGGTGAAAGTTCTCTTAATTGATGAACAACTCTTTTAGTTGTTTCGGCGACCATTTTAACTTCTTTTTCAGTCGTAAATCTACCAAATGAGAATCTAATTGAACTGTGAGCTAATTCATCTGCGCGACCCAGTGCTCTTAAAACATATGAAGGTTCTAGGCTTGCAGATGTACATGCAGAACCAGATGAAACAGCCACATCTTTCAGTGCCATGATCAATGATTCGCCTTCAATGTATGCAAAGCTGATGTTTGTAATATTTGGAATTTTATTCTTAAAGCTACCATTTAGATAGATTTCTTCTATACCCGAAACTTCCTTCCAGAATAAATCAGCTAATTTTGCGATTTTCTTGTTATCTTTGTCCATTTCATCTGCCGCAATGCGAAATGCTTCGCCCATTCCAACAATTTGATGAGTCGGTAATGTACCTGATCTGAAACCTCTTTCATGTCCACCACCATGAATGAGTGCTTCAAGCCTAACTCTAGGTTTTCTACTAACATACAAGGCTCCAATTCCCTTTGGACCATAAGTTTTGTGCCCAGAAAATGACATTAAGTCTACATCTAGCTTCGATAAATCGATTGGCAATTTTCCAGTGCTTTGTGCCGCATCAACGTGAAAAATAATATTATTTTCTCTTGTAAATTTACCAATCTCTTCAATATCATTTACTGCACCTAATTCGTTGTTGATGTGCATAATTGAGATAAGTATTGTTGTGTCTTTTACGTGTTTCTTAATGTTCTCCAGAGAAACTACTCCATTTTCATCTGGGTCTAAATAAGTAATCTCAAAACCCTCTCTTTCCAGCTGACGACATGGATCTAATACTGCTTTATGTTCAATTTTTGAGGTAATGATGTGGTTGCCTCTATCCTTATAAAATCTTGCCGCACCTTTAATTGCTAAGTTATCTGATTCGGTTGCACCTGAAGTCCAGACTATTTCTCGAGAATCAGCTTTCACGAGGTTAGCTACGTGGAGTCTGGCCTTTTCGACAGCTTCATCAGCTTTCCATCCAAATTCATGCGATCTTGATGCAGGATTACCAAAATTGCCGTCCAATAAAAGGCACTCATGCATTTTTTCTGCAACCCTTTGGTCTACCGGCGTTGTAGACGCATAGTCAAAATATACTAGATTACTTTTCATAATTTAATTATAAGTTAATGTAGGGCCTTAGACTAATATTTAAATACTTATTCCAAGCTTATGGGCTACAATTTGATAAGATTCGACGACATCACCTAAATCTTTTCTAAATCTATCTTTATCAAGGCTTTCGCCTGTTTCTCTATCCCAAATCCTACATCCATCAGGTGTGAATTCATCACCAAGAACGATTTGTCCGTCTTTTCTTCCAAACTCTACTTTATAATCCACTAGAATAAGATCAACATCTGAAAATATCTGACAAAGAAGTTTATTAATAATCAGTGTTTTATCTTTCATGATCGCTATTTCTTCTTCTGAACCCCAATTAAATGCGATTATATGATTATCATTTATTAAGGGATCGCCCAAGTCATCATCTTTTAGAAAAAATTCAAAAAGCGGATTTTCAAACTTTAAGCCTTGTTTAACCCCCAATCTTCTACATATTGAGCCAGTGGCAATATTTCTTACAACACACTCGACTGGCAACATATCAAGCTTGTGAACCAAACTCTCATTATCTGTGACGGTATCAATGTAATGTGTATTAATCCCATTTTCATCAAGATACTTCATAATGTGAGCATTAAATTTGTTATTAATTTCGCCCTTACCTTTTAAAGCTTCTTTCTTTTTTCCATCAAAGGCTGACGTATCATCTCGATAGACCATTAAAAGTTCATTTTGATTTTTGGTCTCATACAAGGATTTTGCTTTTCCTTCAGATATTAAGTTTCCTTTTTCAATCATGACAATGACTCATTAATTATATCCACTAACTCATCAACAGAAAATTCGGTATTAGAAAGTTTTTTAAATTCCAAAATTGTGTTTTCCTCAGACTCAGAAAAAATTAATTCATAGTCTGCTTCAACCTGATCAGCAGTGCTTACGTTAAATAAGCCAGTAAAGAAATTTTCTTCCTCAGCTGCAAGTTTTATTTGAATATACTTGAGCTCTCTATTTCTATCCACAACCTCTAAATCTGCTTTATCAACTGCTCTTGATAATGCAGACCAAGTCCTATCAAATGGAAGTTTAAATTCAATTCCAATTTCTTTTTTAACATAAACAATACGCGCCTTTTTATTTAAATTTAGACCTTGTGCAGCTATTGAATTTCCTTCATAACCAGGTAAGTTTAAAGACATATAAGATGCAAGATCTTCAAAGTATGGAAGCTCTAAACTGGCATTGTCTTCGTTCAATAAATAAATTTCAGAACTATTATTTTTAATACCATGCTCAAGAGTCAGGTAAAGTTTTTCATTTTTTTCAGCTATTATTTTCCCCAAAGATGGGTCATCATCAACTAAATCGTATTCCTCTTCTGCAAAAAAATCTTTAATCAAAGGCCATGATTTAGATGGCAAAGCTTCAACATAAATCCAGTAAATTTCTCCCAATCTTCTTACTTCCACACTTTCAGATCCTGTTGATGAGAATATTTTTTTTGGTCTTGGCATTTCACCTTCTTTAATGAAGCTTGGCGTTTTAGGAGGATAAGGAAATTCATCTAATACTTCTAGTGATTCAAACTCACCGTTTGTTTCAAGCTCTTGTCCTTCTTCATCATATCTTTCGTTAGGATTTTCTCTTTTTTCAAGCAAACAGCCATTTTCTGGACAATATGGTTTTCTGCTCTCAGGTATTGTGCAATTTTGAAGCACAAAAACAGAAATTAAAATTATGCTAAATATTTTTGAATACTTCATATATTTTTTCCCTGTATTCTACGGACAGTGGATGTAATGGTAATCTTAGATTATTCTCTAGTAGTGACATTTTTTCAAGTAAGTATTTACATGGACTTGGACTAGCCTCAATAAATAAAAGTTTAAAAATTTCTTGATAGTTCTTAATAATTTTTTCAGCTTTACCGAAATCACCAGCTAGACAAATATCTGAAAGCTCTTTTATTTCCTTAGGCATTACGTTTGCTGCGACTGAAATTACTCCATCTCCTTTGTATTTCATAAACTTAACAAGACTTGGATCGTCTCCAGAATATAATTTAAAGTCATGTCTTTTGTCTTTTAATCTTTTTAATGCCAAAAATCGTTGCTCTGTATCAACTGCCTCTTTAATTCCTGTAACTTTTTCAATTTCTAATAACTTTTCTATTGTAGCAGGCAGTAGATCGACACCAGTTCTGCCTGGTACGTTATATAAAGTTATATTTGCACCTACTTTTGAAAGTTCTTTGTAATGGAGCTCCAATCCAATTTGAGACGGTTTATTGTAGTAAGGTGTTACTGCCAAGCATTCGTTAATATTGTTTTTAAGAGCACACTCAATTAATTGAATTGCAACAGCTGTTGCAGAGCTACCCACGCCTGCCATTAAAGGAATATCAGTTTTTGAATTAGCAAATGCAAAAATCTCTGCTCTTTCATCTTTATTTAAAGTTGCTGACTCTCCTGTTGTTCCAACTAATACTATTCCGTCCGTCCGTGCATCTGCATGAAAACTTAAAAGTTTTTCGAATGCTGCAAAATCAATATCGCCATTTTTTAACATGGGCGTCACAATTGCTACTATACTTCCTTTCAAATTTTTTCTTTCCTATAATCTAAACATGAATGATAAATCAAAAGCCCCAAATTTTTTAGGCCTGATTGATGAAAACAATCATATCGGTCTTGGCGATTATAAAGGAAGTTTCTTAGTTATCTATTTCTATCCTAAAGACAAAACATCTGGATGTACTTTAGAAAGTCAAGACTTCAGAGATTATAAGAAAAAATTTGCAAATAAAAATTGCAAAATTATTGGAGTTTCAAGAGATTCAATAAAGTCACATTTAAGCTTCGTTGAAAAAGAATCGCTCAATTTTCCATTAATTTCTGATCCTGACGAAATAATGTGCAATGCTTATGGTGTTATGAAAGAAAAATCAATGTATGGCAGGAAATATATGGGTATTGAAAGGAGCACTTTCATTATTGACCCAGATGGAAAACTAATTAAAGAATGGCGCGGTGTGAAAGTTCCTGGACATGTTGAGGAAGTTTACAATTTTATTTGTGAACTTTAGGAATCAACATACTTCCAGTTATCTAGAAGTGATTTTATAAAGCTTGCAATTGGTACAGCAAAGAAGACACCCCATATTCCAAAAATAGCGCCAAAAAGAAAGACAGAAAGTAGAACAACTACAGCAGGTAATTTCACAACTCCAGACATCAGAAATGGTAGGAATATGTTGCCATCAATATTTTGTAACAGCGCATAAAATAGCAATATCACAATTACATAAGGATCGAGACCAAATTGAGCGAAACTAACTATAAGTACTGGGAATGTCATAAATACAGGGCCGAAAAAAGGTATAAGTTGGCTCAGCCCAAAAGAAATTCCTAAAAGAACAGGGCTATTTAAGCCCAGTGCCCAAAACATAAGACTTCCGGTAACTGCAACAACGAAAACTTCAATAAATTTAGCTTTAAAATAATTTTGAAAATTTGTATTTGTCTCATTCCAAACTCTAACTAAAAATTTTCTTTTCTTTGGAACTAATTTAGAAAAACCTGAAGATAAAGTATCTGTATCCCACAACCAAAAAAATAAAAAAATTGGCACCAATATTATGCTTAAAAATAGATTTGCTGTATCTTGCAAGCGAGAGATGCCAAATGATACGGCGTCACTTGCAAAACCAGTAATTTCACTTAAAAAACTTTGTGCGCCTTCAATAGACTCATTGGGAGCATTTATTTCTCCTAATAAATCTGTAATTGGTTCAGCAATAACCGCTAAACTTGGTAATTCGCTAAGGTATCTGTCTGCCTCGTTGATAAATAAAGGTATAAAAATAAGAAGGAATAAAGTAGCCAATGAAACAGCAGTAAAAAAAGTGATAAAAACACTTAATTTTTCTGGAATGCCTATTTTTGTAAAATAGACTTGCATTGGTCTAAACAATAAAGCTAAGACAATGCTAGTCAAGATTGGGGTGGAAAGATCTCCAACAACCCATAATGAAAAGAAACCACCTAATAAAACCATGGCCATAAACATGAATTGTTGATTTTTTATTAAATTAATTAATTTCATTTTTTATTGAATCTTCTTATAAAATACCTATCAAATAATTATAGTTAAAACTAATGATTAAAAAAACCATCCTAACATTAATGCTGAGTTTGATGGCTACGCATATTCATGGACAAGAAAGTAGTATTGAATTGCCCTTAATAGGCGACAGATTAAGTGGAGCAGTTTCACAAACAGAAGAAGAAGCCTTAGGTAGACAATTTTTAAGAGACTTAAAAAGAGAGACCGCTATTCTTTATGATCCTATTATTCAAGAATGGACAGAATTATTTATTTATAAAATTGGAGAACAAAGCAAAGTCAATAAAAAGGCATTTGAGTTATTGATTATTGAAGATAATTCTTTAAACGCTTTTGCAGCACCTGGTGGAATAATAGGTGTTAATGCAGGGCTTTTTAAGTACTCCGATAATGAGGCCCAATTTGCATCTGTTATTGCTCACGAACTAGCACACATAAGCCAGAGACATTTTGCTCGACAAATCCTTGAGGGTAGCGACAGAAGCAACCAAAGCCTTGCTACTGTTTTAGCTTCAATAGTTGTTGCTGTTGCTACAAATAGTCCTGCTGCAGTAATCGGAGGTCAAGGATTACTTATGGCTCAACAACTAAGATTTTCAAGACTTTATGAGACTGAAGCAGATCGTGAGGGTTATGTAACATTACAAAAAGCAGGATATGACACTATCCAGATGTCTGAAATGTTTAAAAATATGCAAGAAGTAAGAAGATTATCTGGGGATAACATCCCCGAATTTCTCCTTACCCACCCCATTACAACGAGAAGAATTACAGAATCTAGAGAAAGGGCACGAGAATATCCGAGCCCAGGGACAGTTGACAGTTTTAACTTTCGATTAATCAAAAAAAGAGTTGAATTTTTGATGACAGATAATCTTTCTATTAGATCAATGGAAAAAGAAATTGGTAATGAAGATGAGGACATCTATCTAAAAGCTTTGCTTGAGAAGAGAAAATTAAACTTCACAAGGTCCATAGAATTATTGAAAAATCTTGAAGAGAAACATCCAGATAATTTAATTATTAAAACTAGTATTGCAGAAGTTTACACAGAATCAGGAAATATAAGGAAAAGCAAAGACTATACAAATGAACTTTTAGCGATATCACTTGGTAACTATCCTTTAAGCTATAACTTAGCAAATGCCCACATATTGGAGGAAAATTACGTTGCAGCTGAACAACTTCTAGAAGATATTAAGTTTTACAGACCGGTAGACATAAATTTACTAAAAGACCTAAGTCAGGTGCAAAAAAATAGTAACAATATGTTGGGATATCATCTGACCAATAGTGAATTTCTTTTTTATTCAGGGCGATATGAAGATGCTTTAAGAGATTTACAGGAAGCTAGAAGAATTGCAAGAAATAATTTTAAAATTCGAGAGATTATTACAGAAAGGATTCTAATTCTTCAGTCATATGTGCAGCCAGCCAGAAGGCGATCTTAAATGTTGGATAGATAAAACTCTAAAACTCTTTCAAAAACTTTTTGTCTTTTCTTTTCTTGGAATGGTTCGTGCCTCATACCTTTGAATGTTTTTAATTCCGATTTAAATCCTGATTCAATAAGTAAATTATGTATATTTTCAGCTTGTGCTCCATCATTGTTAACCTTATCTTGGTCTCCACTAATATGAAGAAAGGGAATTTTTTCATCAAAATTACTAAAGGTTGTTTTGTTCCATAGGTTATGAAATCCATCCGCAAGATCTAACCATAATTGTGTTGTATTAGGATAACCACATAATTCATCAGCAACATATTCATCTACTTTTTGTTTATCACTAGATAAGTAATCATGCGATGTTCTGATTGGCTCAAAAAATGAATTATGTTTCAGGGTAGTAAGCTTTTCCATTTCATCACTTATGCCCATTTTCCCTTTAATAAAATATTCAGGCATCAACAATAATTTATTTAAAGACAATATAAATCTATTTACACTAAATGCAGCACTCATTACTACACCATCAAAGAAAATATTTCTTTTCAGTAACGATAAGAGAACACAAGTTCCTAAACTATGACTAAGAGCAAAGTGCTTGATGGTAGGGTTTTCTATCCGAATAATTGAATTTAATTCACCCAATTGATCAACCACTGCATCATATCCATTTTCCTCTTTAAAAAAACCTTTTGGACCACCGTGGCTCACATTAAGACCATGTCCAAGATGGTCGTTACAATAAACTATAAATCGATGTTTGTTTAAAAATTTTGCTGTTTCATCATAACGAGCATGATACTCAACCAGACCATGAAAAATCTGAATAGTTGCTATGGGATTTTTTACTTTATCCCAAATTACTCCTCTTAACTTACCGTGTTTGCTGGGATATGAAAATTCTTTCATTATTCAAGAATCTTAGCGTAGCTTTCAAACTCTTCTCTCTCTGTTCTAAAACTATTTACAGGATGATCTGAATCCTCATAGCCCAGTGCAATGCCACACCACAATATTTCTTCATCACTATAGCCAACGTGTCTCTTTATAAGATTTGGAAAACCGGCCCACGCTTCTTGCAGACATGTTGCAAGACCTGCATCAACTGAAGCTAAACATATATTTTGAATAAGGTGGCCAACGTGACCCCAACCATTTGGTCCGACTGATTTATGAACAGTAACAAAAATTCCAACTGGCGCTCCAAAAAGCTCATAATTCTTTCTTGCCTGAGTGATACGTTTATCTGCATCTTCTCTACCAATGCCAACAGCTCCGTATAATGCAAATCCAGATGCCCTCTGTCTTGCTTTGTACCAATCAGGTCTTTCAGTTGGATAAACTTGATATTTTTCTTTCTCTAGTTCTCCTTTATCAAATTTTTCACATGCTTCCTTAATCAATTTATCTCTAGCGTCTCCCATAACAATGTATATTTTCCATGGCTGAGAATTGACACCAGATGGGGCTCTTTTTGATACTTCAAGTATTTCTTTGACTAATTCCTTATCTACCTTTTTATCTAAGTAGCTTCTAACAGAATACCGTTTTGCTATTGCGTCTTTGAGTTCCATATGTCCTTATTTTTTGACTTAAATTATATACTCTTTCGCCTTAAAATAAGATCCTTCTTTTAAGTTTTGATTTTTTGGAGTATTTCTCTATGTTTTTTTCTGTCAATCTTGTAGCCGGAAAATATCACTATTGGAATAAGAAATAAAAGCATAATCATTGGGCCCTGAAATAAGGCTAGCATTTCTCTTTGTGTAAATGTTGCATCAATTGATCCTTTTGGGAATGAGATTAACCATAAAACAAACATTGAGAAAAATTGACCCAATCCCGTCATACACTTTGCACAAAAAGAAGTTAATGAGCTTATTGTTCCATCTTGCCTAAGATTTGATTCTTGTTGTACTTGATCAATCATATCAGGGACCATAGATTCTCTTGTCATAAGGCTCATGATAGAAAATGTCCCAGTTATAAAAATAAAAACTGCTAAGAAATATACCAGTGAGTTGCTGCCAAATTCTGGCATCACTCCAACTTTATACAAAATAAATGGAGTTGCTTGAAAAATCCCTATCACAACGAGACTGAACAGTAAGATTGTTCTCTTTTCAAAATTTTTCACTAATTTTGGAACTAAAAACCAGCTCACAATTGTGGAAAAAAAATAAATTTTTATAAATTCTTGAATTTGAAGAGTGGTTAAACCCCAGAATTGAGTCTGAGTTAAAAAAGTAAGGCTATTAGCTAAGCCCCATGCAAGCTGAATTGTTATAGAGCCTAAAAGAAATAAAATTATAGTTTTATTTTTGTAAACAAAACTTATTTGCTTTTGAATTTCTTTGAAAGGGTTATCATTTTCTTCTGTTTCAGGCCATTTGTATAGTTGAGGTATTAAACTCATTGTTCCAATAATAGATATTAGCCCTAATACAAACATAATTATTGATCCGATTATGCCTACGTTAAACCACTGATCGTTACCATCAAGATTTATAAATGGCAAAATAATGAATGAATGTGACAGAGCAATAAGTGACTGAAACCCCTCACGAAGTGACATAATATTTGCCTTGTCTTCATATGATTCTGGTATTTCAGCGGCTAAAGCTCTATGTGGTATGTCGAATAATGTTACTGAAAATCTGGTAACAACTGCAAAAACTAATAGCCATGCAAATAAAAAGAATTGATTTTCTGCCCATTCTGGATCAGGTAAAAAAAGCATTAAATAACTTAGCGAAATTGGGAGGAGTGAAAAAGCCATTAATAGATGTCTTCTTCCAAATTTAGATCTTATTCTGTCTGATGCTGTGCCTATTAAGGGATCACTTATTGCATCTATAACTAAAGCCATTAATAGAGCTAAGCCTGTTAATAGAGGATTTAGACCTAATACTGTTAAATAATAAGCTCCTAGATACCAAACAAAAAAATCAGTTTTAATTGCATTGACGCCACCACCTAATCCGAATGAAAATTTTTGTATGTTATTAATCTTCAAGTATTACCTTTAAGTTTATTTACTTTTGTTTCAACGTCCTTTCTCAGATGATTCCAAAAAATTTGATAATCCCAAATATGTAAGTCTTTTTCTCCTAAGTAGTCGTTCTTCAAAATTCTGTCAATTGTTGATCCTTTTGTTTCAAGGAAACCAGATTTCCCTATTCTTGCATAAAAGTTCTGATCATCAGCATAATTAATTTCTCTTACATAACTATTATTTTTATTTGTTGCACCATAATCAAACAGTGGTGAGATTCCTGAAATTTTTGGCATTAATAAAGAATTTATTTCATTCTTTACCCATCCTTCTGATTTTGAAAAAGATATAGGATTTGTTGTGGCTAGTTGATTTATTTTTTTAAGACAATACTCCTTACCATCAAACAACCAAAATTTTAATCTTGATCGAATAACATCTTCCCCGACTGTTTGGAACTGAATAATGACTCCCTCATCAAGAAATCTTGTACAAACCGATGCTCCTAGATTTCTAAGATACTCTTCCTCCAAAGGATATCCGATTAAATATGCTGCTATAAGTTGCTTTGAAAAAACTTTTTTAAATTCTATTTCGGTTAATAATCTTTGAGCATGTAATGAACCTTGGCTGTGTGATGCAAGAAAAAAAGGTTTGCCATCTGAATAATTTTCTAAGAAATTTCTAAATGCTTCTTTAACATCTAGATATGCTAAATCTAATGCTTGAGAGCTATTCCTACCTAAGTTCTGAGATATAGCAGCAAAAGTTGCTTGTCTATATTCTGGTGCGTAAATATTGCATTCCTTATTGAAAACTGTTGCTTGAGTAGCAAGCATTAAGTCTGTTCTTTGTGATGTAGCAGAATCTGTATTCATATCAAAATTCCATTCTTTAAGAAAAAAACCTGTTGGATGAATAAAGAAGCAGTCGACTTCTTTTAATTTATTTTGGCTTTCCGTGTTTGGTTCCAATAAAGCTACAGATTTTTTTCCTGGGAAAGCTGCCCAAGATTTTAGGTCACCATAATCAGGTGGTTGAGGTGAAGTTAATCTAGAAAATGGTTGGTTTGGTGTTACAGAGGCAAAAAATTTATCTACTAACGGACTACTTTTGTCCATATTTTATTCATTCACTGTAAGAACAAATTCTTGAACTGCAGCATCAACACCATCTGAAACAATTATCGATGCATCGTATTCACCTACATCGTCTTCTCTTGGCGTACCCATAACAGCTCCATTTGATGTAATAGATAAGAAATCGGCTGTTGTGCCGTTTTCTCTGTTAACGAGTTCAATAGAGTAGCTTAATGAGTCCCCATCTTCATCATCGGCTCTGACACCATAGAAATATGTTTGGTTCACATATGCATCAGTGAAAGGAGAGGATGTAATGACAGGCGCATTATTTATAGCTCCTGCTAATTCTGGAGACAAGGTAATTGATAAATCTGAAACATTTGAGTCTGTTATTTCAAAATTTGTGCTTGATCCTGACATTTCACCTGGACCTCCCCAAGAATTATCACCATTAATGTCTGAACCTATCACCATTCTGTATGTCCCTGGCTCAATACTTGTAAAAACAAAATTACCTTGGCCATCAATGATAGCAGATGTTACTTGAGCAACTGGAACACCATTACTGTCAAGAAGCCTTGCTCTTAATGTTGGGAAATTTACTTCATAAGCTTCCCCAATTACATTAAAAATCACATTGACACCTACTGAAAGTAGCTCGTAACCATCAAACGGTAAATCTGCACCTTCGACTAATGGGAAATCAAATAGGATTGTTGTGTTGACCCAACCGGCAAAATCATAGTCATCTTGTTTCTTAACTGTGAAATTCAAACCATTAGCCTCAATCTCTAGAAACTCGGATTGGTATGTATATGCAATATCATTAAATCCTTCTCCAGCTGCTCCGCTTGGTGTGATGGTAAATTGGCCTTGATAAGAGTCTTGCGAATTTAAGGTTACAACTGAAGGCCCTTCATAATATGGCAAACTATCAAAACTATTAAAATATCCATCTTGGAAAGAATCAATTGCCTGTATGGCTTTATGCAAATCAATTATTCCATATCCCAAATGTTCATCCCAACCAGGTCGAGCAACTGAATCGTTTGGTCTAGCTTCTTTATTTACATCGTTTGTAAGAAGGTTCGCTGCCAGCATTTTATCTACTTCGACATAAGTTAAAGATGTTGGCAGAGATGTATTTGATTCAAAAGGTTTAACAACATCCTCATAATAGTATTTAATCAATCCTAAGAAGCCAGCTCCATGAGGTGAAGCCATAGAGGTTCCTTGAGCACCTATCATTGGATTTCCATTATTGTTTGTCTGAACATAACTACCTACGTATGCATATGCATAAACTAGATCGTCAACTCCATCTGCGTTCCAATCTGAATACTCACCACCTGGTGCAGAAAAATCAACATATTCATTGGTAGATGAATAGCTTGACCTTCTATCTGTACCGTTAGTAGCTCCAACAGCATAGACTTTAGGACAAGCAGATGGCCATCCGATTGAACCAATACCACCATTTCCAGAGGATGAAGCGATTAATACTCCTTTGTCAGCTAATTCGCCCAACTTTACGCAGGATGAGGAGGTTGCACTACCGCCACTTCCACCATAACTCATGTTCATTGAATGCAATTTCTGACCATTACTTCTTTGCGCAAAATTTGTACCAGAGTCATTAGCATCTCCATTAAGATATAAATATGCTGCATATGTTGGTCCACAACCGCTTTGATAACAAACTCTTAAAGGTGTTACTCGTGCTGCCATACCGTTACCATCAATGCCATCATTTAACATTGAGATGGTACTGCCAACGTGAGTACCGTGACTGAACGAGCCAGTTGTAAATTCCTCATCATCTGCCAGAGGATCATTATCTTCCATATCCCAGCCCCATTGAGTATCGAATATAGAGCCATCATAAGCTGGATCTATCGAAAATGGGCTACCAGAATCTAGAACTGCAACATTAACCGGCTTAACCTCTTGTCCCAATATATCTAAGGCTTCTGGTATATTTACAACATCAAAATTCCACCATTGGTAAGTGTCATATCTTGGATCTGGTGTGAATGATTCAACTTGAATATATCTTTGCCAACTTGGTTCTATAAAGAGGTTTCGTGATCTCTCACTCAAAACAGATATAGCTTTCATATATCTGCCTTTCTTATAAGCTTCTGGAAAATTGGTTTTGAAGGTAGATGTATAATCTTGATCGTCTCCAAGGCCTGCAATGTTTTCTAATTCAAATAAAGACATGTTTACTAGGCCACCATCTGAATCTCCCATCTCTTCTGTAAGTTCATTTTCTGTTTGATTGAGACTTGCTTGGTTAAAGCTAGGTTTTTTGGCAATTAATATTTCATCCATATTAAAATCGGCATTTGCTCGTGCGGCTGCGTCTTTTTGTTCAGAAGTGCTGGCGAATGTCGGTGTTTGAGTAAGCACATAGGCTGAGGGGACAGAATTATCTACACGATAATGATCAATAATTACATAATAAATATCTCCTTCACCAGCTGGTATATAGGCCGTTTCGACTTTTGCATATGTGCCTCCAACATTGTTCGTATTTTCTTGAGCATCAACCACAAACATGTCTAAATCAACGTTGTTATTAGTATTCCCTGTGTTACCATCGTGATTAACCATAGTAAGTTCTAGATTTATCCTGCCAGGACCAGCTATCACTTGATATAGATCAACATCATCTTCGCCACCAACCCAACCAAGCAACGTTGAAGCAGTATCTAAAAATTGAGCTCTGTTTGTGAAGTTGTTAGTTATATTTTCATAGTCTTCACTATTTAGATCTGAATCAAGTGCGAATGGACCTTCAACACCAAGAGCACCTGCTACATTATAAGTTCCAGGACTTGGTTCTGGGGTTGGCTCCGGTGTTGGTTCAGGTGATGGTACCGGAGTTGGTTCAGGTGTTGGTTCTGGGGTTGGCTCCGGGGTTGGTTCTGGGGTTGGAACTGGAGTTGGCTCTGGGGTAGGTTCAGGTGTTGGCTCCGGGGTTGGTTCTGGGGTTGGAACTGGAGTTGGCTCTGGGGTAGGTTCAGGTGTGGGTGCTAAAGTTTGTCCACTTGAGTCGAATAAATACCAAACACTTCCTACTCCATTTCCGTTTGCATCTGTATCTGAAGAATCCCCTGTATATTGATATGCAGGCTGATTATTTATAAGTATTTGGTTCTCAGAATTTTTGGTAAATGTTGCAGTGAGGTTTGATTCTGAGACTATTAATTCGGAAATATCTCTATCTGTAGTTGCATATGGCCATGCTGATCCTTGGTATGTTCCGTTGCCATCATTAACTCCATCTGGTGCGTATGCATAGACTGTTCTTAAATCTGCTACTGCATTGCCACCTGGGGTAGCACTAGCATTTACTCCTGACATTTGAATCACATCATAAGCATTTCCATCAACTGTTACAGAAAGTAAAGAAGCTGACAAAGGTGCTGGTGTGGGAGCTGGTGTGGGAGCTGGCGTGGGAGCTGGTGTGGGAGCTGGTGTGGGTGCTGGTGTGGGAGCTGGTGTGGGATAAGGGCTCGGCGTTGAACTACCTCCACCGCCGCAAGCTACTAGTAATGCAGTTGATAATACTGAGACTGCTAAATTGATATTACTTTTAAAACGCATTTCTTAAATATTTTACCTTAATCTTGCTATCTAAGAACTTATTAATTTTAAACAAGCTTTAAGGGCAAGAAATTGTAACATCCAAAGCTAGAAAATGTATATGTGTTATTTTAAGCCATTGTTAAGATGGTGGGTCGTATAGGATTCGAACCTATGACCAACGGGTTAAAAGCCCGGTGCTCTACCAGCTGAGCTAACGACCCAACAATTTCAAAGCGCTATTCTAGACTACTTAATGTCTCAGCGGAAGCTTTTGCTGCAGAACTATCAGGGTATTCTCTGACAACACTATCCAAGATTGCAACCGCTCGTTCTTTGCTGCCTTGTTCTAGATATATAATACCAAGCTTAAATTTTGCTAGGGGCACTTTCCAATGTGTTGGATATAGGCCTACTAGGGTATTGTAATTCTGAGTTGCAACCGCTAAATTTCCATTTGTTAAGTTAATTTCACCCATCCAAAAATAAGCCAAGGGTATATCATCAGAATCATCACTAGTTTGAACAAATGCATTCAAAGCACTCAGAGCTTCATTTAGCTGCCCTTTTCTGATAAGCAAAATTGCTTGATCATAAGAATTTAACATTTGATTATTTCTTTCAACTATTACTTCTGACTGCTGAAGGTCCTCAATAGACATAATTGAAGTTAGCTTTGAATCAATTTCGTTTATTTTCTCAATATTTTTCGCTTGATAAAAATCAAGTTGGGTCTGAATCACTTCGATTTCATTCCTTAAAGTGGCGATTTCCTTTTCAAGATTTTGAATTTTAAGGTATAGCTCAATAAACTCTTTATCACTACCTTCCTGTGGTTGAGCAAATAAGCTCAGAAATATTATTAGAAAAAAACGTAGCACTATTTAATAAAGAATAATTCTGCTCTTCTATTTTTTGACCAAGCAATTTCATTAGAACTGTTGTCTATCGGCATCTCTTCGCCATATCCAACTACTTCAATGTTAAATGAAGACACACCTGTGGCAGTTAAGAAATCCTCTACTGCTTTTGCTCTTCTTTCACTTAAAGCAAGGTTATATTCTCTTGTGCCTCGCTCATCTGCATGACCTTCCACTAGAAGTGTATATTTAGTATTTGATTTCATTAATCTTGAAACTGCGAATAACTCTTCTAAAGACTCCTCTTTTAATGTGTCATCGTCATAATCGAATAAAACTGTAACATAAGCTTCACCGAGATCTACATCACTCATTACTACATTGTCATCTGTTTCTTCTTGACTATTTTCAGTTAAATCAACTGTCTTAGTTTCTTGAACATCAACTTTTTCAACAGGTGTTGATGAACAAGCAAAAATTATAAAAATCGAAAAAAGTGAAATTAATATATTTTTCATAATTACCTTAAAAATGGTGACCAAGCTGGTTCTTTTAATTCTCCATATAATGCTGGAAGTTTAAAACTTACCTTACTACTGATATTAATTCCAGCAAGATATGATAAATTTCCGTCTTTTGTGGAGTAAATTATAACATTGCCATTAGGTGCTATGCATGGACTTTCATCATTTTTGGTTGATGTAAGAACTTCTAAAGTCCTGGAACCTAAATCCAGTTTTGCAATATTGAAATTAATATTTGACCTGTGCACAAATATAATTTCATTCTTCCCAATATATGAAGCCCTTGCATTGTAATTACCTTCAGTTGTAAGTCTTCTTTTAAGTTTTGATCTTACATTTATTTCATAAATTTGAGGACTGCCAGATCTATCTGAGGTAAAGATTATATTTTTTCCATCAGGAGACCAAGCTGGTTCAGTATCAATAGCAAGATTTTCAGTTAATCGCGTAATTTTTTTGGACTTCAAATTAATAATATAAATCTCTGAATTGCCGTCTTTAGTACTAGTAAAAGCCAAGTCTTTGTTATCGGGTGACCATGCTGGCGAGCTTACAGAAGATTTAGAGCTTAAGACTAGATTTCTTTTCCCAGTTGCTAGATTTTGAGTAAAAACTTGTGCTCGATTATTTTCAAATGAAACATAAGCAATTTCTTTGGCATCTGTAGACCAAGCTGGTGATATTATCGAATTGTTTGACTTTAAAAGAACCTGTTCATTAAATCCGTCTGCATCGCTAATAATTAGTTTATGAGTATCTGCATTTCTTGTAACATACATTAGTTTTGTTGATGAAATACCTTCAATACCGTAAAAATATTTATATATTCCATCAGAAACATAATGGCTTGACTGCCTTAAACTATCTGGCAACCCTAAAACTCTTCTTTTATCTTCGGTTTCGTTATAACTAATATCAAAGATTGAGTAAGCGATATCTAGATTATTGTCTTGGTTCTGAACTTCTATAAAAATTATTGAATCTACATCCAGCAACAACCAGTCTCTTTGAATAACCTCACTCTCATTCATAGGTATACTTAATAATTCATCCATACCTAAGACCTTAAATTCGCCTGTTCTTTTTAGATCATTTGAGATTACATTGATAATTTCTTGGCCCGCTAGAGAATTAATATTTTTTTGTAGAATAGCAATTTTTATTGGCTTGCTTGCGCTTTCAGTTATTTCAAGAATAAGATCAGCCTTGAATTCAAAGGCTAAGAACAATAAAAAAATGATTCGTTTCATTCTGGTTTAAACCTCACAGTAAAATTTGAGAAATATGCCTGAAAGGTTTGATCATCCAAATTTCTAACGTATTTAATTTGCTTATACTTTCTTATAGCATTAAGTGCTGCTCGATCGAATGCTCTGTCCCCACTTGTTTTTTTCATTTCAATATTTTCAATGATTCCTAATCTATTTATGCTTAAATTAAAATCTGTAAACATACCTGCTTTGGCGCTGTTTGGCCTAATCCACAATGCTTCTATATCTTTGATCACTTCATAACTTATTTGTTCAATAACATCCGTATTATCTAAAACTCTTTTCTGCATCTCTTCTTCATTTAAATACTCTTCAAAATTTTCTATTTCGTTAGGTTTATTTGTATTTAGATCCTTAGAATCGTCTTTCTTAAAACTTTTTTCTTGAGGTTTGTTTCTCTTTTGAACCTCTTCTTTTACTTGTAGCTCATCATCCAGAAAATTTACATTTGTAATCTTTCTTGTTGTATTTTCAACATTTTCAGTTGTGAATAAAACGTAACTTAAAAAGATTAAGATATGCACAATTACCGAAAAAAATAATGCTGTTAACCATTTCATCATGGTTGCGTTGCTAGAGAAAAATTATTAGCACCATTCGATTGTAAAACGCTTAATAATTCAGCTATTGATTGATAAGAAGTATTTTGATCACCTCTAACAATAATTTCTATATCAGGATTTGTTTGTATTACTCTCGCAAATCGATCTTCAATGAATCCCAGAGAAACTTGAACATTGCTACCGTCTTCCTCGATAAAATATTGCCCATTTTCATTTACATCAATGATAAATGGCTCAGTGTTGTCTAGCTCAATTTCATCTGCTGGAACACTTGGTAAATTGATATCTAACCCTTGAACTGCTAAAGGTGCCACAACCATGAAAATTACAAGCAAAACTAACATTATATCTACGTAAGGAACTACGTTTATTTCATTTATTGCTTTAGTTGATTTGCTTCTTTTTTCTAGGAGCATATTTTTTTATTTATTATTTATTTGAATTATTAATTGTTCTGCGAAAGCTATGGATCCATTAATTAAATTATCTAGTTTTTTTGAAAATTGGTTATAAGCAATGAGTGCCGGTATTGCAGCTAGTAAACCAACTGCCGTAGCAACTAAAGCCTCAGAAATCCCTGGTGCTACAGAACTTAAAGTTAATTGTGCTGTTGTTGATAAACCTTGGAATGCATTAATTATCCCAATAACTGTTCCTAATAAGCCAATGTAAGGTGCACTTGAACTTATCGTGGCGAGCAACGAAAGATTTTTTGAGAGCCTTTCTTCTTCTCTATTGACAATGACTCTTACAAGCCTCTCAGTAGATTCAACTTTATTTGCAGAATCCTTCTTATTCATTAAGCTGTCATAAACTGAAACAAGTATTAATTCAGATGGCTCTAAGTTACCAAGCTCTTTTTCTTTAAGTTCAAGGTATAAATCCTCAACCTTTTCACCTTCCCAAAACTTATCTTCTATTTCATGTGAGGCATCTGTTGATTTGGCTAGAGTAAAGTATTTTTCAAATATTAAAACCCATGATGTAATTGAGGCAATTATTAGAATAGCCAAAATTAATTGCACTGGGAGTGAAGCCTGCAAAAGAAGTTCAAGTGCGTCAAAATCCATTATTTATGACTCTCCAAATCGATTTGATATTTCTCGTTTAATAAATAGATAAAGCTTTCCCAATTTAAGTCCACAAGTTTACTTGTATCAGATAACTGTTCATTCAAGTTTTTAACCATTACTCTTACTCTAATAGGTTTATTATCAAATTTATAAACTAAGGCCGGAAATTCTCCATCACCATTAACACCTAGAACTTGATCCCACCAAGCAGTCGCTGGCTCAAAACCTTTTTTGTAAGCTTTACATTCTATATTCCACCTTCCAATTTTTAAGTCTGGGTGATTTTTTTCTTGGTACTGATTCAGTATTCTTCTAACTGGTTTGAGAAGATTTAGGTCCTCTTGCAACTTCTTGGCAATTTTTCTTTCGAAATCATGTCCTTTTTTTCTTTGGTTAATTGTCATGATTTAAAAACCGATTCGTCTAGATCAGCGTTTGTGAAAACTTCCTGAACATCATCAAGATCTTCAATTGCATCAGTCAATTTCATATTTTTTTCAGATTGTTCAAAGTCCAGAGGAATATTTGTCTCAGTTTCCATAATTATCTCAGATGCTTCAATTATAAAATTATCTGACTCTAACTTTTCTTTCAAGCTTGTTAAATCTTTTGGTTCACAAACAATCTCAGTTTTACTGCCATCAAATTCATTAATATCATTCGCTCCATTTTCAGCTGCGATTTCATATAGTTTTTCATCTGATAAATCTGAATCTATCAATAATTTTCCTTTGGCTTCAAATAGATATGCAACACTACCTGATGTACCAAGATTTCCGCCATATTTTGTAAACGCGTGTCTTATTTCCGAAACGGTTCTGTTTTTATTATCTGTTAAAGTTTTGATAAAGACCGCTACACCTCCAGGAGCATATCCTTCATAAATTACTTCCTCTAAGTTTTGACCCTCTTGGCCTCCTGCTCCTCTTTGAATTGCTCTGTTGATTGTGTCTTTTGTCATATTAGCTGAAAGGGCTTTATCGTAGGCAAGCCTTAATCTCGGATTATCTTCAACAATTGGACCACCATCTTTTGCTGCAACAGTAAGTTCTCTAATTATCTTTGTAAAGACCGCACCTCTTTTTGCATCCTGTCTTGCTTTTCTGTGTTTTATATTTGCCCATTTGGAATGCCCTGCCATTAATCCTCCTTTCTTAAAATATGAAGCTCGTCAAGGCTTTCATCTGTAACGGATCCAGGTGCATCTGTTAACAAACATAGTGCTGATTGAGTCTTTGGAAAGGCTATAACATCTCTAATTGATTCGGCTCCAACCATTAACATAGCTAGCCTATCAAGGCCAAATGCTATCCCTCCATGTGGTGGACAACCTGTTGTTAAGGTTTTTAAAAAGAAACCAAATTTTGTCTGTGCTTCTGCTTCAGATAATCCAAGTAATTGAAAGACTTTTTCCTGAAGAGTTTTGTTATGAATACGAATAGATCCTCCACCAATTTCCACTCCATTTATGACCATGTCATAAGCTTTCGAATTAATTTCTAAAGGATTTAATTCATCAAGCTTTTCAAGATCTGTTTCGACCGGACATGTGAATGGATGATGCAAAGAAGTTAAAGTTCCATCCGAAGCTTCCTCAAACATTGGAAATTCAGTAATCCAACAAGCTGTAAAATCACCCTTCAAAAGATCTAAATCGTCACCAATTTTAGTTATGAGTCGACTCATATAGTCATTCACAATCTTTTCTTTGCCAGCTCCAAAAAATATTAAGTCACCTTTTTTGACTTTCAAAGTAGTCATAATATTTGTTAAGCATTCTTCAGAAAGATATTTAAGAATAGGTGATGCAAGGCTTGAAACATTATCGCCCTCAACTTTTATATAAGCTAAACCTTTTGCTCCAAATTCTTTGACAAAATCTGTATATCTGTCGATTTGTCCTCTACCAATTTTTTGACCCTCAGGTACTACTAGTGCAGCAATTCTTGAGTCCTTGTCGTTTGCCGGATCTGAGAAAACTTTGAATTCCTCTTTTTTAAAAGTGTCTGACAACTCAATAAGTTGCAGAGGATTTCTTAGGTCAGGTTTATCACACCCATATCTCTCCATAGCATCATGCCATTTTAATTTTGGCAACTTATTAAGTTTTTTATTTAGAATTTTCTTGAATGATACACTTATCATTTCCTCCGCAAAACTCATTACGTCTTTCTCCTCTACAAATGATGCCTCAATATCAATCTGTGAAAACTCAGGCTGTCTATCAGCTCTAAGATCCTCATCTCTAAAACATCTAGCAATCTGGTAATATCTATCAAAACCAGAAATCATTAACATTTGTTTGAATAATTGTGGTGATTGAGGAAGAGCGAAAAAATTACCCGCACTCGTTCTGCTTGGAACTAGATAATCTCTCGCACCTTCTGGAGTAGCTTTAGTTAATATGGGAGTTTCTATATCTACAAAATTGTTATTCTCTAAATAATCTCTAACAGATTTTGTCAGGCTGGATTTTAATCTTAAATTACTTTGCATCTCAGGTCTCCTGAGATCTAAAGTTCTGTTTTTTAATCTTACGTCCTCACCAACTTCTGATGATTGATCAAGTGGAAATGCAGGTGTCTCTGCCTCATTAAGTAATTCAATTGAACTGCATTTAATTTCAATGTCACCCGTTGTTAATTGATCATTTTGAGAATCTTCAGGCCTCCCTTCAACTTGCCCGAATGCCTTGATAACATACTCAGACCTTATATCTTCTGCTATCTTGAAAGCTTGTTCATTTTCAGGATTTACAACAACTTGAACAATCCCAGTACTATCTCTTACATCAAGAAAAATCACACCACCATGATCTCTTCTTCTATGGATCCATCCACAAATAGTTACTTCTTCGTTGAGATTTTTAATATTTAAATTACCACAATGATGACTTCTCATTTTTTTAAGATCCTTTTTAAATAATATTTACCTTATTATCGCTGGATTGAAGGTTTTTTTAGTCTTTAAGTTAAAAATCTATCTAATTCCAGCAGCTGCCTTATATTTTAAATTCTGAAGCAGATGGTAATTTTAACACTTTAGTGGATTTGTTACATTTAATGCATTCTTTAAGAGCTATTTCACTTATTTCTTGAAAAACTTCAAAGTTTAAATTACATACTTCGTAATAATACTGCTAAATGGGCATAATCCTTACTAAATTACCATATAATTAATCCAGGAGATTATAGTGTATTTCTCAAAATTATTCGTCCCTACAACAAGGCAAGATCCATCAGATGCTGAATTAATAAGCCATAAACTAATGGTTAGAAGCGGTATGATTAAAAAAACTGCTGCAGGGATTTATAATTGGCTGCCACTCGGATATAAAGTACTAAAAAAAGTCGAGAATATAGTCAGAAAAAATCTTGATGGTTTCGGGGCGCAAGAAATATTAATGCCTATGGTTCAACCAGCCGAATTATGGAAAGAGTCACTTAGGTTTGATCAGTATGGTAAAGAACTTTTAAAGTTTAAAGATAGGTCAAATAGAGATTTTGTTTTGGGGCCAACACATGAAGAAATAATCTGTGAAATTTTTAGAAGTTACCCTATAAGCTACAAAGAGCTTCCAATTAATTTATACCAAATTCAAACAAAATTTAGAGATGAAATACGC
This sequence comes from Gammaproteobacteria bacterium, assembly GCA_002692425.1. Classification (GTDB taxonomy): domain Bacteria; phylum Pseudomonadota; class Gammaproteobacteria; order Magnimaribacterales; family TMED112; genus TMED112. The sequence goes on from NZKB01000017.1 coordinate 34,360, forward strand.
CCAAGATTTGGTGTTATGAGATCTAGGGAGTTTTTGATGAAGGATGCGTATAGCTTTGATATCGATGAAAAGGACATGGAGAAGAGTTATGAAAATATGAAAGAAGCTTATATTAGCACCTTTGACGATATAGGTTTAGATTATCGGATTGTAAAAGCAGATGCTGGCAATATTGGTGGCGATGTGAGCGAGGAATTTCATATTATTGCTAACTCTGGTGAAGATTTATTGGCAATTTGTGACTCAAGTGATTTTGCTGCAAATGTTGAAGTTTTAGAGTATGAGAAAGACCCAAGCGAATTAGATGGAAAGCCGTCACCAGACGGTAAAGGAAAGTTAGTTATTAAAAGAGGTATTGAAGTCGGACATATTTTTCAACTCGGTCAAAAATATAGTGAAAAGATGTCTGTATCAATTAAAGACTCATCTGGACAAGGTATAGATGTATTCATGGGTTGCTATGGGATAGGTATATCAAGAATAGTTGCTGCAGCCATTGAACAAAATCACGATGACAGAGGAATAATATGGCCATATGCGATCGCTCCTTTTCACGTAAATATAATCTGTCTCGATCCTAAAAAGGATGAAGTACTAAAGGAGTGTGAAAGTGTTTATCAGATACTTAAAGATGCAGGTCATGATGTTCTTTTAGACGATA
>NZKB01000018.1 GCA_002692425.1 Gammaproteobacteria bacterium
CAGCAACCAAAAAAGCTCCTGCCAAAAAAGCAGCAGCAACCAAAAAAGCTCCTGCCAAAAAAGCAGCGGCAACCAAAAAAGCTCCAGCCAAAAAAGCAACTACAAAAAAATAATGGTTACTGCCCAATTAGTTAAAGAACTACGAGAAAGAACAGGTATCTCTATGATGGACTGTAAATCAGCTCTTACTGAATCTGGTGGAGACATTGAAAAAGCTATAGAAGTTTTAAGAAAGAAAAGTGTTTTAAAAGCTGAAAAGAAATCAGGACGTGCAACAAACGAAGGGGCAGTAGTGATAGGATCATCTGATGATATTTCTTTTATCATAGAAGTTGATACGGAAACAGACTTTGCAGCTAAAGATGCAAGCTTTCAAAAGTTTCTAGAGGATCTTACTATTTATTGTACAAAGCATTCACCTTCAGACCTCGATGACTTAAATGAAAAATATAATGCCCAACTTTTAGAAATCATCCAAAAAATTGGAGAAAATATTAAGATTTCATATTTCGAAAAGTTAAGTATTGATGGTGCTGTTCTTGCTTCATACAAACACTCGGATAATCGACTAGCTGCTATTGTAAAGTTGGATTCTGGTGATGAGTCTTTGGGTAGAGATATTGCAATGCAAGTTGCAGCAAATAATCCTATGGCGATTTATCCAGATGACATAGATCAAGAGATTTTAGAAAAAGAAAAAGAGATAGCACTGGCAACTTTAGCTAACGAAAATAAGCCAGAAGAAATTATAGAAAAGATAATAATTGGTAAGTTAAATAAATTTAAAATGGAAAATGCTTTAGTTGAGCAACCATTCATTAAAGATCCTGATAAAAAGATCAAAGATTTATTGGGCACTTCTAAGATCATCAGCTTTTTGAGAAAAAAGGTTGGAGAGTGACGAAAAACTATTAAATTACGAGTAAGAAAGCGCTTTACTTGATATAGTAAAAGGTAACGATATTGGTACATTAATCTCAAATGGCTAGCTACGAAGAAATCTTAAAATCTTGCACTGATAGGATGCAGTCCTCTTTAAATAATTTTAGTAACAGTCTTAAAAAAATCAGAACTGGTAGAGCTAATCCAGCAATGCTCGATGGGATTATGGTCGATTACTACGGTAATATGACACCTTTGAATCAATGTTGTTCTATTACTGTTGAAGATTCAAAAACTTTGAGTTTGTCCCCTTGGGATAAAGGCTTAGTCCAGGAAATTGATAAATCAATTCAAAAATCTGATCTTGGTATAAACCCTACAGTAGCAGGAGATGTTATAAGAATAATCATGCCACCTTTAACTGAGGAATCCCGTATAGATTTAACAAAAAAAGCTAAAGCGGAAGCTGAAAATGGTCGCATAGCGATTCGAAATGTTCGAAGAGATGCATTAACAGCTATGAAAAACCTTGAAAAAGAAGGTGAACTTACAAAAGATGATATTTCAGATTCTGAAAAAGATATCCAAGATATTACAACTAATTTTATTGATCAAGTTGACTCTTCTTTAGCCTCTAAAGAAAAGGATCTATTAACAATCTAATGTCTAACCCTGAAACAGTTGCCATCGTTATGGATGGAAACAGAAGATGGGCAAAAAAAAACAACCTGCCTTCTGCTTCCGGCCATAGAAAAGGTATTGAAACATTAATTAATATTGTTAAAACAGCAAAAAATAATTCTATAAAAAGACTTGTTGTTTATGCTTTTTCAACTGAAAACTGGGATAGGGAAAATTTTGAAGTAAATGCACTAATGAATCTCATTAATTTTGGGGTAGATGTTAAATTAGAGGAAATTAAAGCAAATGGAATTAAATTAACTTTTATAGGCGATATAAATAATATGCCTGAAAAAGCTAAAAAGGGTATTTCAAAATGCATTCACGAGACAAAAGATCTAAGAGAATTTAATTTAACAATAGCACTTAACTATGGCTCTATTTGGGATATGGTCAATGCTGCTAATATTGTTGCAGATTCAGGACAAGAATTAAGCCAAGAGAATTTTATAAAAAATACCCAGCTAGGTAAAACAGATATTGATATTTTTATAAGAACAGGTGGTGACATGCGTTTAAGTAATTTCTTGCTTCCAAACATTGGATATTCTGAATTGTTTTTTTCAGAAAAATTATGGCCAGAATTTAATTCAGAAGATTTTCAAGAGATACTCAAAGAATTTGAAGTAAGACAAAGAAGGTTTGGCAAATGAAAAAGATATCAATTTTCGGTTTTACAGGTTCTATTGGTTCTCAAGCTCTAGATATTATTGAACAAAAGCCAGAAAACTTTGAAATTGATGTTTTTGTATGTAATAAAAATGCTGATAAGGCAATTAGTTTGATAAATCTTCATAAACCCAAAAATGTTTTTATTTTTAATCCAAATGCCAGATTAAAAATTAGTGAAAAATGCTCAAAAGATATCAATTTTTTTCGATCCTACCAAGATCTTAGAGAACATATCAAAGTCAATAAAAGCGATATTTACTTATCTGCAATAAGCTCTTTTGAATGCTTAGATTTAACTCTAGATGCTGCAAAATCTGGTGGAAAACTTTTATTAGCTAATAAAGAATCTTTAGTAGTATTTGGCAATAGTATTATCAGTGAATGTGAGGCTAATAATACTGAATTAATTCCGATTGATTCAGAACATTTTTCACTATTTACTGCGTTGAAAAATATTGAAAGAAACAATATCTCAAGAATATTTCTTACAGCTTCAGGAGGGCCTTTCAGGGGCCTATCAATGAAGGAAGTTTTTAATAAGTCAGTTGAAGAGGCTTTAAATCATCCTAATTGGAATATGGGGTCAAAAATTACAATTGATTCAGCTACTTTGGTCAATAAGTGCTTCGAATTAATTGAAGCTCAGCATCTATTTTCTCTTAAACCTGATTTGCTCAATATCATTGTTCAAAAACAGAGTGTTATCCATTCATTAGTTGAGTTAAAAGATGGAAGTGTAGAAGCGCAAATGTCTAAACCAAGTATGATAATACCATTAGCTTATGGCCTGCTCGGAGAACATTCTGAAGAGATAAAAAAGATTTACTCGCTAGACTTATTTGATGAAGATATTGAACTTTCAATTGAAGCTTTTCCAAGCGATAGAAAGAATCTTCTAGAAATTGCATATGATGTAATGAGAAATGATGATAATAGTGGATTAATATTTGCCACATTGAACGATATTGCGGTAAAAAGGTTTCTCCAGAAAAAAATCAAATTTGGAGAAATTTACAAATTAATATTTGATAATTATCACTTAATTGAGAGAAAAAAAATAAATTCTTTAGAAGATTTAAATGATAATAAAGAAGAGATTAACAATTTTATCGAAGGAAAATAAATGTACTCATTAATTGGAGCTATAACTTTATTTTTAATCTTGGTGACATTTCATGAGTATGGTCATTATTCTGTTGCCAGGTATTTTAAAATAAAAATCCTGAAATTTAGCATCGGTTTTGGTCCTGATTTGTTAAATTGGAAAAATAAAGACAATATTAAGTTCTCGTTATCAGCAATTCCTTTTGGGGGTTATGTCGCTTTTCATGATCCTGCTGATACCGAAAACTACAATAAACTTAGCGCAAAAGAAAAAAATTACGTCTTAGCTAATAGGCCAGCATTTGAAAGGTCACTAGTTGTACTGGCTGGGCCAATTTATAATTTCATATTAGCTTTTTTTGTCTTCACAATTGTAGGGCTTTTTATACCAAAGCAATCTGACACTGTTTCCGCGCAAATAACAGAATTAAACGAAACGAATTTTTATGAGGTAGTAGCTATTAATGATAAAGATATTAACACCGTGCAAGCATTGGAAGTTGGTCTATTAGACCTAACTGGTTACACAGGTACTGTGGAGATACAGCTATTTGATTACACAAATCAAAAAAACATTATATTTAACAAAGAAGTATCGAATTTGAAATTTGCCGAAGGTCAATCTCCGTCAAGTTACTTTGGAATTCAACCTTATGCGGATTTCGAACCAAGAATTAATCTTGTGCAAAGCGGTAGTACAGCAGAAAACATTGGTTTTAAATCTGGTGATGTAATCAAGACAATTTTTCAGGAAGAAATTAAATCAATGTACCAAGCTACCTCATTGCTCAATACTGTAGGAAGACAAATACCTGTCACAGTTAATAGAGATGGAAAAGATGTTCAATTAACACTACCCTCAAAGCAAAGCGGTGAAACTTACGGTTTTGGATTAGGCCCAGAGGGAAATTCCTTTTCAAGTTCAATTTATTTTGGTTTTAGTCAAACTATTTTCTGGATCGAAAATACTTTCAAGTTTTTATTTAAAACTTTAAATGGAACGATGGGTTTTGAAAACTTAAGTGGGCCTGTTGGAATAGCCAAAGTAGCTGGTGATTCTCTTGTTTCTGGGGTAATTCCCTTCCTTTTATTGTTGGGTATATTGAGTATTAGCCTAGGAGCGTTTAATCTCTTACCATTACCAATGCTTGACGGGGGGCAATTTTTGTTTATCTTAGTGGAAAAACTTAAAGGATCTCCTATAAGTTTGAAACTAAAAGCTACTTTAATGAATCTAAGTTTTATATTAGTTCTGACTTTATTCATTTTTGTAATGGTGAATGATATAGCGAGAATAATTTGAAGAAAATATTAAAAACCTTGACTCTTTTATTAGCCCTGAATGCAAGCGCTGATATGTTGGTTGATGATATCAGAATAGAAGGTTTACAAAGGGTTTCTTTAGGTAGTGTTCTAGATACGGTACCAATAACCATTGGTGATCGAATTGAAAAAAGAGATTATCAACGTGTTATCAAAACTCTTTTTGCTACAGGTCAATTCGATGATATCCAATTACGAGCTGAAGGTAATATTCTTTTTATAAAGGTTGAAGAAAGACCAACGATCTCAAGCATATATATAGATGGAAATTCAGCCATTAAAACAGAAGATCTTTTGGCTGCATTAAATAGTGAAGGTATCAATGAGGGTTCGGTTTTAAAAAGAGCTACATTAGACCTAATTACGCGTGGGCTACAAGCTCAATACTCTCAGCAAGGCAGGTATGGTGCATCAGTAGAAGTAACTCAAAGAGATCGACCTAGAAATAGAGTAGAAGTAGATATTGACGTAGATGAGGGCACTTCAACTGCCATATCAGCAATTGAAATAATAGGAAACGATGCTTTTACAGATAGGGAGATTAAAAGAGTTTTTGAATTAACAGAAGGAACTATTTTATCTGTATTTACTAATGATAATAGGTATACCAAAGAAAAACTAAGAACAGATTTAGAGAATTTAGAATCTTTCTACAAGGATAGAGGCTATCTTCAATTCGAAATTTCTTCTTCTCAAGTTTCAATAAGCGAAGACCTCCAGCAACTATTTGTAACATTAGTTTTGAGGGAAGGTAAGAGATACAAATTAAAAGATATTAAAATTTCTGGAGAATTGCCACTGGAGCGGGAGTTTCTAGAAAGTTTTATTAATATCAAGGAAGACTCTTATTATTCAGAGTCATTAATTACCAGTTATGAAGAATTTTATGCTAATGCATTAGGTAACGACGGCTATACGTTTGCAGAGATTGAAGGTGTTCCCACAATTGATGAAGATAATAATAGTGCAGACATTACTTTCGTCTTCAATCCTGGCAGAAAAAATTACACCAGAAGGATCCTATTTAATGGGAATTACTTTACTACTGATGAAGTATTGAGAAGGGAAATGAGGCAATTTGAAGGAGCACCTGCATCCAATCAGTTAATCGAACAATCTAAATTATTACTTGAGAGAACTGGATATTTTAAATCAGTTAATGTTGAAACAGTTCCAGTAGCCGGGGAAGAAGATTTAGTTGATGTTATATTCGATGTCGAGGAGCAACAATATGGAAATATAGTTGCTGGATTTGGTTATTCTCAGTTTGGTTTTTCTTTTAATTTCAATGTCCAGCAGCAAAACTTTCTTGGAAGCGGAAATACTGTTGGTATAGGGGCACAAGTCAGTGATTACTCAACTAATATCTCTTTACAATACGAAAATCCTTATTACACAGTTGATGGAGCTAGTAGGGGTTATTCTTTAAATTTTAGAGAATTTGATTACTCTTCGTTCGGAATAACTGACTACAATACTTCAAGTTATGGTGCTGCAGTGAGTTTTGGCTTTCCAATATCTGAAATACAAAGAATTGGGTTTAATATTGCAGCCGATCACACAGAATTACAGTCAGGTTCATTAGCTTCTCGAGAGATCCTTGATTTTCTTGAGAGTGAAGGTGATATTTTTGACACATTAAAGCTGCAAGCTTTCTGGACAAGAGCTACTTTGAATAGAGGCATATTTCCAACAGATGGAACCCTTAATCAAGTATCTTTGCAGACTACTGTTCCAGGATCTACTCTTAATTACTTTAGACTGGACTTTAAAAATGAATTCTATCAGCCTATTAGTGAAGAGCTGATATTTAAAGTAGCTTCAAGAATTGGCTATGTGGACTCATTTGGAGACAGTGAAGTACCACCATATTTCGAATATTTTTATGCTGGAGGTCCTTATTCAATCAAGGGTTATGAGACAAATAGTCTTGGACCCAGGATTACACCTGTACCTTGTTACTCTTATGTGTCTGCAGAAGACTACTGCCCACCTTTAATAGATAACAATTTTGATGGTGAACCAGATGCTCCTTACTATAATCAGTATGCTGCATATGGAATTAATAGACCAATTGGGGGTAATGTTCTATTAGAAACAAGCTTAAACTTAATTTTCAAAGTACCTTTTATTGAAGATCAAAGCCAATTTAGAACAGCGTTCTTTGTGGATTTAGGAAATGTTTTCTCAACATTTTGTTATAACTATCAAAGTCAGTGTTTTACACCGAGTTTTGAAGATATGAAAGGATCCTATGGGCTTGGTGGTTCGGCTATTACTCCATTCGGGCCGATAAGTGTTTATTTCGCTGTACCATTCAATAATGATCCATTAGATAGAACAAAACGATTTGAATTCACGGTTGGGAATAAGTTTTAAAAAATGTCGATTCTTTGGCAAAAGTCATATAAAATAGCGAAACTTAAGGATTTATTATGAACAAACTAAAAGTTTTATTTCTAACATTATTGCTTGCAGCATTTTCAGCCCCAATCAGTGCCAAAATAGTTGTACTGAATGCAGAAGTAGCCATGTTGAGCACACAATTTGCACAAGAAGCATTCAATACTCTTGATGAAGACTCTGGTTTTATTGCAGACAGAGAAAGACTAGAACTACTTCAAGCAGAAGGACAAGCACTGGTTGAAAAATTTCAAAAAGATCAAGAAGTTTTATCTGATGAAGAAAAATTAGATATGCAAAAGCAACTGCAGGATAAACAAGCAGATATTCAATTTCTTTCTAATAAGCTTCAGACAAAAGCCCAAGAAGTTCAACAGCAAGTAGTAGGGACCTTAACACCAACTTTCCAAAAAGTTTTGGGAGAACTAATTGCACAAAAAGAATACGAAATGATAGTTGCTCCAGGAGCTTTGCTTTATGCAGACCCTGATTTAGACATTACTGAAGAGGTTATAGCATATCTAGATAATGCTTTGACCGAAAAGTCTGAATAGTAGTAATCTATCTTAATGGAATCAATTACTCTAGAGAAGCTAGCTAATTTAATAGGTGGGACTCCTCTAGGGTCATTTGATCTTCAATTATCCAATCTACAAGACTCAAAAGAATGCGATGAGCACTCAGTTTGTTATTTAAAAGATAAAAAATTTATTGACACATTAAGCAGTAATGCTGGAGCAGTCATCACTAATCAAGAATTAGCTGATCAGTTAACTGAGCAAAACTTAATAGTTGTTGATGATCCTTATCTAGCTTATGCCGGCGCATCAAAAGTATTTTTTCAGAAATATAACAATGAAAATGATTCAACAGAATCGGTCTTTGGAAAAAATGTAATTATTGGACAAAATTCTGTCGTGAATTCAAATTGCCAAATAGGTAATAATGTTGTGATTCATGACAACGTTTCTATTTACTCACGAACAAAGATTGGTGATAACTGTATTATTCACTCGGGCACTGTGATTGGTTCTGATGGTTTTGGATATGCACCATCTACAGATGGATGGAATAAAATTGAGCACCTTGGTGGCGTGGAAATAGGTAAAAACGTTGAAATAGGAGCAAAATCTGCAGTGGATAGAGGAGCCTTGGGCAATACCATAATAGAAGATGGTGTAAAAATAGATAATCATGTTCACGTTGCACATAACTCATTCATTGGTGAAAATACTGCTATTGCAGGACAATCAGGCATGGCAGGATCTGTAAAGATTGGCAAAAATTGCCAAATTGCAGGACAAGTTGGAATAGTAGGGCACATTGAAATAGCTGATAACGTTATAGTTATGGCAAAAACTCTTGTCACGAAATCATTAAATGAGCCTGGTGTTTACAGTGGCGTAATGCCAATACAAAAACATAAAGAGTCACTAAAGTTTATCGCGAAAATAAAAAATGATGGATAATGCAGAAGTTAGAAAAGTTCTACCACATAGAGAACCGTTTCTCTTTATTGATGAAGTTATAGAAGTAAATCAAGAATCTATTGTAGCTAAAAGATTTGTTTCACCTGATGAAGATTTCTTTAAAGGACATTTTCCAAATTTTCCAATAATGCCAGGTGTTTTAGTGCTAGAGGCAATGGCGCAAAGTAGTGCATTACTTGGATCACATATAATGAGCCAGTCTGCAAATGAAAAATCAATTTATTTGTTATGCGGTGTAGATAAAGTAAGATTCAAGAAAAAAGTTTTACCAGGCGATACATTAATATTTAAATCATCTGTAATAAGTTCAAAAAGAGGAATCTGGAAGTTTAAATGTTCAGCATATTCTGAAGAAGAATTAGTTTGTGCAGCTGAAATTTTGTGCGCAGATAGAAGTTTAAATGAGTAACATACATCCAACAGCAATCATAGATGCATCAGCATCGATACATGAAAGTGTAAGTATTGGACCTTACTCAGTCATTGGTCCTAATGTAGTTATAGCAGAGAAATGTGAGTTGAAATCTCATGTTGTTTTGAAAGGTCCGACAAATATAGGTCCAGGAAATAAATTCTTCTCATTCTGCGTAATTGGCGAGGATACACCTGATCTGAAGTATAAGGGAGAAAAATCTAGTCTTGAAATCGGCAATAATAATGTATTCAGAGAATTTTGTAAGGTACACAGAGGGACAGAGGTTGACTTAGGCTATACAAAAATTGGCGACAATAATCTAATAATGCCAGGCGTTATGATAGCTCACGATTGTGTTATAGGTAATGGAAATATCTTAGTTGATAATTCAGCGCTTGCGGGACATGTTCAGCTAGGTGATCATGTTACTTTGGGTGGTTATACACTCATTCATCAATTCTGCAAATTAGGATCCTATTCTTTTACAGGTCTGTCTGCCCACATAACTATGGATGTTCCAGCTTTTACAAGGGTCGCAGGAACACCAACAAAACAAGCAGGTTTAAATACAATTGGCTTAGAAAGAAAGGGATTTACAAAAGAAGAAATTACGAATCTAAAAAAAGCTTACAAGATTTTCTTTAGAGAGGGTTTAAAAGTTGACGAAGCAATCAAAAAAATTGAAAAGGAATGTTTATCAGATGATAAATTAAAGATATTTATCGATTCAATTAAACAAGCAACAAGAGGAGTCTTAAGATAATTGAAGATAGGTATTGTTTCAGCTGAACCTTCAGGTGATTTACTCGGATCAAAAATTCTTTCAAAAATAAAAGAAAGATTTGAGAATATAGAAGTTATTGGGGTTGGTGGCGGCCCTCTTACAGACCACAATATATCAACGGATAGAGAAATACTTGAAATTATGGGGCTTGTTGATCCAATTCTCAATTTCCAAAAAATAACAAATTATAGAAATAACTTAATTAAAACTTTCATTGATGAAAAAATAGATGTTTTTATTGGGATAGATGCACCCGATTTTAATTTTGATATACATAGAAAACTGCAAAAAAAAGGTGTTAAAACCATCCATGTTGTTTGTCCATCTGTTTGGGCTTGGCGACCTGGAAGAGTAAAAAATTTTAAATACGTTGACTATATGCTCTGTTTATTTCCTTTTGAACTCGAGTATTGCGCGAGTGTAAATAAACAGGCTTTTTGTATAGGTCACCCCTTATTAGATAAGCAATCAGATTTTGAGACCAATGCTAAAGAAAACATAATTTGCATAATGCCTGGCAGCAGAAGATCTGAAATTCAAAATAATCTCGAAGTTATGGTTGAAGGTTTTAATCAATTCAATTTTGAAGAAAAATACAGAGCAGTAATACCGATTTATAAAGAAGATGACAAATATCTTATTCAGCACAAAATACAAGGCCATAAACACATCTCATTTGCCAATGTAGAGTCTTCAGAAATATTAAAAAAAGCTAAAGCAGCTGTTGTTTGTTCAGGTACAGCAACCCTTGAAACTCTTTTAGCTGAGATACCAACTACCGTAATTTATAAAACAAACTGGTTTAACCATCTTATTTTAAAAAATTTGATGATGAGTGAATTTGTAAGTATTCCAAATATTGTTGCAGATGAAGAAATATTTCTTGAATTAATTCAATCCAATGCTACCTCAGAGAATATTGCTCATGATCTTAATTCGAATATGGCAGACTATGAATTCAGAAAAAAAATGATTCAAGCTGTTAAAGCCAAGTTAGAGAAACCAAACTTAGACTCCTTTACTAATAGATTTTATGAAGATTGCAGGGGTTGATGAAGTTGGTGTTGGTTGTTTAGCAGGACCCTTAGTATCAGCAGCCGTAATATTTGGGAAAAATAAGTCAGAATATTTTTTTAAAGATTCAAAAAAAACATCTCAAAAAAATAGATTAATACAAGCTAAATATATAAAAAGAAATTTTTATGTCGGAATTGGTGTGGCTTCACCCTGTGAAATTGATGAATTAAATGTTTTAAAAGCTTCTCATCTTGCGATGAAAAGAGCCATTAAGAACCTTCCTGTAGCACCAGATAGAATAATTATAGATGGAATCTATGTTCCTGAAGGCCTTGAGCATGCTGAAGCAATTGTAAAAGGTGATGAGCAGTATCAAGAGATTGCAGCAGCCTCAATAGTTGCAAAAAATTTCCGCGACCAGCTAATGTTTAACTATGCGAAAGTATATGAAGGGTATTTTTTCGAAAAAAACAAAGGTTACCCAACAAAAGATCATAAAAATGCCATAAATTATTTGGGATTATCAAACATTCACAGAAAAAGTTTTAAAATTTAATGATGTCCAATTTTATTCATCTGCAAACAAAATCCCATTACAGTATTTCATGTGGTTTACCCAAGACAAATGAAATTGTAGATAAAGCACTTGAATCTGGCATGGAAGCTGTTGCACTTGCAGATAAAAATACTTTTTTTGGATTAGTAAAATTTTACAATTACGCACTAAGTAAAGGCATTAAACCAATTTGCGGGGTTGACTTTGATATCAAAATTAATAATGGGTACACAAACTTAATTCTTTTAGCAAAAAATAAAAAAGGTTTAGAAAAGCTCTTTAAACTTAGCACAGAATCATTTGTAAAGTCTGGATCAGAAAAAAGAAGTATACCTGAGCAAGATATTCTGAATAATCCAGAAGATATTGTCTGTATTATCCCCACTTCTTCCTCAAGTTTAAGAAATCTTGCCTTGAAAAAAGAAGAGTCATTGATTGTTGATCTATATAAAAAATATTTTGAAGCTTTTGCCGAAAATTTATTTGTTGGGATATCAAATTTTTCAGAGGACGGTTACGATTCTGCCTCAGCTATACTATGCAATCTTGCGAGAAAAAAAAATATTTCTGTTGTGGCAGTTAACGATGTCCTCTTTTTAGAGAAAGAAGATCATTTAGCTCATCAAGCTAAAGTTGCAATTAACAACGCAACTTTGCTTAAGGATGAGATAGATAATCCAAATGTTTCTAGTGAGCAATACTTTAAAACGGAAGAAGAATTAGCAAAGTGCCATGAATTGGAGCCTCTTAAAAATACTTTTGAAGTTGCCAAGTTATGCAATGTTTTTTTAGAGGAAGGGCAGTATTATCTACCTTCTTACGAAGTACAAGAAAATAAATCTTTATCAGAGCACCTAGAGGATCTTTCTAGAACAAAACTCAAAGAATATCTAAGTGATCATAAAGATCTAGATCAAGACCTATATCAGGAAAGATTAGAAAAAGAGTTAAAGATTATTACAGAAAAAGGTTATCCCGGTTATTTTTTAGTGGTCATGGATTTTGTCAAATGGGCAAAAGATCAGGAAATACCAGTTGGACCAGGTAGGGGCTCTGGAGCAGGTTCTCTAGTTGCTTTTATGTTATCCATCACTGCCTTAGACCCATTAGAACATGGACTACTGTTTGAGCGTTTTTTAAATCCTGAAAGAATGTCTTTGCCAGATTTTGATATAGATTTTTGTATTGAAGGCAGAGATAAAGTCATTGAGTATGTACAAAATAAATATGGAGTTGAATCTGTCGCACAAATTGGAACGCTTGGTACTATGGCAGCCAGAGGAGTAACCAGAGATGTAACAAGAATCTTAGGCAAGCCTTATGGTTTCGGAGACATGATAGCTAAGATGATACCTCTTACACCTGGCATAAAGCTTACAGAAGCTATTGATGAATCGCCTGAATTACAAGAAATAAGAAAAGAAAATGAAGAAGCAGCTGAGGTTTTAGATCTATCCTTAAAACTTGAAGGTTGCGCCAGAAGCATTGGAAAACATGCGGCAGGCGTAGTTATTGCACCAAATGACATACATGAATTCACACCTTTACATTACGACTTAGAGACCAATTCAATGGCAACACAATTGGACATGTATGATGTTGAAGATGTCGGACTGGTAAAATTTGATTTTCTTGGTCTGAGAACTTTAACGGTCATTAATAACGCGGTTAAATCGGTTCAAAAAATTAATCCTGATTTTAATTTGGATGACATTTCATATGAAGATTTTAAAGTTTTTAATTTACTAAGCTCGGGAAAAACAAAAGGTATTTTTCAGCTTGAATCGAGTGGCATGATGGATTTGATAAAAAGGATGAAACCTGAAAATTTCTCTGATATCACAGCTTTAGTAGCACTATATCGGCCAGGTCCTCTTAATTCAGGCATGGCTGATGATTATATAAATAGAAAAAATGGTAGAGAGAGTATTGCCTATCAGCACCCCGCTTTAAAGAAAGTGCTAAATGAGACCTATGGTGTTTTTGTATATCAAGAGCAAGTTATGGAAGCAGCCCAAGTTTTAGCAGCTTACTCCCTGGGAGATGCAGATAATTTAAGAAGAGCAATGGGTAAAAAGAAAGCTGACGTTATGGAAGCAGAAAAGAGCGTTTTTGTTGATGGTTGTGAAAATAATAGTATTGGCAAGAAAAAGGCAAACGAGATTTTCGATAATATTGAGAAATTCGCTGGCTATGGTTTCAATAAATCTCATTCCGCAGCTTATGCGTTAATCGCTTACCAAACAGCTTTTTTAAAAACTCATTACCCTTCACATTTTATTGCTTCGGTACTAAGTTCAGAACAGGATAAAACAGATAAACTTGAGCCACATGTAAAAGATTGTGCGCTTATGGACGTAACTATCTTGGCCCCGAATATAAATAGTTCTCACCCAAATTTTATGGTAAATGATAAGGATCAAATTGAATATGGACTAGCAGCTCTTAAAGATGTGGGAAAAAAATTTGTGGAGGAAGTTTGCGCAGAGAGAGAAAATGGCATATTTTCAAGTCTAATGGATTTCGCTTCAAGAGTTGATCTCAGAAAAGGTGGCATTAGAGCATTACAAAGTATGGCAAAGGCCGGTGCGTTTGATGAGATCTGCACAAGAGATGAAGCAGTCAGCTCAATCAAGAGTTATTTAGAAGCATCTGAGCAAAAGTTTAGATCGAAAGAATCTGCAGTCATGGAAATGTTTGCAGAAGAACAGGACTTAAAAGTTTCTGGTTATGAAATGGAAACATATTCTGAATCAGAGAAATTGAAGATGGAATTACAATCATTTGGATTCTATTACAGCAAACATCCAGTTACCTTATTGCGAAAAACACTGTCCTCTAAGATTCAACCAATCAATAGATTAATGACAACTGCAAACGAAAAATATATTCCGGCTCTTATCAATCACAAAAGAATCGTTAAAAAAGGAACCAGTGTATTTGTATTCTTAGAAATATCGGATGAAACAGGCCTTATAGATGTTTCAGTTCCTGTGGAATTGCACGATGAGAAGAAACCTTTATTCAAAGAAAATTCAGTAGTGATGATAAAAGGGACAGTTGTTGCCGATGACTATCGCAGGGGGAACCTAGAAGATGTGGGAATTAAGATAAGAGCTACAGATGTGCTGCCAATTGAACTTGCCCGTAAAACAGTAACTTCTAAAATTAGATTAGATGTATCAAGAAAGCAATTGAAAGAGCTAGGGAACGGAAAATTTGAGGAGCTTCGCAGCTTAAATGATCCTGATGGCATTGATGTAGTTCTTAATTTAAAAGATGATGATTTGAATATTTCAAGTGAAGTAAAAGTTGACACTTTTAAGATTTCCTTAGAGGATAGTACGTTCGAAAAAATTAATGAGTTATTTGGAGAAGAAAACTACAAGCTTTTTTAGAATATGGACCAACATTTAGATTTTGAGCAACCAATTTATACTTGCCTTGAAAAAATTGAACAACTCAAAAAAATTGTACCTGCACCAGCTAATTTAGCTGAGGAAATTGCTGTATTAGAACGTCAATCTCACGAAGAAACGCAAAAAATATATGCAAATCTAAGCCCTTGGCAGAAAGTGCTAGTTGCTAGGCACCCAAACAGACCACATACCCTCGATTACATTGCTAATGTTTTTGAAGGGTTCGAAGAAATGCATGGTGATCGCTTAAGTGAAGACGATAAAGCTATAGTTGGTGGCTTTGGATTCCTAGAGAACTACCCAGTTGTTGTGATTGGTCATGAAAAAGGAAGAGAAACAGAAGACAGAGTCGCAAGAAACTTTGGTATGCCACATCCATCTGGATTCAGAAAAGCTAATAGATTGATGAAATTAGCTGAAAAATTTTCTGTACCTGTTCTCACTCTTATTGACACACCTGGCGCATATCCAGGTGTTAAGGCAGAACACTCTGGTCAACATGAAGCCATTGCTAAAAGCTTAGAAATTATGTCTGATTTACAAACTCCAGTGGTGAATCTAGTAATTGGAGAAGGTGGTTCAGGTGGGGGGTTTGGAATTGGTCTTGCAGATAGAATTGGCATGTTGGAGTATTCCATTTATTCGGTGGCTTCACCAGAGGCTTGTGCTTCAATTTTATGGCGGACCGCAAAAAATGCAGAAGAAGCTGCAGACGCCCTTAAACTTGATGCTGAGAATTTGGTTGAACTCGGTATTATTGATCATGTTGTGAAAGAACCAATTGGCGGAGCTCACAGAAATCATGAAGATACTTATAAAGCAGTAAAAAAATATTTTTTAGATGAATTGAAAGGACTTTCAAAGCATTCTCTCGAAGACTTAACAGCTAAAAGGTATGAAAAATTTAAAAATATCGGAGTTTAAGCTGGACTTCTTCAATAAATCAGAACAATTAATTCTACTCAATGCCGAAAATATTGTTGTTGGTTTTAGTGGAGGGGTAGATTCTACCTTAGCACTAGCAGCTACAAATCAATTCCTTGAGATGCATGGCAAGAAAAATTGTTTAACAGCGCTTCATGTTAATCATCAAACCCAGTCTGCTAGTACAGCATGGCAAAAACACTGTGAAAAATTCTGCAAAGCGCACAATATTAATTTTTTATGTAAAACGGTAAAAATTAATGAAACTGGGCAGGGTTATGAAGCAGCTGCTAGATCAGCGCGACTCGAAGTTTTTCATGCTTTGCATAAAGAAAGCGTAATAATCTTGGGCCATCACCTAGATGACCAAGTAGAAACTGTCTTTTTTAGAGTTTTACGAGGAACAGGGCTTAAGGGATTAACTGGCATGCAAAGAAACGTAAAGATTAATGGTAAAAACTTCATAAGACCATTACTTCATATTACGAAAGAAGAGATTCATGGATATATTAATAATCTCAAACTAAGTTTTATTGAAGATCAATCTAATACCAATAATAAATACAGTCGAAATTTTTTAAGAAACCAAATTATTCCTCAAATCAGTGAGAGGTGGCCTGGTGCAAAGAAAAATACTGCAAGAATGGCAAATCTCCTTTCAAAACAGAGCTCACTCTATCATCGTTTTTTAGATGAGAGATTACAGAAGATGTGTGATGAGGATGGGCTACTCTTAGATAAATTGTCAGAACTCGATTATTTTGAAAGATCAGAAATGATTAGGATTTGGTTAGATCAGCAATCTTTTGCTTCACCCAATGAAAGTCAAATGAAAGAGTTAGAGAAATCTTTCTTTCAATCGAGACATGACGCTAAACCTACTATAAAATTCTATAGAGAAGATGCACAGA
>NZKB01000019.1 GCA_002692425.1 Gammaproteobacteria bacterium
GAACCCCTGTTGCCGGGATGAAAACCCGGTGTCCTAGGCCTCTAGACGATGGGGACACATTCGGTAATTATAGTTACAAATTTTAAATTTTAAAGTTATTTATCTTTTAGTTTTTTTTCAACAGCTGCTAAAAACCCTCTCATGAAATTTACTTCCATTTCGTCTAACCCAATTCTTGTAAACATTCGTTTAATTCTTGCTCCTATTTGTCTTGGATTACCCTTATTGAAAACTTCTAGTTGCTCAGCTACTTCGATGAAATGATTAATTAATCTTTGAACATGGTTTGTTTCTGCCATTGGTACATCCCAGTATTCAGATTTTATATTTTGACTATTTAAGCTGTTATCAATAAATAGCTGATAACATACAACTTGAACTGCCATGGCAAGATTGAGAACTGGATAATCGCTATTGGCGGGTATATTTACATGAAGATTACAGCGTTGAAGCTCATCATTAGTTAACCCTCTATCTTCCCTTCCGAACAAAATCGCTATATTTTTTTTATTATTTATTTCTTTAATAATTCTTGGTGATATCTTATGTAACGGCTCATTGGGCCAAGGTACTTTTCGTGTTCTTGATGATGTTCCCACAACAAAATTAATATCCTCAAGAGCTTCATCTAAATTTTTAGCTACCTCTATGTGTTCTATTAGGTCTTTTGCATTCGCTGCCATGGTTTCAACAGCTTCTGAAGGAAAATCTCTGGGGTTTACTAGGCATAAACTTGTAAAATTCATTGTCTTCATTGCTCGCAGAGCAGAACCAATATTACCTGCATTAGTTGTTTCAATAAGAATAATTTTGACTTGTTTGTTTAAACTCATAATATATTCACTATGTCATTACCCCCAATTCTTAATAGAGCTCTTAATGCTGCATATGAAGGTGCAAATGAAATAATACAATTTAGTAAGAGAATTGATAATCTAAAAGTGATAAAGAAGGGTCGAAATGATTTTACTACCAATCTCGATCAATACGTTGAAGAAAAAGTCTTCGAGAATTTAAAACAATATTATCCAGACTTTGGCTACCTTGGTGAAGAAACTGGTGCAAACGAAATAGATGATAAAGAATGTACTTGGATTCTTGATCCAATTGATGGGACAAGAAATTATATTTATCAATACCCTCACTATGCCCTTTCATTAGCATGCTTAAAAGAAGGTAAAGTAATTTGTGCTGTGATTATTGATCCAGTACGTGATCATGTCTTTTGTGCAGGTGAAGGCACAGGTGCATTGCTTAATAATAAAAGAATACGGGCAAGCAATAAAACACAATTATCAAACGCTCTTTTAAGCTCAACAGGACACACAAATAATGATCAAAATTATATTTACAAACCACTAGAGACTTACAAATTATTAAACGACTTTGATGTCACTGTGAGAAGATCTGGATGCACTTCTCTAGATATTGCTTACTGTGCTGCAGGTAAATTAGACGGGTTCTGGGGACATGGATTAAAACCCTGGGACAGGTTAGCTGCACTATTTATAGCTCAGTCTTCAGGATGCTTGATAGCAGACTTTGAAGGCAAACCTGATACATATGATTCAGATCATATGATTGTTGCTACACCTAAGTGTTTTAAAGATTTATCAAAATGTGTAATGGCCGGATATCAATCTAAGGTATAAGATTCTTCAGGCTCATTTTTAGGTTTCTCCATATCTTTTTTTGAAAGGCCTGTCATGATCAGGACTCTTACGACAATAAAAATTGAAGAATAAGATCCAACTAGAACACCAGCTGCTAAAGCTAAGCTAAAATTCTTTAAAGCTTCGCCACCTGCAACTAGTAGTGCAATTAAAACCAATAACGTCGTGAATGAAGTAATGATTGTTCTTGCAAAGACTTGATTGAGTGAATCATTGAGGAGAACCTCTGAACTACCTTTTTTATTTTCATCTAGAAAATTTTCTCTAATCCTATCTGATACTACAATCGAATCATTTAGAGAGTAACCAACAACTGCTAATAAGGCTGCTAGAACTGATAAATCGAAGGTCAAATTAAAGACTGAAAAAATCCCAAGGATAATTAAAACGTCATGGAATAAAGCAGCAATTGCACCATACCCAAACTTAATTTGAAACCTAAAGATGATATATACAAGAATTACAAGCATAGCCACAAGAATAGCAATACCACCTTGATCTCTAAGTTCTTCACCAATTTGAGGGAATATAGTTTCTGACTTTTCAACAGTTCCTAAATAATTATCTGCTGATAGCTGGTCAATTACAGTTTGTGCATTAATACTTAATTCCTCATCACTTTGAAATTTAATTAAAACACTATTATCACTCCCATAATTAAGAACAACAAAATTTGAATTTTCAATTTTTGAGATACTATTTCTTATTCGCTCTAAATCAGCTTTTTGTTCATATTTGACTTCCAGTGAAATTCCACCTGTGAAATCTAAACCCAAGTTGAGACCTTTAAATAATAATGAAATTAAAGTCACCATTAGCAAACATGATGAAATCATGATCCCAAATTTGTTAAATTGTATGAAAGGAATGTTCATCAAACTTTTAAGTCCTTGATTTGTCTGTATCCATAAATAAAGTTCACTAAAGATCTAGTTACAAATATTGCAGTGAATACTGACGTTATAATTCCAATGCTGAGAGTTACAGCAAATCCTTTTATTGGTCCTGTGCCAATGGAATATAGAATAACGGCAACTAATAAAGTAGTTATATTTGCATCTATAATTGTGCTAAAAGCTTTGCTAAAGCCATTTTTTATAGCATTTTGTACTTCAACATTTGCTTTTAACTCTTCAGATATACGCGCAAAAATAAGAACATTAGCATCTACTGCCATACCTACAGTCAAAACTATGCCTGCAATTCCCGGTAAGGTTAGAGTCGCACCCACCAATGACATTATTGCTGTAACTAAAACTAAATTTGAAATCAAAGCAATATTTGCGGCAAAACCAAATAATCTATACCTAATTAACATGAAGATAAAAACTAAAATAAAACCTACAATCACGGAATTTAGACCTTTATCAATATTATCTTGTCCGAGAGTAGGTCCAATGGTTTGTTCTTCAACAAATTTCATAGGTGCTGCAAGCGCTCCTGCTCTAAGCAAAAGAGCAAGCTCACTAGCTTCATAGCTAGATGATAAACCAGTAATTCTAAATGCAGTGCCCAGTGCTGCCTGTATCGTAGCATTACTAATAACATTTTTTTCCGTATAGCTTTCTTGCAAAACATTATCATTCTCATCGAAGAAAGTTCTTGTTTTCTCTTCTACTAAAACAACACCAAGCCGTCTTCCTATATTGTCTTTAGTCGCATTTTGCATCGATCTGCCACCATCAATATCTAGATTTATATTAACCTGAGGTCTGCCACTTTCATCAAAACTACTTTGTGCGTTTGTGACATTATCACCAGTTATTATTACAACCTTTTCCAAAAAAGCGCTTGTACCTAATGAGTTTTTGTAATCGAATTTTTCTTTTCTAAGAAAGGAGTCTGTTGGTCTTGCTTCTAATCTAAACTCAAGATTAGCTGTTTTACCTATAATTTTTTTTGCAGATGCTGAGTCTTGAACACCTGGCAACTCAACCACAATACGTCCCTTACCTTCTCTTTGAACGATAGGCTCTGACACACCTAATTCATTGACCCTGTTTCGTAGAGCAACTAAATTTTGTTCAACTGCGTAATCCACTATTTCAGACAAATAATTGTCTGTATATTGAAGCTCAAGATCATTATCATTTTGTAGAATGTTATATTTTGTCCCTGATGTAGTAAAATTATTTTGATCAAGATAATCTCTTCCGCTTGAAAGATCATTAAAATTTCTAAACGAGATATTTATGCTTTCATTGCTACTTGTATAGTTAGCATTTATGTTTCTCGTTGAGAGCTCATCAATAATAGATGCACCTTCAGAAGATAACCTTTCAGCAGAGTATCTATTGGTATCAACTTCCAGTAAGAAATGTATTCCACCTGCTAAATCTAAACCAAGATTGATTGGTTTACCTCCTATAGAGTTGAGCCATTCAGGTGTTGAGGGTTCTGAATTTAAAGCAATTATGAACTCTCCATCAGAATATGATGACAGCACCCTTCTGGCTGCTAATTGATCTCCTACATCCTCAAATATTATCTTTGCAGAATTATCCGCAAAATCGATTTCAGTAAAATTTACATTTTTTTCGTTCAGTTCCGAAGAGAGATCGTTAACAATATTTGTATTAGCTGCTCTTAAAGAATCACCAAAGGCAATTTGAATTGCAGGTTTAGACGGAAAAAAGTTTGGCAGTGCGAAAATAATACCAAAGACTAACACTGAGTAAATTAATGCAATTTGCCAGACTTTATATTTGTTCACTGTGATTCTATGCTGTTAATAGTACCTTTTGGTAATTTTGATGCCACGAACTCTTTTTGCATGTTAATTGAAACTTGATCGTTTAATTTAACACTCACATAACGGTCAGTAATATTTTCTATTTTTCCTACTAAGCCAGATGAGGTCATAACCTCATCACCTTTTTCCAATGATGTAACAAGGGCTTCATGTTCTTTTTGTCTTTTTTGTTGCGGTCTAATAGTTACAAAATAAATAAACAAAAAAAATACTAATAGCATTAAAAATGGTAAAAAAGATGGTCCTGCTGCTTCGTTCATTTATTCTCCTATAGTTGAGGCTTCTTTAAGTTCCTCATATCGTAAAAGGAATCAAGAAATTCTTCAAATTTATTTTCTTCTAAAGATTTTCTTATATCAGACATTAACTTATGAAAATAGGCAAGATTATGAATGCTCATTAATGTGCTAGCCAGAATTTCATTACATTTGTCCAAGTGATGCAAATACGCCCTAGAAAAGTTTTTATTTGTGTAGCTATCACAATTTTCATCAATGGGTTTGGTAGAATTTTTATGCTCTGAATTTCTTATTTTCAAGATACCTTTACTGGTATATAAAAAACCATTTCTGGCATTTCTCGTTGGCATTACACAATCAAACATGTCTATACCATACCTTACACCCTCAACCAATTCTTCAGGTGTGCCCACCCCCATAACATAATGAGGCTTATTTTCAGGTAATTCTGGTGCTAAGTGTTTAAGTATTTTTGTTTTTTCTTTCTTAGGCTCTCCAACGCTAAGTCCACCTAAAGCTATACCATCGAAGTTTAAGTTACGCATAAATTCAAGTGATTTTGTTCTTAAATCTTTGAACATGCCTCCCTGAACAATTCCAAATAATAAATGTCCATCTTTATGTTTTTGAAAGTATTCAATTGATCTTTCTGCCCATCTGTGAGTTAAATTCATGGATATTTCAGCCTCGTCTTGTGAAGATGGGTAATCTGTACATTCATCAAAAGCCATGATGATATCGGCATTTAATGCCAACTGAGTTTGTATTGAATCTTCTGGTGACAGAAAAATCCTTGATCCATCGAGTGGTGATTTGAATTCAACTCCTTTTTCAGTAATTTTTCTCAATTCATTTAAACTCCAGATCTGAAATCCTCCAGAATCTGTCAGAATAGACTTATTCCAGCCCATAAAATCATGTAAACCATGAAATTTTTCAATAGTTTCTAATCCAGGTCTCAAATGTAAATGAAAGGCATTACCAAGTATGATTTCAAAACCAATATCATGTAAGTGTTGAGGTGTTAAGCCTTTTACTGTTCCATATGTTCCAACAGGCATGAATACTGGAGTTTGAACAATGGAGGATTTGGTAATTAATTTACCTCTTCGTGCAAATCCATCTTTATTTAGGACCTTAAACGTCATCTTTCTATTATCATTGCATCTCCGTAACTAAAGAAGCGTAATTTCTTTTCAATGGCATATTTATATGCAGAAAAAATTAATTCTTTACCTGCAAAAGCACTGACTAGCATTAGTAAACTTGATTGTGGTAGATGAAAGTTTGTTATCAGCGCATTAGCAACATTAAATTTAAATCCCTCTTTAATAAAAATGTCTGTTGATTGGTTTCCATGCAGAATAATTTGACTATCACTATCCCAAGCTGATTCTAAAGCTCTTAAGGTTGTTGTTCCAATTGCTACAACTCTTTTCTTATTTTTTATATGGTCATTAATTATTTCAGATGTATTTTTTGATATATAAAAATTTTCTTCATGTAGTTTAGATAAATTATTAATAGGCTCATCTGATAATGGTTTGAAAGTTCCTAAACCTATAGATAGATTAATTACACACGTATCAAAATCGGTCTTTATCTTTTCATATAAGTTATCATCAAAATGTAGGGAAGCCGTTGGTGCTGCTGCAGATTCATTTTTTGATTCTTTAGCGAAGACGGATTGATAGCGTTTTTTATCAATTTCTTCTTCCTCTCTATCGAGATATGGAGGTATAGGTACTTTGCCAATGCTTTCGCAAAGATTTTTTATTTCTTGATTAAATTTGATCAGTACGGAATTATTTTGTTTCTCATAAATAGTAATTTTTATTGGAAAGGTACTAGATTTTAATATCTGAACTTTCTTTTTTAAATTTAGCCCTTTTGTTAAACACTCTGCTTCAAATTTAGAAATTATTTTATTAACGAATATTTCTGCCTTGCTTCCACTTTCTTTTTGAAGAATTAGTCTAGCTTTAAAAACTTTTGTCTCATTAAATACAATCAGGTCATCTTTTTTTAGTAGAGATGGTAGTGAAGAAAAATCATGAATATTAAAACTTTTATTACATGAAAGAAGTTTTGAATCAGTTCTTTTTTTTAATGGATATCGTGCAATTAATTTATCTGGTATTTCGTAATGATAATCACTTTTATAGATGTCTTTTTGCATAGGATGTATCATAGCAATTATGGGGATGTGGTGGAATTGGTAGACACGTGCGACTCAAACTCGCATGCTGAAAAGCGTAACGGTTCAAGTCCGTTCATCCCTACCAAATTAAACTTATGAAAATAAATTTATTTTTTTTATTATTTATTGCCTGCTTAACATACGCTTCCCATCTCGATAACTGTGAAGAAGAATTTGTTGAAGGTGTTGGTTGGAAAAAGATAGTCTACACAGAAAATGGGCCAATTGAGATGCTAGGTAGATGTAAGTCAGATGAAGAAAATACAGCAACCTTAATAATAGTAGGTTTGGTTATTTGGGGTATCTATGAATATTACGATGTAGATGAATATCCTCAAGCTCTTGTCCAGACTAATAACTTGCAAATACTACCCTTTAACGAAATTAGATTTACATCAGGTTTAGATGATTCGATAGATATAACTCTATTTAAATACTCTTTTTAAAATCTGTTAATCCGTAATCATCCTCTGAAGTTACTTTTACCTTTTTTTTATTATCAGTAAATTCAATTTGTCGAGCATGGAGCATTAATCTTTTGGCATCTGTTTTAGAATTATCAAGAAAATACTTTTTGTCCCCAATTATTGGAAATCCAGCATCTACACAGTGAAACCTAATTTGATGAGTTCTTCCTGTTTGAGGAATAGCTGTAATTTTTGTATAACCATTCATTTGTTCATTTATATAAAATTTTGTTAGAGATTCTTTGCCAGAATTAGTTTTAAAAGTTTTATGATCTGTTTTGCTAGTCTTTTGTGTATCTAAACTGTTCTTTATCTTTTTTAATTCTTTTGGCCAAGAACCTTTAACAATACATTCATAAACTTTTTTAACTGACCTATCTCTAAATTGTTTATGAATATCTCTTAAAGCAGACATTTTCTTTGCAATAACCAAACAACCACTAGTTGATTTATCGATCCGGTGTGCAAGATTAAAATTTTCTGAATATTTATAGATTTTTCTTACAATTTCAATTATTCCAAAATTTAAACCTGAGCCACCATGAACAGCATAATTTGGCGGCTTATTGATAACTAAAAAATTTGTAGAATCATAAATAATTGAATCTTTGATTAAAGTGAGATGAGCGTTTAAGTTTGGCGAAGTATTGATATCTGATTTCTGTACTAGTTCAGGATATCCGATTTTATCTCCGACGATAAGCTTATAATCCGGTCTAGTTTTTCTGCCGTTTACTTTTATTTTCGCTTTACGTATAGAGCTATAAATCTTCGATTTGGGAATACCTTTTTTAAATTTACTAAAAAGAAAGTTATCCAGCCTTCTGCCTTCATTTTCTTTATTTATAAGAAATAAATTAATTTTAGTCATTTTGCTGTAAAATATACGCCTTAGCTTACAACGAAAAATAAAAATTAATAAAAAGTAGGCAATAAATGTAAATACAATAATGATGAGAACAACAAAAAATAAATTAAACAAATTCAATAAAATGCTGATTCCACAAGGTATAAAAGCATAAATCGTTGTTCTTATCCTTTATAGACAAGGGATAAAATGAAAAAAATCTTAATTGATACCAATTCTATAAATGGACGTAGAAGTGCATTAATAGAAGGCGATAAACTCATAGACTTTGATCTGGAATTCGAAGGCAACAATTTTCAGAAAGGAAGTATACACAAAGGTAAAGTTACCAAAATAGAAGGAAGCTTAGAAGCAATTTTTGTTGAATTAGGTTCCTCGAGGCATGGTTTCTTACCCTTCAAGGAACTCTCAGCTGAATACTTTGATCCATCAAAATCAGGCGATGAGCGATTTAAAATGAAAGAAGGTGACGACATTGTTGTTCAAATCCAGAAAGAAGAGCGCGTTAATAAAGGTGCTGCTTTATCAACATACATATCACTAGCAAGTAGATACATAGTCCTAATGACAAACCATTCCAATGGTGGTGGCATCTCTAGACGAATTCATGGAGAAGAGAGAGATAAAATTAAAAATCATATTGAGGCATTAAATGTGCCAGAAAATATGAGTCTGATAATTAGAACCGCAGGTATAGACAAGCAAATTGAAGAACTTAAATGGGATTTGGAATATTTAAAAAAATTATGGGTTGAAGTTGAATCAGCAATAAAGGGATCTAGAGCAACACAGTTGATCTATGCTGATCAAAGCCTTATTCAAAAAACAATAAGGGATTATTTTAAAGAGGATATCGGAGAGCTTGTTGTAGATAATGAAGATGACTTTAATTCAGCAAAAACTTATACCACTAAAATTGTTCCAGAATTTATTGAAAAAATTAAACTTTACAACGAAGAGGTCCCATTATTTGCAAGTTACGGTATCGAAACTAAGATTGAATCTGCATTTTCTCGAGAAGTGAAGCTTAAATCTGGTGCGTCATTGGTTATTGATTCTGGCGAAGCACTTACATCAATCGATATTAACTCTGCAAAATCTACAAAAGGTGGCGATATAGAAGAAACAGCGCTTAAAACTAACTTAGAGGCAGCAGCAGAGATTGGAAAGCAAGTTAAATTAAGAGATTTAGGTGGCTTAATTGTTATCGATTTTATTGATATGGAAGATGCAAAAAATAATGAAAAAGTTGAAAGAGCAATGTATGAATCAACAAAACTAGATCATGCTAGGATTCAACTGGATAAAATATCTAGGTTTGGTCTAATGGAAATGTCCAGACAAAGAATTAAACCGGCTTTAAATGATTTAATGGGAAAAACAGTTTGGGTTAGATCCGTTGCATCGGTTTGTGAATCAATCTTTAGACTTGTAACAGAAAAATCTATCAATAATAAATCTAGTATTTTAATGTTAAAAGTTTCCC
Source organism: Gammaproteobacteria bacterium (assembly GCA_002692425.1). GTDB lineage: Bacteria > Pseudomonadota > Gammaproteobacteria > Magnimaribacterales > TMED112 > TMED112. Next base: position 9,686 of record NZKB01000019.1, read on the forward strand.
CAAATGTAGCAAACGAGTTACTAAATAGATACCGTTCAAATTTAGATCAATTAGAAAGAAAGTTTTCTACTAAAATAATGACTTTTATTGATCCTTATAAACAAAATGATAACTATACAATCGAGATCAAGAAAAATGCTTATTTTGATTATGAATATGAATTGGATGAATCTTCTAAAGCTTTCCAAAACAGAACTACATATAACGTAAAAGTTCCCAAAAAATCAAAAAAAGCACTAGTTGAGGATGTAGAGTTTAGAAATATCCCGAAAGTTGATAACAATAAAAAAGGCCTACTTGATTCGTTATTCAATTTTTTTAAGGGTGAAGAAGAACCAAAACCTATTAGAAAAAAATTCAATTCTCGAAGAGGTAAACCAAATTCTAGAAGAAATTCAAATCAGAATAGAAATAAAAATACATCTTTTAAAAGAAATAAAAAATTTAACCCGAGTGAGAAAACTGAAAAACATGTTATAAAACCTACAGCTAAGACTAGAAAACCTGTAAAAACTTCAGCTCCAAAAAAACCATTAAAGCCAAAAAGCGGTAACGTTAAAGTGGCTCCTGAAGCAACACCAAAACCTGTTGATGATAATATTGGTAACAGAAAGGAACCTGTTAAGAAAAAACAAGTTAGACGGGCTAAAAATGACCCAAGGTCATAGTTTCAAGGGTATGTTTAATTAACGAATTTGATAAAGATGGTTCTGGGGGTATTTGAGGTAGATTCTCTTTCGAATACCAATTTGCTTCCAGAATTTCATTGTTATCAATATCTATTTGGTCATTTAGAGCCTCCGCACTGAAAGCCATCATCAATTGATTTGGAAATGGCCATGATTGACTTGCTAAATACTTAATATTTTTTATTTCTAATCCCACTTCCTCAAAAACCTCTCTCTTTACACAATCTTCTAAAGATTCACCTAATTCTACAAATCCAGCTATTACAGTCGATAATGTTCGTATTTCATTGTTATGTTTTACCAAGAGTATCTTTTTGTTGTACGTAATTGCTGCAAGTATACATGGAGACATTTTTGGAAAATAATCTCTCGAGCAACTATCACAATGTTTAGAAAGATCTTCACGAACCTCACTTAATTTATTTCCTGTTCTAGAACAAAATTTTTGTTTGTTTATCCAATCATATATTTGAAATGCCCTTGAAATGAGAGTCAGAGAATTCTCATCAAGGTATGAATATAAAAATCTTTTACTTAAGTATTCACATCCTTCTTGAAGATACTCTAATTCCTGAACAAGAAAGATATTTATCTCATCTAATTGAAATATTTTAAATTTTTGAGAAGGTAACTTTTCTGGCAATTTATGAAAGAATTTCTTAGTTTTCTTATCAAACAGTATTTCTTTTTTCGAGTTAATACTTACTATTAAATCAGTAGACTTGGGTTCTTGTTTAATAGAAAAACTGGACGTTAAATTTTTCATGTCTGTATAATGTAAACTTTTATAGGAAAAGTGTTAAATACAATATTCAAAAGTTTTTTGGGAAATGCGCCTGATTGGTATAAATCAAGCATTCTGCTATTTCTTATAGTTAATCCCTTAATTTATTTCTATTTCGATCTCATGGGAGTTAATCCAGGATTTTTGCTTGGATGGATTGTATTGCTGCAGTTCATATTCACATTAATTTTTTCAATACAGTGCTATCCCCTTCAACCTGGCGGCCTAATAGCGTTTCAATCACTTTTGTTAGGTTTAACTGATCCGTATCATGTTTTGCATGAAATCGAATCGAATTTAGAAGTAATTCTATTACTAGTTTTTATGGTGTCCGCTATTTTTTTTATGAAGAATCTTTTAATGGTTATTTTTACGAAACTATTACAAAGAGTTAAATCTAAAATTTTTCTCTCTTTGTTATTTGTGATATCGGCTGCATTTCTATCTGCGTTCTTAGATGCACTCACAGTAACAGCTGTACTTATTACAGTTATGGTTGGTTTCTATCACGTATTTGAGAACAGTTTTAAAAATAATGAAATTACTAAAAACGAGTTTGAACAGGTGAAATCATTCTTAACAGATATTATGATGCATGGTGCAGTTGGTACCGCGTTGGGTGGGGTCTGTACAATTGTAGGTGAACCTCAGAACCTACTGATTGCTGATAAAGCTGGTTGGGAATTTATGGAGTTTTTCTACAGAATGGCCCCGGTAACAATGCCAGTTTTAATAGCTGGATTGATATGTTGTGTCTTAATTGAAAAATTTAAAGTCTTCAGCTATGGCCATCAAATGTCAGATAAATTGCGAAATAAAATTATAGCTAATGCAGAAAAAGTTGATGCTGATAGAACAGACATGGAAAAACTCCACTTAGTTTTTGAAGCTATATTGGGCTTATGTTTAATATTTGCTCTTGGACTACATTTAGCTCCGGTAGGAATCATTGGATTATTTTTAATGGTTTTTTTAACAGCTTTCAAAGGAATTACGGAAGAGCATCAACTAGGTGGTGCTTTTAAAGAATCCTTGCCTTTTACTTCACTACTTGTGATCTTTTTTGTTGTGGTGGCAGTTATTAATGATCAAAGTTTATTTACACCTGTTATTAATCTTGTATTGGCTTCTTCAGTAGATATGCAAGTACCATTATTCTACTTAGCAAATGGAGCTTTATCTGCCATTAGTGATAATGTCTTTGTTGCGACAGTCTATATGAATGAAATAGTTGTGGCACTAGAGAATAACGTTATTACTGAGAATCAATTTGATAGACTTGCAGTTGCAATAAATACTGGTACAAACTTGCCTAGTGTTGCAACACCTAATGGCCAAGCAGCGTTTCTATTTCTTTTAACATCGTCCTTAGCACCGTTGATAGGGCTCTCCTATCTGAAGATGGTCTACAAAGCTCTTCCTTACACAATTGTTCTGACCCTTGTTGGGCTGGCATGCGTTATATATTTCATATGACACAAAATCATCACAAATTTTGTATTGCTCCGATGATGAAAAAAACGGATAAACATTTCAGATTTATGGCTAGACAGTTTACTAAAAACTCTATGCTGTATACAGAGATGATTCATTCAAATGCTATCTTAAAAGGTGATGTAGATAAGTTATTAAAGTTTGATAATTCTGAACACCCTGTTGGTCTTCAACTAGGTGGTTCCGATCCAAAATCTCTTGCTCAAGCTGCAATTATTGGGCAGGAATATGGATATGATGAAATTAATCTAAACGTGGGTTGTCCATCAAAAAAAGTTAAGTCTGGTAACTTTGGTGTTTTTTTAATGAAAAATGTTGAGTTACTTAGCTCTTGTGTAAATGAAGTTAAAAAAAATATTAATATTCCTTTCACTATAAAATGCAGAATAGGTGTAGATGATTTTGAGGGAGAAGAGTATTTGGAAAATTTTTTATCAACTATTTCTGATTACGATATAAATACATTCATTATCCATGCCAGAAAAGCCATTAGTGGTTTAGATACAAAAAGAAATAGATCAATACCACCCTTGAACTATGAGCTTGTGTATAAAATGAAAGACCGTTTTCCAGATTTAAAAATTATCATCAATGGTGGGATAGAGGAAATTAATAATGTTAAAAAACAATTGAGTTATGTAGACGGAGTAATGTTAGGTAGAAAAATTTATTCAGATCCCGCATTTTTATTACAAATTGATAAAGAGATCTATGCAAACAAAACAAATTTAGAATTCAGCAAAGGAATGCAAAACTACATGTCATACATCTTAAATTTAAAAAATAAAAAAGACATAAACAGAGTTATTACGCATTTATTACAAATAATTCGTAAACTTTCACATACAAAAGAGATTAGACGCAAGCTTTTAAATAATGTTAAAAACACATCAATTGATTTAGAAGATGTTTTTGATTGTTTTAAGGAAGATCTAGATCAAAAAGCTCATCTTCAAACTCACTAAGGAACTCATCTTCAACTTCACCATCTTGTACGGAATGTTCGCGGGATTGAAGGAAAGCATCTTTCACAAATTCGTACCTATCTCCAATAATTAAGTTCTCAGCAGCAAGTATTCTTTCTCTTGTATCAATTACATCCAATAAAGAAAAAAGAATCTTTGTTTTATCTTCTTCAATGGCAAAGGAACCTGAAACATACCAGCTTAAAGGAATACCAAAAATATCTCTCAGAGTTGAGGGTCCAACAAACGGCACAAAAACATATGGGCCTGAATCAACACCCCAAACCCCCAATGTTTGTCCAAAATCCTCATCGTGTCTTTGAAACCCCATGCGCGAGGCAATATCAAATACACCCCCAACACCGATTGTAGTGTTAATAATGAATCTAAGTGAGTCTTCAGCAGCTAATTTAGGCTTGCCCTGCAACAATTGATTTATTACTGTATCTATTTCAGTAAGATTATAAAAAAAGTTTGTAACAGAATCCTTTATGAATAAGGGAGTGTAGTCACTATATATCTGTGCAGTTGGTCTTAAAAAACTTTCATCTAATGAATCAGAAATATTAAAAACAACCCTATTTAAATTTTCATATGGATCAACATCAACTACTTCACTATCTTCTTCTGCAAATAAGATAAAAATTGTTGTTATTAAAAATAAAATTTTTTTCATTTAAATATTTTCTTTGGTATGTATTTTCTTAGTTTATCAAGATTGATTAATTCTTGATAAAAATCTTTTCTTGGGATTCTTGGTAATGTAAACAATATTTCCAAATTTAATTCATTCTCAATTTTTTTGCTCACAACAGGATCACTATCAATATCAAAATTTTCTGACATATTTTCAATTAGCCCTAAGCAGTTTTTTTTGAACTTTTTCATAAGTGAATTTGTTTTATGTAAATCTGCAATACAAAAATCATCTTCCACTCCTACCAAAACTACATTATTAATATCTAAATCATTAAGAATTGTAAGATAGGCATCGCCTGTACCAGGTGGCATATCAATTAATAAGTAATCTATACTGCCCCAATTTGTACCAAGGTATAACTGTTTTAGTGCTTTGCTTAAAACAGGGCCCCTCCAGATTGCTGCTTTTTCTCTATCAATAATAAAATCTATAGAATTTACTGCCATATTATTCACAACCATAGGTAAGAATTTGTTTGAATTTTTATCGTGCTTTATTGAAAATTTGTGATCATCTGGCAATAAGATTTGTGACAGATTTGGACCGTATATATCTGCATCAAGCAATCCAATAGAGAAACCCTGACTTTTAAGATGGTTGGCTAGAATTAATGTTATTGATGTTTTACCTACTCCTCCTTTGCCTGATGCTACAGCAATTTTTTCCATAGATTTAAAATTAACATATAATTTCAAAACAAACATGAAGTATTTAGTAACAAGTGCCCTGCCCTACGCAAACGCACCTCTTCACCTAGGACACGTTCTTGAAATTGTGCAAACAGACGTGTGGGTTAGACACAAAAACCTTACAAAAGATGAGGCTTTATATTTCTGTGCAAGTGATACACACGGCACACCAATAATGCTTAAAGCGAAAGAGATGAGTATTACTCCGGAGGATCTTATTAAGGGACTACACCACCAGCATCATGAAACGTTTAAAAACTTCAATGTTAATTTAACAAACTTTCATTCAACGCATTCGGATGAGAATAAAGAATTAACTTCTGAAATCTTTGAGAAAGCTCTCAAAAAAAAATATATCTACAAAAAACAGATATCCCAACTATATGATGAAAAAGAACAAATTTTCTTGGCTGATAGATTTGTCAAAGGAGCCTGCCCTGCATGTGGAGCAGAAGACCAATATGGAGATGCATGTGAAAAGTGTGGCTCTACTTATGATGCGCTTGAACTAAAAAATCCAATTTCAGTTCTTTCCAATACCAAACCTACAATCAAAGAATCAGAACATTATTTCTTTAAATTAAATAGCCTAAATGATTATTTAAAGAAAAATGTTCAAAAAATTTCAAAACAAACACCTATTAAAGCCAAACTTGATGAATGGCTGAATAAAGATTTAAGAGATTGGGATGTTTCTAGAGACGAGCCTTACTTTGGATTCAACATACCAGGGGAAACTACAAAATATATATATGTCTGGATGGATGCACCAGTTGGCTATCTTGCTTCTATAAAAGATTGGACAAAACAAAATAACATTGATTATGAAGATCTAATGAAAAAGGATGATGTTAAGCTGGTTCATTTTATTGGTAAGGATATAGTTTATTTCCATCTTCTCTTTTGGCCTGCAATGCTTAAGACCGCTGAAATAAGTAATTTGGATGAAGTTTTTGTACATGGGTTTCTAACAATTGAAGGAAATAAGATGTCCAAATCTAAAGGCAATTTCATACTTGCTGAAAAAGCTTTAGCTCATGCAAACCCAGATTATTATCGATATTATCTTTGTTCAAAACTTAATACTGATATTTCTGATTTAGACTTTTCAATAGATGATTTTATACAAAAAATTAATAGTGACTTAATAGGGAAGTTTATTAATATTGGTAGCCGTACTCAAAACTTCCTTGTAAAGCTCAATGATTCAAAGGTAGCGCCTGGGAATATCAAGAAGTCGCAAGAATATAGTACAAATTATAAGGAGATAATAAATTTAATTGACCAAAAAGAATATTCCAAAGCTCTGAAATATATAATGAGTATTGCTGATAAAATAAATGCTTACGTATCTAATGAAGAACCATGGAATAAGGCAAAACAGGGTGATGAAGAAAGATGTATTGAAATATGTTCAGAGGCAATAAATGTCTTTAAAGATCTCACAATCTTATTACAATCCTTTACTCCGTCTATTTCTCAAAAAATATTATTACTTTTAAATACTTCAAATTTAAATTATGAAGATTTAAGCACGGATAAATTAAATGATGTCCAAAAATTTGAGGCTTTCATTACAAGACTTGAAAAAAATGATTTTGACGGAATACTAGACTAAATGGATGAAATAAATATAGAAGATTTTGTAAAAGTAGACTTAAGAATTGCAAAAGTTAAGCAAGCCTTGGAGGTGCCTGAAGCAGATAAACTAGTTCAATTGATATTAGATGTTGGGGAATTGGGAGAAAAAAAAGTTTTTGCAGGCATAAAGAAAGCTTATGATCTGGAAGAGCTTAATGATAAATTAGTTGTACTTGTAAATAATCTTGCGCCCAGAAAAATGAGCTTTGGCGTCTCAGAAGGTATGATTCTAGCAGCAGGTCCTGGAGGAGAAGATGTTTTTATGGTTTCTCCTGATACAGGAGCTAAACCAGGAATGAGGGTTAAATGAAAACTGACATATTAGTAATCGGAGCAGGTCCTGTAGGTTTATTTACCGTTTTTGAAGCTGGTATATTAGGCCTTAAGTGCACCTTAATTGATAATCTTGATAAACCAGGAGGTCAATGTGCCGAACTATATCCAGATAAACCAATATTTGATATCCCAGGTGTTCCTTACCAAACCGCACAAGAACATGTTGATGCCTTACTTAAACAAATTGAACCTTTTGAATATGACTTAATGCTTAATGAGAGAGTAGATAGCATGATAAAAAAAGGCGATAGATGGGAAGTAACTACTAATAAAGGATCAACAATTGAAACTCCAAATATATTCATTGCAGCAGGAGCAGGCTCCTTTGAACCAATAAAGCCAAATCTTGAAAGTGATTTCTCTTCATTGGAGGGAAAAAAAATATTTTATTCCATAAAAGATAAAACTATCTTTAAAGATAAAAATGTCGTGATCTTTGGAGGTGGTGATAGTGCGCTTGATTGGACCGTTGAATTACAGAAAGTTGGAGCAGAGGTAACTCTAATTCATAGGAGGGATGCTTTTAGGGGTGCTCCAGATACAGAAATGAATGTACGAAAACTTAGCGATGAGCAAAAAATTAAACTCTTAACACCATTCATTATTAAAGATATCTCTGGAAATGAAAATATTGATTCAATCAAACTATTAAATACAGATTCTAAAGATGAAATAGATATAAAGGCAGATTACATTTTATTCTTCTATGGACTTAACAAAAAACTTGGCCCCATTATTGATTGGAATCTAGAATTATCAGGTAAAAAAATCCAGGTAAATACAGAAAGTTTTAAAACTGATAAAGAAGGTATTTTTGCAGTAGGTGATATTAATACTTATCCTGGCAAACTAAACTTAATTCTTTCAGGATTTCATGAAACAACACTTGCTGTTCAAAAAGCATTTAGTAGAGTTCACCCTGGGGAAAGAATTCCCTTTGGTTACACGACCTCAAGTAAACAAATCCATAAAAAATTAGGTTATTCTGAAAAACAATAAGCTAAATTGTTATCAAGTAATTTTCTAAATGAGAATCATTAGCAAAATACTTAAATTCCTTGATTTTTAGTACCAAAGATCATATAAATTCACTATGCAAGGTAACGAGAAAGTCATCAATCATCTTAATAAAATTCTTTCCAACGAACTAAGAGCAATAAATCAATATTTTCTGCACTCTAGAATGTTATCAGATTGGGGTTTAGATAAATTTGCTCAATATGAATATGGCGAATCTATGGATGAGATGAAACACGCCGATGTTCTCATTCAAAGAATTTTGTTCCTCGAAGGGCTACCTAACATGACTTACCTTGGAAATGTTTACATTGCTGAGGCACCCATTGAAATACTTCACAACGATTTAAAACTGGAGAATGAGGCTATCCCAGATCTCAGAGAGGCCATACTCGGCTGTGAGGAAGTCAACGATTTTGTTTCAAGAGATTTGTTGCAAAAAATACTAGAGAGTGAAGAAGAACATGTAGATCATTTAGAGACTCAGCTGGATTTATTAGATAAGGTAGGGCAAGAAAACTTCTTACAGACTCTTATTACCGCTACTTAAAGACAGATTCTAATTCTTTCGTTTCATGTAACTCAGAAATAATATCACAGCCACCAACTAATTCACCTTTGACAAACAATTGCGGAAAGGTTGGCCAATCAGATATTTGAGGAAGATTTGCTCTTACCTCAGGAAATTCAAGAACATCAATATAACTAAATTCGATGTCATAACTGAATAGAATTTGTGCAACTTTGGATGAAAAACCACATTGAGGTTGATATGGTGATCCTTTCATGAACAATAAGATTTCATTATCTTTAATTTGGTCTTTAATATTTTGTATTACGTTATCCATTGATTAAATTTATATATTGTTGAATCGTATTTTTAAAACCCCTATCAAGTGATTCTGAAATAATAGCATGGCCAATTGACACTTCATCAATTAAATCCAGTTCCTTTAATAAAGTAAGATTTTGAAGATCTAAGTCATGCCCTGCATTAACCCTCAAACCCGCTTTTTTTGCACTTTCTGCAGTAAAAATCAATTTTTTTAATTCTTGATCTAAGAGTTCTTTATCACCAGATTTATGTGCATCAGCAAATGGTCCTGTGAAAATTTCAATAGCATTAATATTACTATTTTCTAACAAACTTAAATCTGTGCCCGCGTCTATAAAAACACTACATCTAGTGCAATTGTCTTTAATAGAATCTGCAAAATTTTTATTATTTAAATCATTTAAATCCCAGCCATGGTCTGATGTTAATTGATTGGTGTCATCAGGAACCAATGTAGCTTGTGTTGGATTGAATTCTCTAATTATACTTAGATATCCTTTATATTCTGGTGATGGAGGTTCAAAAGGATTTCCTTCAATATTGAATTCTTTCTGATATTCAGTTGTTAATGCTTGTATTAGTACTAAGTCTTCATGTCTTATGTGTCTGTTGTCAGGCCTAGGATGAGCGGTAAGACCAAGAATGTTTGCATTTAGAGCTGTTTTAGCAAAATATTCCAAACTTGGGCTAATAGACCCTCTGGAGTTTCTAATTAATGCTATTTTATTTAAATTGATACTTAATTTCATTTTGTAAGAAAAAAATCTTAAAGCTTATTATAATTTAAAAGTGCGCTTGTAGCTCAGCTGGATAGAGCGCTTGGCTACGGACCAAGAGGTCGGGAGTTCGAATCTTCCCAGGCGCACCAATTTAGTTATGAAATATAAAATAATTTTACTTTACTTCTTATTAAATATCGTTTTTAGCTACGACAGAATTACTGGTCTTCCCTTTGCAACCAGATCAGAAGTAATCGCTGAAAATGGTATGGCTGCAACTAGCCATCCACTAGCAACTCAGACTGCAATAGAGATACTAAAAGATGGTGGTAATGCAATTGACGCTGCTATTGCAGCGAACGCTGTGCTTGGTTTAGTTGAACCTACTGGCTGTGGCATTGGTGGTGACCTGTTTGCAATTGTGTGGGATGCAGAAACACAGAAACTGTATGGCCTTAATTCATCTGGTCCAGCACCGAAACAAATGAATATTGATTTTATAAAGAATCAGGGCTTAGATAAAATTCCAGCTTACGGGCCATTACCTGTAACGGTGCCTGGAGCAGTAGCTGGATGGGTTGCACTGCATAAAAAATTTGGAAATAAAAAATTTGATTCAATATTTAATAATGCAATAAATTATGCACAGCATGGCTTTCCAGTTTCTGAGCTAGTTGCATATTATTTAGAAGGTTCAGCTAATAGATTCAAAAATTACCCAAATTTTTCAGATATCTGGATGAATAATGGTAAAACCCCTATTAAAGGCGAAATTTTTAAAAATAAAGAGCTAGCTAAAACTTATAAAAAAATTGCTTCAACATATGGGAAGGATTTTTACGTTGGTGATATTGCAAAAAACATTGCAAATTTTATTCAATCGCAGGGTGGTGTGCTAACAGAGAATGATTTAGCAGCTTTTGAACCAGAGTGGATAGAGCCTGTTTCAACCAATTACAGAGGCTATGATGTCTGGGAACTACCTCCAAATGGCCAAGGAATCGCAGCATTGCAGATTCTAAATATTCTTGAAAATTTTAATCTTTCATCTATGGGTTTAGATTCTGCTGAATACATCCATCTTTTTACGGAAGCTAAAAAATTGGCTTACGAAGACCGAGCAAAATATTATGCTGATCCAAATTTTTCGGATATTCCAACTACAGAATTAATATCTAAAGATTATGCGTCTGCAAGAACTACATTAATAAATAAGAATAAAGCAGCAGCAAGATATGATGCTGGTCTAGAAAATGGAGATACAATTTATCTGACTGTCGCCGATAAGTTTGGGAATATGGTTTCACTTATACAAAGTAACTACAGAGGCATGGGATCGGGCATGGTTCCAAAAGGTCTTGGTTTCATGCTGCAAGATAGAGGTGAAATGTTTAGCCTAGACCCCAGTCATAAAAATTCATTAGTTGGTGGCAAAAGGCCATTTCATACAATTATTCCAGCATTTATAACCAAGGATGGTATGCCATTTATTAGTTTTGGTCTTATGGGTGGTGCAATGCAACCACAGGGACACGCACAAATAGTAATTAATCTCATTGATTTTGATATGAATTTACAAGAAGCTGGAGATGCCCCAAGAATTAGACATGTTGGTTCCTCTCAGCCTACCGGTGAAATAATGCTTGACGGTGGCTATATAAGCTTAGAGTCGGGGTTTTCTGAAATAACACGAAAAGAACTTTTAGAAAAAGGCCATAAACTGAAGTACGACAAGGGTGGATTTGGTGGCTACCAAGCAATAATGCTTAAAGATGGTGTATATTATGGGGCATCCGAAAGTAGAAAAGATGGTCATGCTTCTGGATATTAGCGCCCGTAGCTCAGCTGGATAGAGTGCCTGGCTTCGAACCAGGATGTCGGGAGTTCGAGTCTTCCCGGGCGCACCA
>NZKB01000020.1 GCA_002692425.1 Gammaproteobacteria bacterium
AATGGCAAAATCAAGTTTCTTTCAAATAGGCTTCTCTAAAATAGCTTTAATACCAGATGGTGGTTCAAATTGGTTATTAACTAAAGTAGTTGGTTATCAGCAAGCCTTTAGAATGGCAGCTGAAGCTAAAAGAGTTTCTGCCGAAGAGTGTCAAAGTTTAGGCATGTGTTCAGAAGTATGTGAAGATGGCTCTGCTTTAGAAACAGCCATGGAATTAGCAAAACACTACGCTGAATTAGCCCCAAGAGCAGTATTTAAAACTAAACATTTAATGAGAGATAGTTTTAATAAATCTTATGAACAAAATCTGAAGGATGAAGCCAAAACACAAGAAGATATGGTTGGTCGTAACGATAATATAGAAGGTGTCACAGCTTTTGTTGAAAAAAGAAAACCAAATTTTACAGGCGAATAATTACATCATTGAAAATTTTTCTGAGCATCATTTAGCTGATGTGATGGATATTGAAATGCACGCCAATCCTACTCCTTGGACGAAACAAACTTTTGAAAAAATTCTGGAGTTGAGATCATTAAGTTTTGTCATAATTCTAAATTCACAAATTGTGGGTTTTTGTATAGCAAATAAAGTATTGGATGAGTGCCATTTACAAAATATATCTGTAATCGAGAGTATGCGCAGACAAGGTGTAGGTAATTTTATGTTGGATATTTTAAAAAAAAGGATGAACTTGTCGGGTATGAAAACTATTCTGCTTGAAGTAAGGAAGTCAAATAAAGTTGCTCAGGATTTTTATCGTGGAAATGGCTTTCAAGAACTTTCAATTAGAAAAGATTATTACCAAACAAAGAATGGTAGGGAAGATGCCATTATTATGAGCCTAAAAGGGCTTTAATCTCACTTTCTAAATTTTCAGGAAAATCCAGTGAGCCATATCTTTTCACAACTTTGCCATTTCTATTAACGAGAAACTTTGAAAAATTCCATTTCACAGCCTCAGTACCCATAAAACCCTTAATTTCTTGTTTCAGAAACTTAAAAAGTGGCTCCGCTTTACTGCCATTTATTTCAACCTTACTAAAGATTGGAAAGGTTACAGCATAGTTGTTGGTACAAAATTCTTTGATATCTTGTTCACTGCCTTTTTCTTGTGAACCAAATTGGTTACACGGAAAGGCAAGCACTTCAAAACCATTCTGAGAATATTGTTCGTATAAGTCTTGCAGGCCTTTATACTGCGGTGTGAAGCCACAGGTTGAAGCCACGTTAACTATCAATAGAACTTTATCTTTGTAGTCTGACATTGAGATAACTTGACCATCTATATCTTTGACTTTGTAATCGTAAACACTTTCTTTCATAATTTATTTATGTCCAATCAAACAAGACCAGTCATCATAAAAAGTTTTGAGGAATTAAACAAGGCTGAATTTTACCAAATAGCTCAGCTTAGGATAGAGGTCTTTATTATTGAGCAAAATTGCCCATATCCTGACTTAGATGATAAGGATGAAGAAGCGCAACATATGTGGATTGAGGATGCAGGTGAGATAGTTTGCTATCTTAGAATAAACCCAGCTGGCTCTAGATTTGAAGAGCCATCCCTAGGGCGTATTGTGACAAAGAAGAGCCATAGAAATCAGGGTTTAGCAGAAGTACTCATTAAGCAAGCCATTGATTTAGTCTGCGAGAAAGAGTCTAGGGCCATTAGAATTTCTGCCCAGTGCTATTTAGAAAAATATTACGAAAAGTTTGGCTTTCTTAAGGCTAGTGAGGAATACTTAGAAGATGATATTCCACATATTGAAATGTTAAAAGATGTATAAAATTAGTAGATCAGCGGTTGAGCAGCACCTAAATTGCCAAAGATGTTTTTATTTAGCTTATAAACATAAAATTAGACCACCAAGCCTACCTTTTACCTTAAATAGTGCAGTCGATAATCTTTGTAAAAACGAATTTGATCATTATCGAGCTAAAGCAGAACCTCACCCCATGTTCATTGAGCATGATATAGATGCTGTACCTTTTGCTCACGAGAAAATGGACGAATGGCGCAATAATTTTAAAGGTATTAGATATATAGACGAAAATGCTGGTTTTAACTTTGGTGGTGCAGTAGATGACGTTTGGCAAAAACCAAATGGAGAGCTAGTAGTGGTTGACGTAAAAGCTACCTCTAAGAATGTTTTTGATTGGGAAGATACTTACTCAAAGTGGGAATATGCAAAAGGTTACCAAAGACAATTAGAAATGTACCAATGGTTGTTCAGAAAAAATGGGTTTGAAGTTGCACCCGAAGCTTATCTTGTCTATTACAATGGCAAAAAAAATGAGCCAATGTTTAATCAAAAATTGGAATTTAATTTACATCTTATTAGATTAGAATGCGACGACAGTTGGGTAGAAGACGCAATTCTCGCAGCAATAAAAATCCTTGATAGTGATGTTATGCCAAAACCTTCACCAACTTGCGAGAATTGTAATTATCTGAGAAAGCGCTGGGAAGTCTCCCAAAAAGACCCAAATAAATTAATTGATTAATTTCTTAATCCTCTTTCGCCATAAACTGTCCAAATCTTTAGATATGGTAGAAGCATGGAAAAGAAAAAAAATGACAGCTTAGAGCTAAAGGGGCTTAAGAAAGATTCCATTGGTGAAGTAAGGTTTGTTGACAATGATTACCTGAATCAACCCCAACAATTAACAGATGGTTTTTATGGCTTTCGATCATTTGGCAAAGGAAAAAAGGCATTCATAAAATTTAACAAAAAATCTTCATATTCTTATCACCCTCAACAAGATCTAAAACTACTAGCGGAAAACCAGAAAGCTTTTTTTCCGATCAAAAGAGGTGTTGAGGGTTTTTTACTTTCAGAACAAACAGATATTGGTTTAAGCCTTGTGCTTGAAAGGCTATTTGCCAGTGAAATGAGCACAATATTTAAGATTAATAAAGGAAACATTGAATACGCTTTATTAAACTTAAAAAAATTTAGATGTTCTTTTAAAATGTTTTGGGGAGTTAATCTAACAAATTATCAAAATGATTTAGAGATTGATAAAAAACGAAAGGATTATTGGGGGTATGATATAGACGAAAGCTTAAAACCCAATCATCTTTTTTTAGATTTTCAGACTGATACAAAATTAAAATTTGCTGCATTTGGAAATTTAAAAAGTCCCAGCTACAAACTGTATTCCTGCGAGGGTGAGGGCAACTTGGTTGGGCCTGAATGGTCAGACACCTATCAATGCAGTAACTCATCATTATTTTACAAAAAATACCATCTTAAATTTAGGCCTTTAAGGAATAGAATGAAACTACACAGAAGAATAAGATATTCGGTTGAAGGATACGCTTTATCTATTGACGATTATAATTTTAATAACCAAAAATCAGGTTGGTCTATAGTGCTTAGGAATGCTAATGGCATTGATCCAAAAAAATTTAATTATGATAATTTAGCAGACTCAGTCAAATCAGAAATTAGGCAAGCTACCTACTATGTGTGTGGGAAAAAAGATGGAAGGCAAATACTTTATTACGGTTGTGGTGGTCCTTCAAGAATTGATGAGTATAAAAGTGGTAAAAGAGATGGCCTGCAAATTAAATTCTTCCCTAAAAATAAAATTAATGCAGATGAATTTAGCTTTGATTTTCAGTGTAAAAAAACCCATGAGAAGATAATGAATATCGAACTTTATAAGGATGGAGGGCGAGTTACGAACCCTTTTCTTATAGCTTCAACAATACCAACTAAAATTACCCAGCGTGATGAAACTAAAATTACCCAGCGTTATGATGAATATCCGGACGCAAATTCTGATCCCGATCCTGATCAAGAGCTTCCCTTTTAAAAATTTAGTTAGCCTACCTAAGTATTATTTATCCCAAAATATAAGCATTAAAAATATAAAAATATTCTAGTTAAACCTATAGATATCATGTATTGATTTTTCGAATTTTTCGCAGCACTTAAACTTTATTGAATCAGCCACACTAAATCCTAAATTTGAACCTAAAATGACATTTTTAAATAAATTCTGAGCCTCATTTTTTTTTAGTTCTGCACCTTCATAATCTGTTTCAATTTTTATATCACCAGGCTCTAAAGGATATTTACAATTTGCATAACTAAATGCATTTCTTTGGTAAATCCAATCTAAATTTTGAAATAAAAAACTCATAAATTTTTTGCAAAAGTCAGAATTTTTAATATATGGAGTAACCGAATTTTTCATAAAAAAACCTCGCAAAAAGTATTCTCCACTTGCATAATTGCACTCATCTTCAACCCAATTGGTTCTTAGAATATCGTAGAGAAGAACAGCAATATATTCATCCTTAAATTTATACATAGGTAATAGATTTTTGAGCATAAAATTAAAAATTGAGGTGATATCATTCTCGGTAATACAAAAATTAAATTCTGTTTCATTTTCTAACACCATTAGAGGAGATAAATAGACACCAAATTCTGCCTCATGCAATGACAGGTCTTTGATAGTTTCAAGAAAATTAATCTTATTGGTTTGATCAATGTTGTTTCCATAAAATGAATTAGCTAATTCTAATTCTTTCAATAGAAGGTAATTAGTAATATTAAAAACAGATATTTTTTGTTTTGTGCCATATAAGTTTTTTTGAGAGATAAATTTTTTTCTATTCTTCATTACTTAAATTCAGATTTTTAAAAGACTCTTCATATAAAAATTTGTGTTAGAAAGGTATATCGTCTTTCCATGCAATGTAAGGGTTGGGTGTATGTCGAAGCAAAGGTATGTTGCGTGCTGAGCATTCAAATATACCTTGTGTTTCTATCTCACGAAATACTTGTCCTTTAGCTATATTTTCGAATGTTTTCACGGCTGCACTTGCTATCTTATTTACAAGAGATGATTCATCCAATTGAAGATCTTTAATTTTTTGTAAACTACTAATTTGTAAAAAAGGATTATTAGGTAAAAAGAACTTTATTCGGTACTTTATTTTTTTCTTAAGTGCTTTACTTGAAACCTTTTTGATCAATGATTCCAAGATTGCTGGTATTAATAGATTTTGATTTGTAATTAGATATCCGCCTTTGAAAGAATCTGCATCAACTTTGTGCCACCATTGTTCTTGATGTTCATATAAATATTTTGCTAGATAAATTACAAATAATTTTTCTCCAAATTTTTCTAGATTTTTCCTTGTAATTATTTTGTCGGCATGCCATATCTTGGAGATATTTTCTCTATGTTCGATGACTTGGCCGTTATCATTTACACTGGATGTAATGTCGTATCGCCAACTATCAGTAAATAAGCTTTGTAAAAAGGTTTCTGGGCAATCTACATTAGTTTTATTCACAAGGTCAGCAAAGAGGAGCATGTTAGGCTTGAGCCATATAATTTTCTTTTGAACCTTCTCAGGAAGTAAATAGATAGTTGATCGACATTTGATATTATCTATTTTTGTTTTAAGCAGTATTTTCTCAATTTTCTTTGAATTTCTAACCTTCTTATTAAAAAATCTAATTGCGTCGACATTTTGGTTTATTGCTTTTACTGCAAATTTTGTATTATTTTTAAGATGATTAGGCATATAACGCAGCATAGAACCCCTATAGCTATAGATTGCCCTGTCATAAATTTCTTTAGCATTCCTAAATTTTTCTGGTAAGTGTTTATACACTTTCTTTGAAATATTCATTAATTGCTTAGCTCGATCAAGATTTATACAAAATGGTATTAGGCTGAAAGCAAAGAAAGGGAAATAATTAGCTGCATCAATAGCTTCATCAAAATTATCTAAATCGATCTTTACATCAAATCTACTTAAAAATTTTGTATAAAAATTAGGGTAGCAAGGCGGATAGTATGAAAGTTTTTTATAGCTGCACCCACAACCATTTGAGTGTCTCGTCATCTTTCTCCTTCTTTTACTGCTATTATCCAAATAAAAATGTTTTGCTATGTACTCTTTTTGTATTTCATTTAATTCACTCCAACTTTTAATATTTTTTTTAAACATTTTCGTCATTATTTCGAAATTCTGATAACTTGGCCAAATGGAAAACGGCTGCTTTCAAGGCCATCATGAGTAGCAAGCCACATTGTTGGAATTGAACAACTATCTGGGAAAGCACCATATCCATCAGTTAGATAGACTGCCACTCTATTTATTTCATTGAATCCTGCTTCTGTTTCTTCAATGGCTTTAAAAAAAGGAACAAAACTAGTGCCACCAAAACCCATTGCAGACGGTATCTTAGAATTGCTCCCTAGTTCATATGGACCAAAAAGTTCTGTATCACAATAATAGAGATTAACTTTGATATTGGGATACGATGAAAGAATGCCATTTAATTCACCCATAAATTGGTCAAGCTGATCCGTTGAAATTGAACCACTTGTATCTATGCAAACGTCTGCAATTACACTGTCAGTCATTAGCCCTTCAAGATAAAGTTTTTTGTACATAAACCTTCGATCTAAATCATCGAAGTCTGATGGTGTCTTTGATACAAATTTCCACAAAGCTGATCGCCAATCCACTTCTGGTTCTGTAACTGCTTCAATCTCTTTTTCAATCCCACCAGGAAAAAAACCTTGTAATTTGCTGTTTGAATATAAGGAAGAGTTCTTCAAAAGATTGATCTTATCTTTCCAATAATTCTCACAATCTTCCTTACTAAGTTGTGGAACGTTTGCACCATATTGGTGTTTGGATTTAGTGTCTTTTGAAGAACCATCACTTTCCATGATTGGAATCAAGTCAACATTGGCAAACTTAGAAACTGCTGAATTTGGAACTTTTTCATATATATATTCAACGGATTTATCCCAATACTCTTGATTAGATGATTTTATAGCTCCGTTAGGTAGAGAGAACTTAGAATTTCTTAAAATAAGATCGTTGACAACATAATCAGCGGCAATATTCCATTTTTTTAATTCTCTTGAACCCATACGAGGAACGTGTAAGAGTGCCATATGCAGAACCTCATGCAAAAGTAACCCATTTTGTTCTGAGGATTTTAGTGAGTAAAAAAATTCTTCATTTACAAAAACTTTTTTGCCATCTGTTGCAGCTGTTGGAATTTCTTTAGATTTTTTAAACTCTGAAAATAACATTAGTGCGCCAAAGAATTCGTTAGATTCTTTTATTTGGATAACAGCTTTTGCAACCAATTCATCGAAGTTCATTAAGCTACCAATAATTTAGCGATCTGCCTTGAGGCTTCAAGCAATTCTTTTTGAGATTGCAGTACTTTAACTAATTCATGCGAACGATTCTTCTCTTTTAAGATTGAGAAAATGTCAATAGCGCATTGATTGAGCCATTCTGAAGTGCCTTTTTGAGCGACAAATTTCAAAGCATTTGTTATTTGCTTGTCGGTCTTAGATCTAAGAGCTAAAGCACATGAAAGCGCATATTTAGCTGATAGTTCTTCAGGGAACTCTGGTTTTAAATCTCCATCTAGAATTTTTTGTATATCAGGCAACGTTTTATAAATTTTACAGAAACTTCGAAATTCAGCAGCAGCAGCTCCACCGACAGCAGGATCAATATCTAAATCAGCTTGAAGAAGATTGTTTGATTTAACCCATTGTCTTGGTGACGGCCATGACGGTGAATTTTTATCGATCTTATGCAACAGATTAGGACGAAAATTTAAGAAGGAAATAATCCTGTCGTCTATCTCATTTCTTATGGCATATTCTTTAAATTCATCAAGACCAGAAGTTACCTCTAAATGAAAAAACCTATTGGATAGAGGTGCTGGCATATCAAAGACCGCAGCGTGATCTTCTTTTCTATTTCCTGCTGCCCAAATAAACCAACCATCGGGTACTTTATAACTCCCCACCTGACGATCAAGGATTAACTGTTGAGCAATTCCTTGTATAGCAGGAGGTGCCATATTGACCTCATCGAAAAATAGGATACCTTTTCCAGATCGAGGCAAAAATTCTGGTGGACACCAATAAGAAATACCGTCTCTTGGTTCTGGTAATCCTCTTATGTCAGTTGGAGCCAATTGACTTAATCTAATATCAATAAACTCCAGATTATTTTTATTTGCGACAGCAGAAACTACCGAGGATTTTCCAATCCCTGGTGCTCCCCAAATCATAACTGAATCCATTACGTTAGCTTTGGTTAATTTGGCTAAGTAATCCTCTAATTTTTTAATCGATAATCTTTTCATAATTACTCCTTTTTTGTGATAATTTAAGTATTCATGAGGTGTTGGACACTTTAGGGCGAACCAATGGGAAAAGAAGAATCTAAATCACCGATTAGCAGAGGGTTACTGCTATTGAATCTGCTTGATTCAATTCAAAGAACCAGAAAACAGATTCATCAAATGGTTTTAGATCGGGGTTATCAGATCAGTGCCAAGGGGGTAGAGCGAGATCTTAATCGACTTGTAGATCTCTTCCCCAGACATGTTACCTATATAAAGAAGTTCCCACCCTATGGTTATCGTCTAAAACAAGCTTCAAAAATGAGCCTTATGACTCCGGAAGAAGCTATATCGGTTATGACAGCATTTGAGTATCTAGATCCACTGCTACCAAAACTTGCTGAGAGCTTAAATCTTTATATAAAAGAGGCTGAACAAGTTCTATCTCATAACTATGCCTCAAATTACGATAACTGGAAGAATAAAATCTCAATCAAGAATGAAGGATTTCAACTTCAGCATAAAGACATTAATAAAAATGTTTTGAATAACTTGCATAAAGCATTATTAACAGGTGTCTCAATCTCATCAACTTATTGTCCAAGGAAAACTGGAAAGAGTAAAAACTATGAAAAGTTATACCCAATTGGTTTAGTTCACAGCGGAAGACTTCTCTATTTAATTGGCTCACATGATGCAGGAGCTAATAAAAGATTTTACTGGCCACTTAATAGGTTTAAAAAAATAGATTTGCTGGACGATATAAATCCTCTTTCGTCTGAAAATGTTAGAGATCATGAAGAAATACTAGGGTTTTCGTTTTCAGAGCAAGATGTAAGATTGGTTTTGAAGTTTGACAAGAATGCTGGTTATATTCTAAAAGAAACCCCAACTTCTAAAAAGATGAAATTGGATGAGCACAGTGATTCAATTATTATGGAAGATGTTTTATCGAACTCCTTAGAATTAGAAAATTGGATTATTGGTTTTGGTGAAAAGGTTGAAGTTCTAGAGCCAATAGAATTAAGAGAAAAAATTAAACAAAGATTAAGAGCAGCTGCAAAGAAATATGAATAACATAGAAAATAATTCATTTGAGGCAATAAATCTTTTTGTGATTTATATTTGTTTTCAAGATGGTGTGGTATCCGAAGAAGAAGCATCTGAAATTGTTTTAGAATCATCAATACTTAAGCATTACTATTTTGAATGTTATGGGGAAATATGTGATTTGGATATGGAGTCAGTTTCAGTTGAAATGCAGAATATGCTCACAAAGAAATTTGAAGCATTCACTGAAAAAATCTCAGAACTTGAGATTCAATTTTTTGATGATTTAATTTCTGATTTTAGATTAAGAGATATTGCTTTAATGGCAGCAAAACTTTCTGCTAGCAAAGATGGACTTCATAAGTTAGAAGAAAGTAAATGGAATTTCTGGTTTAAGAGATGGGCTAGTGTATAAATATGCTATCCTGGCAATGTGAAAAAATTTAAATTTATTGATTTATTTGCCGGAATTGGCGGTATGCGAATTCCTTTTGAAGAAATAGGAGGAGATTGTGTTTTTTCCTCAGAAATTGATAAGCATGCTCAGCAAACTTATCAAAATAATTTTGATGAAATCCCTTCAGGCGATATAACTGAAATTTCTGAGAAAGACATTCCCCACCATAATTTGCTATTAGCAGGTTTTCCTTGCCAAGCATTCTCAAATGCTGGCTTAAAAAAAGGTTTCAATGATACAAGGGGGACTTTATTTTTTGAAATTTCTAGAATCTTAAGAGCCTGCCAACCAGAAGCCTTACTTTTAGAGAATGTTAGAGGTTTAAGATCACATGATGGAGGTAAAACCCTTGAAATAATCTTGAATACTCTAAAAGAAATTGGCTATCAGAATTTATACACACAAATTTTGAATGCAAAAGACTTTGGCCTGCCTCAAAACAGAGCAAGGTTTTTTATTGTTGGGTTTAAAAATTCTGATATAAATTTTGAATTTCCAAAAAAATTAAATATAGCTACTAAAGTAGGGGATATTCTTGAAAAATATGTTGATGATAAATTTACAATATCTGATAGGTTGTGGAAGAGCCATAAAGAAAGAAAAGTTAGAAATTTAGCAAACAATAAAGGTTTTGGCTACTCAGCATTTAATGAGGATTCTAAATATACTAGGACTATATCTTCTAGATATTATAAAGATGGTTCGGAAGCCTTATTGTTGCAAAAAAACAAAAATCCTAGGTTGTTCACGCCTCGAGAGGTAGCAAGGCTGCAAGGTTTTCCTGATAAATTTATTCTTAATGAAAGCAATACACAGAGTTATAAGCAATTAGGTAATGCAGTCCCAGTAAATGTAATTAGTTCTATTGGAAACAATATCCTTGAGTCACTTAATTTAGGCTAAAATTCAAAATCTTCTTGATAAGCCTTGTTTCTTATTTCTAGTACTTTCTTGGCTTGTCTGCTTGTAGGGACTTTTTTCCCTTGATGCAGCTGAATGCAGAGTTTGGTAAGACTTATTTCAATATCACTTTCTGCTAAACCTCTTGAGCTAAAATAAGCATTCAATGCTTCCCATTCTTTTATCGGAATACTAATTATTTCTTCTATATCTGCTATTTGGTCCCCAGCTTTTATTTCTTCTTTATTATCTTTCAGCTTTTCTTCTTTTTGCATATCACTTACTACATCACTTTGCATATTCAGATTTT
The DNA here is from genome assembly GCA_002692425.1 of Gammaproteobacteria bacterium. Classification (GTDB taxonomy): domain Bacteria; phylum Pseudomonadota; class Gammaproteobacteria; order Magnimaribacterales; family TMED112; genus TMED112. The sequence goes on from NZKB01000020.1 coordinate 10,860, forward strand.
GTAATTCATAGTCAAGTTCTTGTATTTTCTTCCATGATTCAAGTTTTTTACAAAACTCAGAAGGATTTGAAGTCAGTGTGAAGTCCACATTAGTTATTAAGCCTTTCATAAATCTGGCTGATTCAACAATTTCTTCTGTTAAAGAATCGCTAAGTGATTGGTTGTTATAAATAATATCTAAATTAATATCTAAACCCTGTTTCAATAATTTATCTCTAATGAAAGCTATTGAGTAAGTTACTATCTCTGCCTTTAAACCTTTATTTTCTTTATACCAGCTTGATTTACCAATTGCTAAATCTGAGTGCTTAAAAAGAATAGCCTTTGCGATTAAATCTTTATAAAAAGGCTCTTTGAAATTATCCTCATCTTTTTCAAATTCTAATGATATTTTTTGCCCTAATATCTTGAGATTTGCTTGCGCCCCTTTTTTTACCTCATGAGGATTCATCCTCCATGTATTCTCAAACTTGGCCATATCAGTTTTCACAAATTTTTGATTTGGAGGAAATTCAGTTTGATAATGTCTTTTTTGAGCCGGTGTGAAGCCGCGAAGTTTAACATTATATTGGCCTCTTGTTCTTTCATAGAACCATTTTGATGGCAAGCCTGTTTCTCCAGCAGGCATGGTCATTCTTCTGGATAATGTTTCAATTTTTTTATGAAATGGGTGATTTGATACAAGGTCAGCAGCTTGAATATTATTTTGAGTATTGGCATATGCTGAAATTTTAGATTTCATATCTTCAGATTTCTCTTCATCTTGGATAATCGATAATTTCATCTGCACTGAGATTGTTTTTAAATCAATTTCAGAAAAGAGACTGTCTTGTATTCCTCCTTTTTCTCTTTTAGCAAAGTAAATAGAGGCAGTAGTTTGACCACCGTTGACAATTTGCATATTCTCTAATTCTTCAATTAATAATTGTCCATTCTTATTATTTGTTTTTATGCTTGAAGCAGTTACTGTTAGTCCATTATTAAAAGCAAAAACATTATTAGGCTCCAAAAGCAAAGATCTCCTTATGCCTTTATTAACATTAGATCTAAAATCTAAGAATGTTCTTACATTGCTTTCAAGTAATCTTTGGCCATAATCATCGTAAAGGTCAGATAGGACATTAGCAGGCATAACGCACAGATAAGACTGAATGTCTGAATCTGCTTCATGTGTTGCCTTTAAGGCATTTAAGCCACCATCAACGCATAATTCTTTAAAATTAACTGAAAATGGTTCAGTTTCAGAAGATGATTCTTCTATGTCTTGAAGTCTCTGGAGGTCCCAAACTTCTAGTGAGGTTGTTTTATCCATAATTGGATCAATTTTTATATTCTTGATCCTTTTGCTTAGTGAATTATTTGTTATCACAATAATTCTGAATTTATTTGCATCTTCAATTAAGTATTTGAGTGAGTCGGCTACCATCCTTCCATGGTCTGTCTCATCTAGACTATCTATAAAATTGTCATTATTTATATTTTCTAAGTATCGATAAGCTGATTTTGAAAGCTTATCTAGTTCAGTTTGAGTTATTACTTCAGGTTGATCATGATTTGTGTATTTAATTACTATGATATTGATAGATTTTTCAAGCTGATTATAGGAGAAGCCATCCATTCTCATCCCTTTTCTTGAATTTTTGAAAGGATGATATTCGATATCATCCAAAACACCAGCTTCACCGAGAATCTCTGAGGATATATTAAAAAATTCCTCTTCTGGAAAAGTTGAGTTTACTTCAGAAGCAATAATTATTCTATTAAAGAGATCTTCACTATAAGTTGTGAGTTCATCCATTATTCAATATCTCATTTAAGTCTTTATCTAAGATGTATTCAGACAGCTTGTTTGAGTCAAGCTCATAAGAGGCTTTTACTAAAGCAGGATGTAATTCTTCACTGGCTATTATTCCAGGAAACCCATCAATAACTTCATAGATATCCAAATCAATAAAATTAAATTTTAATTGTAATTGCTCAAGCGTAGCTTTGTTATAGAGTTTAGAAACTTTTCTTAAATAGTTATTCTTTACGAGCATATCATCACCAATAACTTCTAGAATCGCTTCATTTAATCGTTCTAGCGTCCAGCTTTGCTCTTCATTAGATTTATTCAAAAAAACATGTGTTAAAAAAAGTTTTGGAGTAGTTCTTTCTAGTTGCTCAAGTGAAGAAATTTTAATTCTAGAACTGTTTTCAGAAAGAGTTGTCTTTACTTCTAAAGCCAGATTATTAAGAGTAAAATCTTGCTTTTTCCTTTCTGGACCAATCCAGAAGCTTATTGATTGTGCAGGACTAAAATTTTTGAAAAAGAATTCCTTCACCAAATACATCTCGCCCCACAGACCAATGAGCTCTCTTTCTTTTAATCCTCTTCTTGATGGTTTTAAAAATTCTGACCAAGCCCCAAATCTAGAAATTATTTCAGAGAAAAATTGAGATCCTGTAAATTCTGAACAATGTATAGCAACATCTTTAACAACAATAATAAGTTGTTCATTGATTGCTTGCGGGAGGCCTTCAAAAACAATAGAAAGTCTTTTCTGACCATTTTCTAAATTATCAAATTCTATTTTGATATCTGGTACATTCAATTTTTCATCAGGTATGCGTTCAGCTTTATCATAAGCAAAAAAAACAAGCTTACCCCCATCCTTCTTAGAAACAAAGAAACGAGGATCTTCTTGGTAAAGTTGCTTTCCATCTGGAAAAATATCATCTCCTATATTTGCCCAAGGATTTTCTCTGAACTTTGTTGCTAAATCACTCATCTTCTAAGTCATCATCATGTGTAGAAGTATTAAAATCAAATTCTAATTCAAGTTGTTTCTGCCAATTTTGTGTATAAAGTTTTTTTGAATCATTAATTGCTCTTTTTATTTCAGAAGAACTCTTATCTCTTAAGCTTGATTCTGCTAGAGGAAATGAAAGAGAAAGTCCAACCGCTGGCTTTTCAAATGGGTTTTGTATCTCTAAATTTGAAAGGTCCTCTTTCCATAAATTTGATTCAAAAGGTCTCAGAGTTCTGACATTGAATAAATAAATAATAAGGCCAGGAAAATCTCTCTTATCTGAATACATGAATGGAGTATTGAGTCCTGATTTAAAACTAGAATGATTCATAATTTCTTCTCTATCAGCTAAATTAAAAAGTAATTTTTCGTCATCAGGATCACCAAGCTCTGACTTGGGGTTTGAAATACGCACTCCATTGGATTCCATTTTCCTCCTTGGAACAGTAATATTTCTTCCAGCAATTTCCCAATTATCCTGAAATTCTATATCTTTCATCCATTTTACTTGCCTATTTTTAGTACCAATATTTTTCAAGGTTACTCTAAAACCTTGAACACCATTATCTTGTAGCCTTTTTATAAAATCTATTAAAGCATCATTAGGAATATGGTCTTCTAATAAGTCAGTATCCTCTAGGAGTTTAATTATTTTTTCGTAATCAACATTTTTATAGATTAATTCTTTTTCATCTTGTTGAGATTCAAATTCTAAATCAGATAAGAATCTCTCTACTACATTAAAATTTTTGTTGTTAATTTCATTATTATCTCTAAATATTAGTCTTCTGTTCCTACTACCCCAAAGATCAATGCTGTAAACTCTCTCTTCTCCTGTACCTCTTTTATTTCTTGCAGTAACCATTAAAGAACCAGGGTGAGACCTTACTTGCAGGCCAAAATCAGAAGGTGTTCTTTCTTGGTCTCTCATTCTTGTTAGTTGCGCATAAAGATCATTTATTGCGATTGAAATAAACTTATACCAATCTAGTGATTCTTTTGGTAAAAAGACTTTACAAACATCTTGATAATTTGGTCTGTAACCAAACCATCTACACATCTGCATCAAGGTGTCATACATTTTTGAATTTCTCGCAAAGTATGAGACTGTTAATCCCTCAAGGGTAAGACCTCTTGAAAGTTTATAACCTCCAATAGCAATAGCACAAAGCCCATTTTCTTCATAAACAGAATAATCAAGCACCGCATCACTTTTATTATTTATGGCAAAAATTTTAATTTTATTTACTGCTTTCTTTGATGCACCTAACACTTCTTCAAACGATTCATCTATATCAAAGTAATTTTCATAAACTCTTCTAAGCTCAGCAATATGACTATTATTTAATGCTATTTCCATTTTCAAAGCATGGGCACTATCAATTGCATGTCTTAATTCATCCATATAGATATCTATCAATTTTTTCAAATCATTTTGTAAGTCTTTTAGATGCGTAACATTAACCATCATAGTATTATGTTTTTGCTGATCAGGCCTCAGCATACGAACTGATGTTGCAATTACAAAAGACATGATTGCATCTTTAAGGCTTTGGCTAATTTTAATTATTGCTGTATCTTTATTATGCTTTAGGGGCAACATATCTTCGTTATCTTTTATAACAACCACTGGTGGCTTATTCATGTCCAATGATTTATCTCCAAAAAAGAAATCTTGTCCACAGTAATTCTCTGGGACAGGAACTCTTACCATATAATCTTTTGGGAAGAGGTCGTTACTTAACATTTCATCTTCTTCATTTGGATCAATGAAAACATTTGCAAAAGGTGTGGCTGTATAACCAACATAATGATTTTTGTGAAATAGATTTAATAAAGTACGTATATATTCATTTGTTTTGGTAACTCTATCTCTATCTTTTAGACCATTTACAGAAGCATAGTCAGCCTCATCGTCAATTAACAACATTGGTACTTCAATTTTTTTGTCTTCATCAAGCCCATTTGATTCCTTAATGTAATTTATTAAGTTATTTAACACGCTCGTATTCTTTTTAACAGTAATGATTAGTGGATCATTCAAGGAGGTAAAAGAAATATTTAGACTACGTGCTATTTTCCTATTGAAATCGCTTTCAGTTGATGTGTAAGTAGCAACTCTAAGATTATCTTTTCTATAGTTGCCAACTCCTATTGCTCTTCGTGTGCCATGTATTAGGTGTTTTGATTCAAGGCCAATTACATCTTCATCAACTCGTATTTGAGTCTGTTTTCTTAGATCATTCATATGACCGCCTAACAAAATTACTACTTTGTAGCCGCAATCAAAAGCCTTATTGATTAACCCAATATAATTTTGTGTTTTACCAGACTGAACATTACCCATTACTAGGCCTTTTCTGCTCCATGTTTGTTCTTCTGACTCAGGATCACCACTAAAATCTAGAATATTATTAATGACTTTTTCATTTTCATTGATAACTTTATTTGGCCTTTTCTTTTTTAATAGGCTTTCTTTATATGCTGACCAATAGCCCCAATCAATGTCTGTCTTCTTTTCATCGAACCACCGCTGAACTTTATTATCTCCAAGTATTATTGCTTCTTGAGCTAATGAAACATTGAAATGATTTTGAATTTCAAATCTTAACTTTTTCACTTCATCCTCAGATAGCTCTCTTTCAATATATGTAGGTGCAGTGGTTTTCATTTGTTCGATTACTTTATCTACAAGGTCTTGAGAAATGCTATTATTTCCCCCTTTATCTATATCAAATAAAGCCAATGCTATTTTAAAAAGCTGATCAATTACTTCCATGTTTCCTCTCGAAGCATTCTTTCAAATTCTGCCCAATCAATTTCTTCTTGCTTTACATTCTTTGGTTTCGATGACATAGAAGAAAAAATATGATTAATAGGCAGATGCTCAGATAGTTTTTTTAAATATGAAATCAAGTATTTTCTATTCTCTTTTTTTAGCTTATTTACCAAGTCAGAAAATTGTTTATTTGTAGCATTAATTTCATAAGTTATTCTCTCCTCTCTTTTATTATCATTAATATCCCAAAAATCGTTTGCCTCTTCCTGAGATCCTCTATAGTTGTATTTCCTTTTTGATCCTTCAATTGGACTTGAAATCATTCTTTTAAAGAGGTGTCTTATTTTAGGGGGCAATTGAAAAGACGATTTTTTTACATCCGTTGATAAAAGATCATCCATGGTTGTTGGAACATCTACTTGAATTCGTGCTAATTTTCCAAGTTGGCTTGATTTTGCTAAACCTAGCCAGCCACCTTCAACAATTAATCTTTTCCCTCTATAGATATAAAAACCTTGTTTTTTTGCAATTTCATCAATACCACCTAATGCATCAATTTTCTCAATTGAAAGTTTTGAGTGATGAGGCAAGATGTGCACTTGAATATCAATTTTTCCATTAGGAGAATATTGAGAATCACTTTGACCTTCTGTGTATCCATTTTCTTGAGTTAAGAAGGGATCTGTAGCTTGTAGGACTTCATTATTAATAAAAAAATTAACTTTATCCCTTCCCTCCATAAATCTGTGAAAGTAAATTGATAAATACTTTTTCATGGAAGTTATATCTTCAGCTAAAGCACTTTCATTAATCTCTTCTATGTTTGATTTATAGCGAGGAATGTTCTTCCAAATAAGTTGAGTTCCGTGACCTGATTCAAAAACTTTATCTAATTCAGGAATATTCTTAATTTCTTCTTCACTTAATTTTTCTATAAGCCATTGGTCTTTTTCAATAATTAAATCGATATCATAGATACAGCAACAAATTTTGTGCCCTTTTTTCTTTGAAATGACAATCAATTTTCTTGCAACCGAGAAGCTTGCTGTTTTCATCCCAGAACCAAACCTACCTAAATCTGTTTTTTCTCTTGTGTCATTTGGATTCTTGCATCCAATTCTCATATTTTCTTGCAATTCATTTTCTGTCATACCGTGACCATCATCAGTTATTGAAATAAATGGTTCTTCTGAGGGTGGGGAGTAAATCCAGAGATTTTTTGCCTCCGCAGCTACAGAATTATCCACGACATCACCAATAGCCATATTCATTGAATAGCCAACTTTCATAAGTGTTTCAATGTGGTTTTTAGGGCTAGGCTCTAGCTGAACAGTTTTTCCCATTTTTCTATGTCATTGTATGAACAGCCTGCATACTTTAGGGCTCGATCAAAAGCTATATTCTCTCTTATTTCTAGACCATCTGAAGTTGCTACTAGCCTTGCTATATGCAAGACAAGCTCAATATTATTATTGTTGACTTTCTCAAAGCATTCATCAAATTGGACCTCTGATTTAAAGAACTTCTCTAGAATTACATCAAATTCGTCATCTGGTATCATATTTATACCTAAGTTGCTTGCATAGGTCTTTAATAACTCCTTTGTTTTGTTAAGTTCTTCTGATGAAATTATCCCGTCTTGCGCGCTAATAAAAAATATGAAAAATATAATATCCTTATGCATTAAATAAGCTTAATTTATGCTTCTTTCTAAGTCTATAACTTATAGATAAGGCATAGCATACGTTTCTTTCAATTTTTTCCCCTTTCATCAATTTTTATTAAACAGGTTCGTCATTAACTGTCATCTATCTAGTTTTAAATTACTTTAGGAGCAAATTATGCAACATGATTTATTTAAAAAATTAACTGAAAACGAAAAGAGCAAATTAAAAGATTGGATTCAAATTCAAACGGAGTTTGATTTTACTTTTAGTAATAAGAATATTGAAAAAAAGAGCAAAAAAGAATTAGTAGAAAATTTATATACTGACTCAGATAACTTTTTGGGAAACTTATCTTCTAAACTATTTCAATCTGATTATTTTGTTAAATGTCTCATAGAGCAAAAGAGTAAAAAGCTTAAAGGAGAAAGTATTGTTAAATATATCTCTAAGGAACTTCTGGAAAGTGATACTTTTCTGGAGTCTGTAATAAGCTTATATCCAGAACTTGTAAAGTCTATAGGATCTGAACAAAAGAAAAATATAAGAATATGGGAGCTAGCATTGAATGCTAATGGCAGAATTATCCAATACCTCTCAAAAGAATTAATTGATGAAAAGTTAATTGGCATTGCAGTCAATTCTTCTCCCCGGTCCATAAGATTTATCCCTACTGATTTGGTAAAAAGAGACTTATGTCTTAAAGCAATTGAAAAAGATGCTAAATCTTACTTAGATCTGCCTGAAAAATTCCAAAATAATTTTGATTTTTGTAAAGTTGCATGCAACAGAAACCTTAATGTCTGGGATCACCTTAATGAACCTCTCAAATACGACAAACACATTTTAGAATTTTGCCTTACTAAATCTGGCATTGAAGGAATCTATCATGCAAAAGACCTCCAAAAAAATTCAGATTTCTTAGGGCATCTATTTTTAGCTGGTGAAATCCAAAGGCAGAGAATGATTTTGGCTTATATTGATAATAAAGTTTTATATGATTATGGAGTGGCAATGATATCTGCAGACTCTAGAAATATTTCTGTATTTAAACAATGCTCATTCGTTGGAAAGAAGTCTATCATTGATCGCTTAAAAGCCAAATTCAATATAATTTAAGCTTTTTAAAAAACTAGGATGTTATTAAATTTTAGCTAATGAATTACTTTAAATTATTCATGCCGCCGTCAACACGAACAACTTGTCCTGTCATCCAATTGTTGTGAGCATCTAGTAAGAAATCAATTGTCTTCGCAATTTTGGCAGGATTACCAATTTCTTTCATTGGATTTCTCTCTTTACTTGCCTCAACTAGTCGATCGGTTTTTAAAAGATTGGTTGAAAGGTTAGTCTCTGTTAAAGATGGGGCAACTACATTAAAGCAAACTTTAGCGTTAGTGTATTCTGATGCCAGTGCTCTAGCCATACCTTCTAGGGCTGACTTTGAAGCACCTATACTGGCATGAAATGGTAGGCCAATGTTTGCTGCCACGCTTGATATGAATACTACACTTGCACCTTCAGCTTCTTTAAGTTTATTGATAACTTTTTTCACGACTTTAGATGCACCAAGGACATTAATTTTAAAATCGTTAAGAAAATCCTCTTCCTTCAACATGGTAAATGGTTTCAGATTAATTGTGCCGGGAAAATAAACTAAGCCATCTATATCTGATACAGTATCTAGCTCAGATAAATCACCATCAAGGTTTAAGGTTCCCTCTGATCGTGAAAAAGTCAAAAACTCCCTATCAGAGTTTTCTTGTAATGCTTTTGCTATTGTGGAGTTAGAACCAACCAATAATGTTTTTGCCATAATCTTTATCTAATACTAAGAGTGAATTTTTAAAGTGCTATGATAATTATGCATCAAGAGTGGAGTTAAGTCTCTCTCCAACCTGCCCACTCCGGTAAGGTGGAAAAAATGATGCGGCATTCTGCAAAACAAGGAGGAAGAATGGAAAAAAGAGTATTTTGTGGCAAACACTTTAGAAGAAGTGTAGAGCACATCCCAGTAATTGTGCCTGTAACTATTAAATATAAATTAGATGGTAAAGAGCATGTA
>NZKB01000021.1 GCA_002692425.1 Gammaproteobacteria bacterium
ATCTTGCGTTTAATGTCCCCTCAGAAGGTATTTCAATAGCAACTTCAGGGGAATATCGTGAACCAAACCACATATGGGGGAAAGGTCCAAGAGATTTAATATCTGTAACAGTGGCAACAAGTGATGCTGCGTCAGCAGATGCCTGGGCAACAGCTTTATACGTTCTTGGTAAAGAAAAGGGACTGAATATTGCAGAAAAAAATAACTTAGAAGTTTTTTTTATAACCAATAATGGTGATTCCATTCAATCAGATAATTGGAGTATGATATCCCTGTGATTAATACTATTTTAGCTTTAATAGTGGTTGCCTTATCAATTTGTGGCATGGCAATTGGTTTAATATTGAAAAATAAACCTTTGAGCCCGAGCTGCGGTGGCGTTTACTTATCAAAAGGCGAAGCTTGCCAGGTTTGCGGTAAAGTTAAAGAATAACCTTTCAATTACATCTAATATTTATAAGACTATATAAGTAGTTTTTAGTAGCACTTTCATTCATCCAGCTATCTGAGGATGAAATTAAATCTAAACACCCTTCATTATCTAGATTTATTGGTAGGCCCTTAAAGAGATACTGATTATTATCGTATTCATTAGCTCTAGGTTTTTGAGGAAAAACGCTTTCAACCAAGGAATTAAAAGTTCCATTCCCGTCATTTATAGCTATGTGAGCTCCATGCAAATCTGAGGCAAAATCCCTTGTTGAATGAAAAAGATCTAAATCCCCGTCATTGTCAAAATCTCTTAAATAAATATTTCCCTCACCGTGATGAGTTGCTGCTCTAGGTTGATCATTAAAGTTTGAATTAGTTACATCTGCCATATTCCCAGTACCATCTCCTAATAATATCTGAATATAAGCACCCTCGTAATAAGGTAAATCTCGTGTAATCGCGACCACTATATCGTTATACCCATCGTTATTAATATCACCCCACACAGCATGATTGAATTTGTTGTGATTCCGGCCAAAGGGGCCCTCAGGTAACTCAGCTAAAGTCCAATTATTCAGGTCTGTTGTACCATTGCTCAATAAAACAAAACCTTCTTCGGTAAAATCTTCTGGCCTATTATCAAAATTCCAAAAAACTAAGTCATCATATTCGTCATTATTTAAGTCAACCATTAGGCTGCTCATTGGGTTTCCATAGGAAAATTGTAGGCTTCGACCAAGCGTTTCATGAAAAGCAAAATTTGCTGAGCCATCATTCACTAAGAGAATATTGCAAGCAAAAATATCTATATCACCATCATTGTCAAAATCACCGCCGCTCGCATCATGACTGAATCCACACTCTTTACCTTCACCATTATTTTGATCGTCTATATTAGTTGAAGCATCGGTCAATTTTCCGGATGAATTACTTAAAAGGAGAAGATCAGGATAAGGCAATATAAAGTTATTAGCATAGTCAGGGTCTCTGTAAGATAAGCCCATTGATCCTGCAAAAACATCGTCTATTCCATCATTATTGAAATCAGCAATGACAAGCCTATACGCAAATGGATGGGTTGGTGCAATGTCATTTTCAAAGATTGTTAAGTCCTCATATAAGTTGCCTTGACCATCGTTCAAATAAATATTTACGGGAGCATTAATTTTTTGATCAAGCTCAATCGTGTGAGGAAAAATTGCCCAAGCAATAACCATGTCCTCAAAACCATCTCCATTAAAATCACCTGTTGCCATATTGTGAGCATCTTGCCCAAATAGCTCATTTTTATAAGTCTCACAATCCTCAGGTGTTGGATAACATATCGTGGCCGAATATCGATCAGTAATACTTAGACCCCCAAAACCTAAATCATGTGAGGCAAAATAATCAGTTTTCAATTCAGCGTAGTTATAGGGCTCAGGTGAGGGCACATACTTTAAAGAAGCCTCATCTCTGGAAACATTAAGGGAAAGATCAAGAAAGCCAGAAGGACAATTTACTGATGGAATTGTATTTACTGAAAGATTGAATTGTTCTTCATTTAGGAGTGTTATTGGAGCACGATAGTTGAAAGTTTTATTATCAGATGTTGTCAGCCAATAAACATCATTACTTGAAATATTGAAATTACAATTATAGTTTGCTGATACCGTTATTTGAGTTGCTTCATAGCTTTTTAGATTTGAGGAAAAATTTGTTACGTTGATAGAAAGTGGAATTGATTCAGGTGAAGATTCATCGTTTGATCCACCACCTCCACTGCAAGCAGATAGTAAGAAAATTATTATGAAGGAATTAAATTTTTTCATATAACTGTCTCGAAAATATACATAAAAAAAGCCGCTATTTAAAGCGGCTTTATAAGTAAAAAAATAAAATTAGTTATTCTTTGGATTTGATTCTGGCTGATAATCGTAATAATTTTCAAGTGGAATCATCATATGCACATAAGGCGTACCACTGTACATTACATATGGGGCACCAGTTGTATAATCGGTTGATAATCCATCTAATGAAGAGGGATCTTTGGGCATCAACATCATGTGCGGTCCAGATTCAATATAATGTTCATGACCAGCATCTTTCTGCCCATCCGTGCCAAGAGTAAAGTTATCCACTCCCAAATCACCATGTAGCATCCACATCCAACCGTCAGCCTCAAGTTTTGGGACTTCACCAGCTTTGTATGCTGTGGCCCATGCTACTGCATTTTTGTCAGAACAAGCAGGTGCTGCGTGGTGAGCACTCGGAAAACCACCCTCTGGCATTGGCATAAATGCCTCACATCTCCAGCCGTTTGTTCCTTCTTTTAATACGCTACCATCTACGCCGATGACTGTTGCATAGTCGGCAATGAAATCAGGTGCTGCACTTGAAAAAGCTTTCATTTGCCAATCAACACTATAACCATCTTTTTTTGCTTTCATCGCACCATGATTATCAGCAAAAAGCGAACCAGCGATAAAAACTAAAGTTAAAACCAAATTTTTGAAATTCAACATATTTTCTCCTAAAAGATTTACTTTAAAATAACTTGGGAAAACTGCAAGTGAAGTAAGAGATTTTATCTAAAACTGATCTTCTTCTGTAGAGCCTCGCAAGGCTGAAGTTGAACTTTCTTCGCCCTGAATACAGTTATTTACAGCATCGAAATAACCTGTGCCGACTTCTTGCTGATGAGAAACAAAAGTATATCCCTTCTTCGCATCCTCAAATTCTTTTTCTTGAAGTTTCACATAAGCTGTCATGCCATCGGCAACGTATTCATTCGCTAGATTAAACATGCCGTGCCACATGGAATGAATGCCAGCAAGTGTTATGAATTGAAACTTGTATCCCATAGCTCCAAGTTCTTTTTGAAATTTTGCAATTGTTGCATCATCTAGATTTTTCTTCCAGTTAAAGGAAGGTGAACAATTATATGCCAACATGATTTCAGGATGATCTTTTTTAATTGCCTCAGCAAAAGTTTTAGCTTGCTCAAGTTCTGGTTTTGAAGTTTCACACCACACAAGATCGGAGTAGGGTGCATATGCAAGCCCTCTTGCAATCGCTTGATCAAGACCAGCTTTACTCCTAAAGAATCCTTCAGAAGTTCTTTCACCTGTAAGAAAAGGCTTATCATTTTCGTCAACATCTGTAGTAACTAAATCTGCAGCATCAGCATCTGTTCTTGCTATTAATATTGTTGGTGTTCCTGATACATCTGCAGCTAATCTTGCGGCGATAAGCTTTTGAACAGCTTCCTGAGTTGGTACTAAAACTTTACCACCTAAATGTCCGCATTTTTTTACGCTCGCGAGTTGATCTTCAAAGTGCACACCAGCAGCACCTGCAGAAATCATCCTTTTCATTAATTCGAATGCATTTAGATTCCCACCAAAACCAGCTTCTGCATCAGCAATTATTGGCGCAAAAAAGTCAACATTTGGTGTTCCATTTGTATTCATCCATTCAATTTGATCTGCTCTTCGGAATGCATTATTGATTCTTGTGATAACTTTAGGCACAGAATCAACTGGATAAAGTGATTGATCTGGGTACATTGTCCCAGCAGAGTTATTGTCAGCGGCAACTTGCCATCCTGACAAATAAATAGCTTTTACTCCTGCTTTAACTTGCTGTACAGCTTGACCACCAGTTAACGCGCCTAAACAATTGATGTAATCCTCTGTAAATAGATAGTTCCAAAGCTTTTCTGCTCCTTTTCTAGCTAATGTACATTCTGGTTGTAAAGAACCTCTCAACTTAACAACTTCCTCAGCTGTGTATGGTCTTTCAACGTGTTTCCATCTTGGGTTTTCAGCCCAATCTTTCTCTAATGCCGCGACCTGGTCACTTAAATTCATTTATATACTCCTATATGCGGGCAGTGTGAGGAAATCAGTTAATTCGTTGCTCAACACTAATCTTTTTAATAATGACTTAGCTTCAACGAACTTACCTGAGTTCAAAGAGTCTTGCCCAACCTCTTCTAGGACAACATTGTATTCTTCATCTAGCAGTTTTTCAAATGTGTCTTTTGTGGACATTAATCCAGTATCAAGTTCAACATTGTGTTTAACCAATTGCCATAATGAACTTCTAGAAATTTCAGCTGTTGCAGCATCTTCCATCAAACCATAGATTGGAACACAACCCACTCCTCTAAGCCAAGCCTCGATATAACGCAATGTAACTCTTATATTGGTTCGGAAGCATTCTTCAGTAAAACTGCCTTCACAAGGCTCAATTAAGTCTGTTTGAGTTACTTGATCGTCTTCTCGAAGTACATGCAGCTGATTTGTGCTATCAATTTCAAAAGCGTTTGTAAAAACATTATTAGCTATATCTGCCAATCCTGGGTGAGCAATCCAAGTGCCATCATGTCCGTTCTCTGTTTCGAGAGTTTTATCACTGAGAACTTTTTCAGTAACAATAGCATTTTCATCTGGATCTTTTGAAGGAATAAAAGCGGCCATGCCTCCCATAGCAAAAGCACCTCTTCTATGGCATGTCTTAATCAAAAGTCGAGAGTAAGCATTGAGAAAAGGTTGAGCCATGCCGACTTGATATCTATCTGGTAGCAACTTATCGCTATGGTTTTGAAAAGTTTTTATATAACTAAAAATATAATCCCATCTTCCACAATTTAATCCAACAATATGGTCTTTAAGTTCAAAGAGAATTTCATCCATTTCAAATACTGCAGGTAAAGTTTCAATTAAACAGGTAACCCTCACTGTCCCTCTGGGCAAATTTAACTGATCCTCAGCATAGTCAATGACCTCGTTCCAAAGACGTGCCTCAAGATGTGTTTGTAGTTTTGGTATATAAAAATATGGTCCAGAACCTCTATTGACTAGTTCTTTCGCGTTGTGAAAAAGATAATAACCAAAATCACATAAACATCCGTGCGGATTTACACCATTAATCTCAATGCCTTTCTCTTTTAAATGTAATCCTCTAACCCTACACATCAACGTAGCTGTTTCGTCATTAAGAGCATATTTCTTTCCATTTGTAGGGTTTTCGAACGTAATAGTTCTTCTTATGGCGTCGTATAGATTTTTTTGACCATTAGCAACGTTGTCCCATGTTGGACTCAATGAGTCCTCGAAATCTGCCATGAAGACTTTTACATCAGCATTTAGGGCATTTATTATCATTTTTCTATCAACAGGTCCGGTAATTTCAACTCTTCTATCTAGCAAGTCGGCTGGAATATCTCTTACTTTCCAATCACTCTTTCTAACCTCTTTTGTTTCATCCAAGAAATCCGGCAAGTCACCGGCATTGAATTTTGCTTGTTTCTCCAAACGTGCTTCAAGTAAATCCTCAATCCTAGAACTAAATTTGCTGTGCAAATCTTGAACAAATTTATTTGCTTCATCTGTGAAAATAATTTCGGTATTTTCGGGGTTTTTATATTTAAATTTCATCATCTTTCTCTGCTAGTTGACTGGCAATACCCAGGTATTCCTTAGGGGTTAGTCCTTTTAATATCTCCTTATAATCCTCGTTTTCAATGAGGTCTTCAACTGCTTTTAAATACATATCTTTATCCATTTTCATTCCTCTTGATAATTTTTTTACTTGATTGTAACCGTCTTTTTTTCCTTCAAGTCTCAAAAAACTTTGTAGAGCTTCTGCCAGTAATTCATATCTATCATCAAGATCTGTTGAAATTTTCGAGGTATTGGCTTCAAGTTTTGATAAACCCAAAAGTGTCGAAGAAACTGCGATCTCTAAATATCCATATCCAGTTCCGATATTTCTCAAGACAGTAGAATCAGATAAATCTCTTTGTAGTCTCGAGACTGTCAACTTATGTGTTAAATGATTTAAAATTGCATTCGAAAGGCCAAGATTTCCCTCTGCATTTTCAAAATCAATCGGGTTGATTTTGTGAGGCATGGTTGATGAACCAACCTCATTTTTTTTCATTTTGAGAGAAAAATAATCGAAAGCAATGTAACTCCAAATATCCTGGGTTAAATCAAGCAAAATATTGTTTATCCTTTGAATATTTTGAAAGAGATCTGCCATATAATCATGCGGTTCTATTTGTGTTGCTACCTTCGTAAGCTCAACGCCCAAATTACTCAAAAAATCTTTGGAATGATTTACCCAATCCTCCTCAGGGTAAGCTAGCAAGTGAGGATTGTAATTAGCAGTAGCACCACCCCATTTTGCATAAAACTTCTTTTCACTTAGAGATCTTTTTTCTTTCGTTAATCTAGTAGCAAAAACATTTAATTCTTTACCTAGAGTAGTAGGGGAGGCAGGCTGACCATGGGTTCTTGCCAACATTGCAACTTCTTTGTTTTTTTCAGCCAAATCTTCTAGAGCAGAAATAATTTGTTCGATCCACTCGATGAGCACAAGATTTGCATTTTTTAACATTAATGCATAACTCAAGCTATTTACGTCCTCAGATGTTAAGAAAATATGCACCAAACTTTGGATTTCCTCAGATTGTTCAAATTGTTCTGCAACAGCAAGTTCAACCGCCTTTACGTCGTGATTTGTTGTGTGTTCAATTTCTTTAACTCTCTCAATTAAGGTGTCTGAAATATCCTTGTCTAAGGCATTGATTTTTTTCTTTACCTTTTCTGATAGAAGTTCAGGCTTAAAATAAGTTAAAAAATAGTTGAGCCATTGAATTTCAACCCTAACCCTCTCCTTAATAAGAGCATGCTCTGAAAAAATTTCGCGTGTTTGTTTTGTTTTATTTTGGTATCTTCCGTCTAAGGGGGACAAATTTTTGAGACTGTCATTCATAGACTTCGGTATTATAACCTTGATTATCAGCCCAGTTAAAATAATTTTCTGAAATTCTTTCTTTAATTACTGCACCACCCAAACATACTTCGCCCTGATATATGACTGCTGACTGTCCAGGAGTAACAGCTGCTATGGGTTCAGAGAAGTTAATCTTATAACCTTGTTCAATCTGAATTATTTTTGCAGAGACTGGATCAGATTGGTATCTGATTTGAACCTCACAGTTTGTATTGGTTGCTAATTTCTCGTTTATCCAATGCACTTCATCTAAATAACAACCATTGCTAAATAAGAGATCATTATCTGCTCCTTGCACTACAACAAGTTGATTTGATTTTTGATCTTTGTGAGCAACATACCAGGATGCCTGATCTCTTCCTTTTACACCTCCGATACCAATCCCTTGTCTCTGGCCT
The DNA here is from genome assembly GCA_002692425.1 of Gammaproteobacteria bacterium. Taxonomy (GTDB): domain Bacteria; phylum Pseudomonadota; class Gammaproteobacteria; order Magnimaribacterales; family TMED112; genus TMED112. Next base: position 7,617 of record NZKB01000021.1, read on the forward strand.
AGGGTGAAATACATTAATCCTTCATGATTACCTAATTTTGTTCCATTTTCATCCACTATTTCGCCAGGATTTTTTCCGAGGAAATTTGAAATAAAATTGTTGTAATTATTTTTTCCGATAAAGCATATTCCAACTGAGTCCTTTTTATCAGCATTAATTAAATTATTGTCTCTTGCAATCGATCTAACTTGGTCTTTTGAAAGCTCACCAAGAGGAAACAAAGCTCTATCAAGATCGGCCCCACTTACTTGATGCAAAAAATAAGATTGATCTTTAGATTTATCCAAACCTCTTTTTAATTTCGTATTCTTAGCAATGCATTCAAGTCTGGCATAATGACCAGTGGCTATATAATCGGCACCAGTCTCTAGGCAATAATCTAAAAATGCCCCGAATTTAATTTCTTTATTACAGAGAATATCTGGGTTTGGTGTAAGACCAGCATTGTGATCTGACAAGAATTTTGAAAATACTTTATCCCAATAATCTGCTGAGAAATTAGCTTGATGAAGAGGTATACCTATTTGATCGCAAACTTTCTCAGCATCTTTAAAATCCTCCTCAGATGTACATTCAATGTTGGGTGCGTTATTGGTCCAATTCTTCATAAAAATGCCTTGAACATCATATCCTGCTGATTTAAGAAGTAATGCAGTAACTGAAGAATCTACTCCCCCAGATATGCCAACTATTACTTTTTTTTGTTTTACCATACTTTATTGTTGTTAGAGTCTTAATATTTAATGTAAATGTAAGTATAATCAAGCCAAATTTTAGCTATGTCATCATCAAAAATTATAGTTCCTTCCATAGGCGAAAAGATTTCTTACAAAGATAATCAATTAGTTGTACCTGACAAACCGATAATTCCATTCATAGAAGGGGATGGTATTGGGGTAGATATTACACCTGTAATGATAGATGTTGTAAATGCCGCAGTTAAGTCTGCTTACAAAGGAAAAAAAGAAATTATTTGGATGGAAATTTTTTGTGGAGAAAAAGCAGTTGAAATTTATGGAAATGATGAGTGGATGCCACAAGAAACTCTAGATGCTTGCAAAGAATATAACGTTTCAATTAAAGGACCGCTTACAACTCCAGTTGGAGGAGGAATAAGATCTCTTAATGTGGCAATAAGACAAAAACTCGATTTATATGTTTGTCTAAGGCCTGTAAAATACTTTGCCGGCACTCCTAGCCCTGTGAAAAGACCAGATCTTGTGGATATGGTTATATTCAGAGAAAATTCTGAAGACATATATGCAGGTGTTGAATTTGAAGCTAATACAGAAGAAGCAAATAAACTAATTGATATTCTGGGTAAGGATTTTGGAGTTGAGAAAATTCGGTTCACAGAAAACTGTGGAATTGGAATTAAACCTATATCATCGGATGGTAGTAAAAGATTAATCAGAAAATCTTTCGAGTACGCTATTCAAAATGATAGAGACTCAGTTTCATTGATTCATAAAGGAAATATTCAGAAATTTACTGAGGGTGCATTCAGAGACTGGGGGTATGAATTAGCTAGAGATGAATTTGGTGGGAAACCACTTGATGGTGGACCTTGGCATATTTTCAAGAATCCAAATAATGGTAAAGATATTATTGTCAAAGACGTTATTTGTGATGCATTTCTTCAACAAATTTTACATAGACCAGCTGAATATGATGTTTTAGCTTCTCCAAACTTAAATGGTGATTACATCTCTGATGCTCTAGCAGCTCAAGTTGGAGGAATAGGAATTGCACCAGGAGCAAACTTGGGAGACACAACAGCAGTATTTGAGGCAACACATGGAACTGCACCAAAATACGCTGGTCAAGACAAGGTGAATCCTGGATCACTCATTCTGTCAGCTGAGATGATGTTGAGACACATGGGGTGGATTGAAGCAGCTGACTTGATTATTAATTCAATGGAAAAAACTATTCAGAAGAAAAAAGTTACATATGATTTTGCACGTTTAATAGATGATGCAAAAGAGGTAAGCTGTTCTGAGTTTGGTAGACTATTAATCAAGAAATTTGATTAAAAAAATGGCACAAGACGATTTTTCTACTGGAACGGTAGAGTTAGAAGAAGTAGAACTTAAGGTAGACAGACCCCCATTATTCACAGTTGTAATATTTAACGACGATTTCACACCAATGGAATTTGTTGTTTATGTTATTCAAAAATTTTTTGGATTTGACCATGCAAAATCTACAGAAATAATGCTTGAAATACACAGTAAAGGAAGAGGTTTTTGTGGAGCATTTTCACAGGAAATTGCAGAAACAAAATCACAACAAATCAATAAATTTTCAAAAGAAAATGAACATCCTTTGAAATCAGATATTGAAGAATTGGGAAAAGATTAGATATAGTTAATATATGCTTTCAAAAGATCTAGAAAATACTCTTAATTCTTTGTTCAAAGAATGCTCTGATAACAACGATGAATTCGTTACTATTGAGCACCTTCTTCTTGTTTTAACAAAAGAAGATTCTTCAAGAAGGGTGTTTGATCATCTATCTGTTGATATTGAAAGTTTGCAGAAAGAAATCAAAGAATATATCAAAAAAAATGTGCCCAAATCTGTTGATAAGAAAGAGATTCAGCCTACTTTAGCATTCCAGAGAGTTTTGCAAAGAGCAATTTTTCATGTCCAATCAAGTGGCAAAACAGAAGTGAATGGCGAGAATTTGTTGGCAGCATTATTCTCTGAAAAAGAGAGTTACGCAGTATACATGCTAAGCCGAAGAAACATATCAAGGCTTGATGTAGTTGAATACATATCTCATGGTAAAAATACCGCCGTTGAAACTGTAGAAAGTACTGAAGAATCTCCAAAAGAAAAAGAGACCCATCCAGAGTTTTTAACAAACCTAAATAACCTTGCAAAAGACGGAGAGATTGATCCTTTAATCGGAAGAACAGACACTCTAGAAAGATTATTTCAAGTTTTAGGTCGCAGACGTAAAAATAATCCGATTTTAGTCGGTGAGTCTGGAGTAGGGAAAACCGCGATAGCAGAAGGCCTTTCAAAGGCAATCGCAGATGGCAAAGCACCAGAAATTTTTAATGAATATCAGGTTATGTCGCTCGACGTGGGTAGTTTAGTCGCTGGAACTAAATATAGAGGAGATTTCGAGAAGAAAATGAAGTCCATGATGGACTATCTTAAAAAGTCGGAGAAGATAATTCTTTTTGTTGATGAGATACACACAATTATAGGAGCAGGCTCTGCCTCAGGTGGTGCGTTGGATGCATCAAATCTTTTGAAACCAGCATTAGCTAGAGGTGATATTAAATGTATTGGAGCCACCACATACAAAGAATATCGTCAAATTTTTGAAAGAAACAATTCACTATCGAGAAGATTTCAGAAAGTGCAGATTGAAGAACCATCAATTGATCAAGCTGTAGAAATCCTTGCGGGGCTTAAAAATAAATTCGAGGACTATCATGGCATAACTTATTCAAAAGAAGCCCTAAAATCAGCAGTAGAGCTCTCTAATAAGTATTTACAAGACTCTAAACTTCCTGACAAAGCAATTGATTTAATCGACGAAGCTGGCTCACAAAAAAAACTATCCAAAGCAAAAGGCAAGATTATAAGGAAATCAGACATTGAGGCGTTGATTTCTAAAATTACAAAAATTCCTACTATGCAGCTGAATGCTTCAAGTAAAGAGAATTTAAACAGTCTTGAAGGTAATTTAAGATCTGTAATATTTGGACAAGATCATGCTATTAACGATGTAGTTTCAGCTGTTAAGACATCAAAAGCAGGCATTGGTAATGATGAAAAACCTATTTGTTCTTTCTTATTTACAGGGCCTACAGGTGTTGGTAAAACAGAACTAACCAAACAACTAGCTTTCTTCCTCGGTATTGAGTTTGTAAGACTTGATATGTCTGAATTCATGGAGAAACATAGTATTTCTAAATTAATAGGCTCCCCTCCAGGTTATGTTGGGTACGAACAAGGTGGCTATTTAACAGAAGAAGTTAACAAAAAACCACATTCTGTTTTGCTGCTTGATGAAATAGAAAAAGCTCATCCTGATATCTTTAATATATTGCTCCAAATCTTCGATTACGGGAATCTTACAGATAGCAATGGACGAAGTATAAACTTTAAAAATACAATTATAGTCATGACTTCAAATACAGGTGCGGTTGAAGCTGATGGAGAATCAGTAGGCTTTATCGAGCAGGGGACTGATGATAAGTTTGAAAAAGCAGTTTCAAAAGCATTCACTCCTGAGTTCAGAAATAGACTTGATGGGATAATAAATTTTAATAACCTCTCAAATCAAAACTTAGAATCAGTAGTTGAAAAACTAATAATTGATGTTGAAGCAAAATTGAATGAAAAGGGCATAGATATTGATTTTAATAGTGATGTTGTAAAATTAATTCTTGAGCAGGGCTATGATCCTAAATTAGGGGCAAGGCCGTTATCTAGAGCAGTGGATAAGCTTGTGAAAAAGCCAATCTCAACAATGTTAATTGAAGATAAAATCAAAAGAGGTAGTTCAGTTAAACTATCAGTCAAAAGCAAAAAGATAGTAGTCAAAGCTTCTAATTCAAAAGAAAAAATCACTTAGATCTGAATGTAATACGGCCTTTGGAAAGGTCATAAGGCGACATCTCAACAGTTACAGAATCACCGTTTAGAATACGTATATAGTTCTTTCTCATACGTCCAGAGATGTGTGCAGTTATGACATGATCATTTTCTAATTTCACTCTAAAAACAGTATTGGGAAGAACCTCAATTACAGTTCCTTGCATTTCAATCGTATCTTTTCCTGCCATTGTGGCTATTTTACTGACTTATTAACAAAAGTCACATTTATTTTTAGCTAAGTTAGAATGATATAAGTAAAAGAAATATATGAAATTGGAAGACCTTAAAAACTGCATAGAAAGTGAATTAGATGAGATTTATGCTTTAAACCAGAGTCTCACTCCGATGTTAGGAGCACTAAAAGATATTCAACATTTAAAAAGACTGATCAATATGAGCAAGTGCTCAAAGGGCCTGAAGATAAAAGGGAGAATTGCTGCATTTATGATTTGTTTTAGGGAAGATTCAGAGTATGAATCAAAAAATTATCTTTACTTCAATAGAAAATATAAAGAATTTCTCTACGTTGATAGGATAGGTGTATCAAAAAATCTTGAAAATACTGGTTTAGGCTCGATTTTATATAAATATATTATTGAAAATTTTGGCGAAGATTTAAAAATATGTGCCGAAATTAACACTAAACCAATGAATAAAAAATCAATTATATTTCATGAAAAGCATGATTTTAAAAGGATTTTAGAGAAATGCTATAATGAAAATTATAAAGTAGTTTATATGGAAAGAAATGCACGTTGAAGCCAGAAAAAGCATAAATAGAAGCAAATCTGAAGTTTTAGCAGAAATACGAAAAAGCGGTAATTTAGAAAATTATCATCCGTTTTGTGCTGAAAATGAAACAGATAAATGGCCAGGCATCGGTTCAATAGATTATGTAAAGTACTTAAATGGGCTTAAATACCGTAGAGAGTTTATAAAATGGGATGATACAGGGTATGTGCTTAATATTGGCGTAAAAAGAAAATTAGCACGAGTGGAATGGTTAGTTGAAGGAAATCAGAAAAATTCGTCTCTAAAAATAAGAGTATCGCCAGAATTGCCTTATAAAAATCCAGTTGTGAAGTTCTTTTTATGGAATTTTTACGTAAAACATATGCTAAAAACATACTTAGAAAACGTTGTAGGCGGTTTTGCCGAATATATTGATACTCAAACAAGGGTACCAAAAAATAAATTCGGTAAACATGCATGGTACTCATAATATCTCAAATATTATGTTAAATAAAATTCAAACAATTAATTCATAATACTCTAAAGACCATATTATAAAAGAACATCAGCAGTTACATATAACTCTTTTTTTATCTCTATTAATTTAACATAATATATATTATGCGTAGTTATATATATGTGGATAAAAGTGTGGAAAAAAATGATAACCTCCCCCAAAGAAAATTGAGATAGAATTTATAATTTATAAAAGTTAGTAAAAGCAATGTTGAAATAAATTTTAAAATTAGTAATTTCTTAAAAAAGATAAAATAAATATGATTTTGAAAGAAAACATACTTTCAAATTCTTCGTTTAAGGTAATTTACTAATAGATATTCGATTACTATCACTAATTTCATAAAATCTTCGTTAAAACGTACTTTAGGCCCCTATTTTCCATTTTTTATAAAAATTGAACATTTTTTATTAATTTTTATATTAATATTGGTTTTACTTACTCAATTATTGGATTTTTTATGATTTACAGATTTATTTTGCTACTTACCCTTCTTTCTCCGCATTATTTATTAGCTGACCTAATGAAACCTACTACATTATCTAAAGATTTATACAAATTAAAGATTTTGAATGGCAATTATGATCCATCTATCCAACATCCAGATAATTTTTTAGATTTCGACTATGGCACCAGAGTTGCAAGTCCTCGTCAAATAGAAAATGCTATTAAAGCCTATTCTAAAGAGTCTGATAGAATAAAAGTAGTTGAATATGGTAAAACACATGAAGGCCGTACTTTATATGCATTATTTATATCATCTCCTACAAACTTAGCCAATTTAGATAATTTACAAGAATCTATTTCTAAACTATCTGATGCTAGATCTACTTCTGATCGTGAAGCTAAATCCTTAATTGAATCGTTACCTGCAACTGCCTGGATGGCATATTCTATTCATGGTAACGAAACATCTGGTGCAGATGCTGCATTAGGCATTATTTACCATCTAATAGCAAGCAATGATACTTCAGTAACCAACATGCTAGATAATATGATAGTAATTGTTGACCCTATGATGAACCCAGATGGCAGAGATAGGTTTGTAAAATCTCTTGAGCAATATAGAGGGACAGCACCAAATTATGATGATCAAGCTCTTCTGCATACCGGTGATTGGCCGTATGGAAGGACAAATCACTATTATTTTGATCTCAACAGAGATTGGTTTTATCTTACTCAGCCAGAAACGCAAGGAAGAGTTCCTTTAATCAACAAATGGCGTCCACAAATTTTAGTTGATGGTCACGAGATGGGTGCTCAGGATACTTTTATGACAGGCCCTCCTAGAGAGCCAATTAATACAAATATTGATAAAGACTTACTTAAATGGGGAAATATTTTCGCTGATGATCAAGCAAAAGCATTTGATGATAATAATTGGCGTTTCTACACCGGAGAATGGCATGAAGACCTTTATCCTGGCTACTCATTTTACATTCAATTTAGAGGAAGTTTAGGAATCCTGTATGAGCAATCCAGAATGTCTGAAGACGGTGTAAGAAGACCTGAAGGAACTATACAATCCTATAAAGAATCAGTTCACCATCAGTTTGTTAGTACCATAGCCAACCTCAAAACTCTTGAAAAACATACGAAGGCTATGTATCAGGATTTCTGGGATGGGAGAAAATATAATATCTCCAAAAATAGTGAATATGCTAATCAAACATTTGTTGTATTGCCTACAGAAAACATAGGCAGACTTAATACATTAGCTGAAAAACTCGAAGCTCAGGATATTGAACTCTATATTAACACCTCGCCTATTGAAACAAAATCAGCTTTAAAACAAAGCGGGGACTCAGTTGAAAATTTTACAGTCCCTGCAGGAAGTATGATTATTCCAAATCTTCAACCCGAAGCACCACTCATTGCAGCGATACTTGAGTTTGATGCTGAAATTATCGAATCAGTTCTTGAAGAGGAAAGAAGACAGAGACTAAAGAATAGCTCTTCAATAATGTATGACACAACTGCATTTAATTTGACCATGATGTATGGCCTTGAAGCAGTAACTGTGCAAGAGAATATTCAAAAAAATCTTAAAAAATGGAAACCAATTGAAGCAAGTGTCAATGTTCAGGAAGATGCTCTTATGTGGGCAGTCAATGGCATAGATGACCGATCAGTTGCTTTTGCTGCAAGATTAATGGAACTTGGAGTTGAAGTGAGGGTTATTGATAAAGATGCACTTTTATCCAATCAATCGCTGCCCCGAGGTAGTGTTGTTGTTATTGATATGGATAACCCTGACTATGAGGATTTAAGCTCTGCTGTAAGTGCGATAGCATCAGAATTAAATTTGCCTGTTGCATCAATCTCATCAGGTTTTGGAGCAGAGGAGTTGCCTGATTGGGGTGGAGAACATTTTAAGTTGTTGGAACGCCCGCAGATTGCGCTTATGGGCCATCAAGATTTTAGTTCTTACGATGTTGGTGTCAGTTGGTGGTCGCTAGATCATCATCTTGGTATTAGGCACAGCATGGTCAATGGTTCGTCATTAAATTATGGTGATCTTCGTCGTTACAACACAATAATTATGCCTAGTGGTTATTTAAATCTTTCAAATTCTGAAATGAATAGTCTGAAAGAATGGGTCAGACAAGGTGGTACTTTAATAGCACATAATTCTAGCTCTAGGAGTCTAAGCTTTGAGAATGGTATTGGCTCTGTAAGACAAGTATCAAGTACGTTTGATAAAAGTGAAGATTATAATATTGACCTACAAAGAGAACTTGGAGCTTTGAATATTGAAATTGACATGGAAAAAACAAACGACAACAAAATTGATTTTGACGTGGAATATCCTTGGGAAGGCAGCAAGAATAAATATAACAAAGCTCAACTCGAAAAAAGAGATGAGTGGCAATCTTTATTCATGCCCTCAGGGTCTTTTGTAGCTGGAAGAATAGATGATGAGCATTGGTTAACTTATGGAAGCATAAGCACCCTACCCGTTTTGTATGCGAATTATCCTATTTTGATGACAGGGAATAACTCAGATGCACCAGTCAGAATTGGTGAACTAGTTGAGAGTGATGATGAAACATATAGGTCAATTAATTGGTCAGATATGCCACCTAAAACAGATTTAAATGTGCGGATGAGTGGGTTAGTTTGGCCAGAAGCATCGCAAAGAATTGCTAATTCAGCATACTTAACACGTGAAAGAATTGGTAGAGGTCAAGTAATTTTATTTGCAGGGGAGCCAAACTTTAGAGGTGCAGCACTAGGCACCAATAGACTATGGCTGAATGCTGTTGTCTATGGATCAGGTTTAGGAACCTCAGCTAAAATAGTACCTTAATGTTAAAGAAGATTTTTAATGTGCTATGGAAAAGTGCTACAGCATATATAGTAGCTGGTTTTGCCTTAATACAAGTTGCAAGTGTTGTAGTCAGCAATGTTTCTATTAAAGATACTTTAGGAATTTCTTCAGAACTTTTTATGCAAACACTGTTTGTAGGAATTCCAGCGTTTTTACCCATTTTTTTAGTAATAGCTTATTTCTTAAGATCTGAAGAAAGTGATTCTGAGATAAACGATAAAAGTGCCTCAAGAACAGATAATTTAGTCCCAAAAATCGCTGTACTACCTTTTGAAAATTTAAACAAAGATGATGAAGGTTTATTTTTAGTGGATGGTATTGTTGAAGACTTAATTAGTGAATTTTCAATGATAAAAGAAGTTGAAATTGTATCTCGTAAAGCATGTTTTGAGTGTAGGAATGAAAATCTTTCGGCCGATGAGTTTGCCACAAAATGGAATGCTGATTATCTAGTTTCTGGAAGCATAAGAGCAATTGAGAATAGATTGAGGATCTCGGTAGAACTGTCAGAGACTGAGGAGGGAAACGTCCTTTGGTCAAATAAGTACGATCGTGTAAAAACAGATATTTTTGAAGTACAAGATGAAATTGTGAAAAAAATCATTAACCAGACTGTGGGTAACATTGAAATCAAAAGCTTAAAAAGAGCATATAGAAAACCAACAAAGAGTATGACCTCATATGATTACATGCTCAAGGGAAGAGCACTTAATCAGAAGTACAACAAAGAATCTAATGCAGAAGCACTAAAGATGCTTAATTTAGCTATCGAGGCTGATAAGGATAACCCCCTACCCTATTCCTGGAAAGCGTGTACTATGGGGCAAGCAATGGGTATGGGTTTTGTTGAACAAACGGATGAATGGGTCAGTGAAATGTTTGCAGCCTTAGATGTTGCCAAAGAAAAAAATGAAAATGATTGGAATGCTAATAGACTTTTGGGTGAAGTTTATTTATCACTACATGACTATCCACAAATGCTAAAATTTGCCACAATTTCTTATAATGCCAATCCAAATAATCCTACAGTAATGTCAATCTATGGCGATGCTCTCCTTAGATCTAATAAAATTCCTGAGGGGGTGAAAGTCTGGGAAAAATTGTACGAAATAGATCCTGTTCCATTTGCTGATAGTAATTCAGATAGAAGAACAAATAATTTATTTTTTGCTTATTTTTTAAATGGTCAAAACGAAAAGTGTGATGAAATTTTTAAAACAATAAATGAACCATCAAACAGAACTTGGTTACTTAAAACTAGTTTAAAATTTCATAGTGGAGATGAATTCAAAGATGAAGTTTGGTATAAAAAAGGGCTGAATGATTTCAAGGATTTAGATTGGGATAACGAAGTTGATAGATTTCATCTAAATAATGAAGAGCTCAAAAAAAACTTAATCGCGACAGCAAAAGCACAATTCGCTTAGAATTATTCTCTTATACTAGATTTGATTCCATCTGGCACATCACTGGGCTCACGAGTCCATTTTGGTGCCTCATCTCCAAACATTTCTTGTTCAAACCATTCAATAAATTTTTTATCTCTTGTAGCTTTCCAAAAGTCCCAGGTACCTTTTGCAAGTTTAGTTTTCATAGTGCCAAGTTTTAGGGCATTCATCCGGATTGTTAAATGTTTTTCATCGACAAAACCTTTTTGAACTTTTTCATAAACATCAAAAATATCAACAAGCGCCATAACTATAAACATAGCTACTCTCCACTGTTCACCATGTGTTAACTCTCCATCCCAATCTTTAGCTAGAAAATCAGCAAATTCTGAATCTCTTGTTGTTGCAAAGTATCTTTCATATTGTCTCTGAGTCAAAGAGTGACCGAATTGTGCTTTGGTTATTTCATTTTGTTGATGGATCTGAACACCAAGATAAACAACAGAAATAACCACACCTAAGGCCGCAACTACTTGGACAATTAGAAGAATTAAGTTTGCATCCATGCTCTCAGTATAACTCTAGGTTTTAAGAAATTTTATAATTTCTTTCGCAGCATCTCTCCCATGCGCTATAGCATGCACAGCCAAGCTTGAACCTATGATCATATCTCCTCCAGCAAAAAACTTAGGATTTGAAGTCTGATATTTATATTTTTTATTTTCCAGGGCAATCAGACCCCTTTCAGATACTCTTATATCATTTTTAGAAACAAAGCTTTGTTGATCTGCTTGATAACCAAAAGCAATGACGAGTTTATCGATTTCGAGTGTTTTTTCGGAACCTTCAACTAAGATAGGTTTTCTTCTTCCAGAGCTATCTGGTTTTCCAAGTTTGGTTTGACCAATTTTTAATTGTCTCACTTTACCATTTCCTATTATTTCTAAAGGTTGGGAGTTAAATAAAAACTCTACCCCTTCTTCGATTGCATGCTTTATTTCTTTCTCCGAACCAGGCATATTATCTCTATCTCTTCTGTACACACAAGTGACACTTTTTGCTTGTTGTCTTATGGCTGTTCTAACACAGTCCATAGCAGTATCTCCACCTCCCAAGACCACCACATTTTTACCACTAAAATTGATGCTCTCTGCATCCTCATCCGACATAAGATATTCAGTATTTTTAACAAGATATGGAAGTGCTTCAACAACACCATCTTTTTTATCTCCAGATATGTTTCCTTTAATCGACTCGTACGTGCCTAAACCTAAAAATACTGCATCACTTTTATGTTCAATTTCTGACATCCTTGCATCATTAACTTCATAATTTAAGACAAACTTTACACCTAGCTCTTCGAGCAACTCGCGTCGTTTTAACACAACCTTTTTTTCCAATTTGAACTCAGGTATTCCGTAGGTTAATAATCCGCCTATCTCAGAATATCGGTCATAAACAGTACAATTAACTCCTCTTCTAATGAGGTTTTCAGCACACGCAAGACCTGCAGGACCAGCACCAATTATTGAAACAGTTTGGGCAGAAAAATTTTCGATATACTTTTTTGGTTTCCATCCTTCAGCAAGAGCTTTATCAGTAATATACTTCTCAATCTGACCAATAGTGACGGCTTCATATCCTGTATTTAAAGTACATGCACCCTCACAGAGCTTTTCTTGTGGGCAGATTCTCCCACATATTTCTGGAAAAGAATTTGTCTCATGACATAAATCGGCCGCCTCTTGAATTGAACCTTCTTGTGCGAGCTTTAGCCAATCAGGTATGTAATTATGAAGTGGGCACTTCCACTCGCAATAAGGATTGCCACAGTCCAAACATCTGCTAGATTGTTCTTTAACTGAATCAATATTTTGAGTCTCATATATTTCACCAAAATCAACTTTTCGTGCACTAATTGGTTTTGTTTCAGGTTCTATCCTCTTGATATCAATGAATTCAAAATTCGTTGACATTATGCTGCGTCCTCGCGAGTCTTCTGAATAATTTTTGTTAAGTTTTCAGCGTATGGTGTCACTATCCAAAATAGGCTTTGATACTTTTCAAAATCCTCTAATATTATTTTACCAACCTCGCTATTTGTTTCTTTTATAAAATGCATTATTCGATCTTTAAGATATGACCGATGTGACTCCATTTCTTGAGAGGTGATTCTGTTAAACGACACCAAATCTTTATTGCATTTATCAACGAAACTTCTGTCTTCATCAAATACATATGCAAAACCGCCTGTCATGCCCGCACCAAAATTATCTCCAACAGGACCTAAAACAATTACTTCACCCCCTGTCATATACTCGCAACAATGGTCTCCACTGCCCTCTATGATTGCTTTTGCACCCGAATTCCTTACAGCAAATCTCTCACCTACAACGCCTGATGCATAGAATTCTCCCCCTGTAGCTCCAAACAAACATGTATTGCCTGCAAGTACTGATCTATCTTCTTTAAGATGCTTGTGTTTTGTTATCACAATCTTCCCGCCATTCATTCCTTTCCCAACATAATCATTGGCTAAACCAATTAGTTTCAATTCAACTCCTTTGGAATTCCAGCAACCAAAACTTTGTCCAGCATCACCTTTAAAATTAAGAATGAGTTTTTCAGGAAAACCGTCTCTACCATATTTTTCAGCAATATCTCCAGCCAATCTTGCACCAATAGTTCTATGAGTGTTCTTGATTTCAAAATTAAATGATCCCCCTTTGCCTTTCGCAATATTCTTTTTGAATTTTTTGGAAAGTGTATTAGTTAATGATTCGTCGCTTAAGGAATTATTTATTAAATTCTTATTCATTATATTTGATTGTTTTTTATTAGGTCTATAACGGTCTAATAGCCCATCAAATCCTAGCTTTAGCGACTCTTTTTTTGAACTATCTTTTAATTTCAATAAAGCCGTATTGCCTATAATTTCATCTAATGTTTTGAACCCTAACATTGCAAGCAACTCTCGAACTTCTGTAGCAGTGTATTCAAAGAATTTTTGTACTTTCTCAACTTCCCCTACGAAGTGTTCATCAATTATCCTTAATTGCTGAGTTGCGACACCTGTTGCGCAGTTATTTAAATGACAAATTCTCAGATACTTACATCCCATAGCAATCATCGGTGCCGTACCAAATCCAAATGAATCTGCACCAAATATAGCTGCTTTAACTACATCTTGAGCTGTCTTTAGACCTCCATCAGTTTGAAGCCTCACTTTGGATCTAAGATTGCTTTGTAGCAACGTGTTTTGTGTTTCAAACATTCCAGTCTCCCACGGAGAACCTGCGTGTCTTATAGAGGATATTGGACTTGCTCCAGTACCGCCGTCGTGACCGGAAATAGTAATGAAATCGGCGTTTGCTTTTACTACTCCCGCAGCAACAATACCCACGCCTGGTTCCGAAACAAGTTTAACTGAAACCATTGCTTTAGGGTTAACTTGCTTTAAATCATAAATAAGTTGAGCGAGATCCTCTATTGAATAAATATCATGGTGAGGTGGTGGCGAAATTAATGTTATACCTGGCTTAGAATATCTTAGTTGTGCGATATAAGAATCAACTTTTGAACCTGGTAGCTGGCCACCCTCACCTGGTTTGGCTCCTTGAGCAATCTTAATCTGTAATACTTCCGCATTTCTAAGGTAATGAGGTGTGACTCCAAATCTACCTGATGCAATTTGTTTAATTTTAGATTCAAGTTGAGTTCCATACCTTTTTGGATCTTCACCCCCCTCACCTGAATTTGATCTGCATCCTAGCCCATTCATCGCTGCAGCTAATGTTTCATGAGCATGTGGCGACATTGATCCTAAACTCATGCCAGCTGAATCAAATCTAGCTAAAATAGCTTCAATGGGTTCAACTTCTTCGATACTTATAGATTTCTTATTAGATTCAAGTTCGAAGTAGTCTCTTATTGCTAAATTTTTTCTGGAATCTACATGTTTAGAGTACTTTTTAAATCCTTCGTAGGAGCCAATTTTTAATGAATTTTGAAGGTTCATGACTACATCAGGGTTGAAAGCATGATCCTCACCACCGTGTTTATATTTATGCAATCCTTTTGCTATCTTTACATCATTATCATCAGAAGATATTGTGTGCAGAATATTTTCATGTATGTCATTAAATGAGTCTCCTTTTATAAGAGATTCATTTTTTGGGAAACATAGTCTATTCACTTCGTCAGAAAAACCGATTACTTCAAATAAACCCGAACCTCTATAGCTAGACACATTTGATATCCCCATTTTTGACATAATTTTTAGGAGGCCTTTGTTTAGACATTTTCTATATGAAACACACAGATCGTTTGAGTTCATCTCCGAATGATTCTTGTGTGCTATTTTTAAAATGGTTTGTAAGCCTAGCCAAGGGTGAACACAGGTTGCACCAAAAGCAATTAGGCAAGCAATTTGATGGTTATCCCTTGCAGATGCTGAATTCACAATAACATTGCATTTTGTTCTTAAATTCTCTGCAATAAGCCTATGATGAAGTGCAGATGTAATTAAAAGTGCTGGTATAACCGGAATTTTTAGACTAGATTGTTTTTCATCCAAAATAACGATATTTGTCCCAACTTTGACTGTTTTTACAACATCTTCTAAAACCTTTTCAATAGCAGTTTGTAGGCCTTCTGATTCTTGATATTCTAAGGAAAATCGTTTGCATGGAAATTTCTTATTTTTTAACAAAAGATTAAATTTTTTATGAGAAAGAATAGGCGAATTCACGACTATACGATTAGCGTGTTGAGCAGTTTCTTCAAAAATATTTAGCTCAGGCCCCAAACAAGTCTCCAATGACATTACTGATTTTTCTCGCAAAGAATCTATTGGGGGATTGGTTACCTGAGCAAATTTCTGCCTACAATTGTCATAAATTGATCTAATTTTTTCACTTATAGGTGATATTGGGGTGTCGTCTCCCATTGACCCTGTTGGCTCATTACTTTCGATTGCATATGTTTTAAGCATTTGTATTTCTTCGTTATTCAACAAGAAAGATTTACAAGACTGTTGATAATATTTATCAGAAATTTCACGCATTTCTGGACCACTGTATTCATGTAATTTAGCTTCGAGATGTTTGGCATTTTCTTTGAGCCATTTTCTATATGGGTTAGAGAGCGCAAGTTTTTTGTCAACTTGATCATCCATTAATAATTCTTTCGAATTTCTATCGAAAAGTATTAATCCTCCAGGTCCTAATCTTCCAGTACCAACCCGTTTTAAATTCTTAATATGATTTGATCCAACTTCAGACGAAATACAAATTGAATCATCGTCAAAATGCTCTATCCTTGCAGGCCTTAGCCCATTTCGATCCAGAAAACAGGAAATAAATTCATTGCTTTGAAAACAGATTAGAGCTGGACCGTCCCAAGCTTCCATATGCATTGAATTGTATTCATGAAAAGCTTTCTCATCAGGATCAATAAGGTCGGTATTTTGCCATGATGGTGGCATGAGCATTCTTGCAGCTCTACCAATATTCACTCCACCCAAAGTAAATAATTCCAGTATATTGTCTAATGAAGATGAGTCAGAACCCTCTTGATTTATTAAAGGGTAATATTCTTTTAAGTCTCCTAGTTTCTGAGATTCAAAATTTTCAACTCTCGCAGTAGCCCAATTTCTATTGCCACTAATAGTGTTAATTTCACCATTATGGGCTATCAACCTGTATGGTTGCGCTAGGTGCCACTTAGGTGAAGTATTTGTTGAAAACCTTACATGAAAAGTGGCAGATGCTGAAGAAAGAGACGTATCTGCTAGATCTGTATAAAATTCAGCAAAAAGATCTGGATGAATTAGACCCTTATAAACAATAGTAGTTTCCGAAAAACTAGCACAATAAAGTTCTTTTTCAGCACAAAAACTGTTATCTAGATACTTTTTAATTTTAAAATAAATCGGCTCAAGGTCATTAGATAAATTATTTTTCTTTGGAGAGATAAAAAATTGAATGAAACGAGGACAAGATTTTTGTGCAAGTTCCCCTAAAATTTTCTTGTCAACATTAAGATTTCTCTCTGCAACAATTTTTAAGTCAAATTTTGAACAGATGTTAGACATCACTTCAACATGATCAAAACCTTCTTGAACTAGTAAAACTGCAATGGCAAACTTATTTGGAAGAATATGATTTTGCTCTTCCAGCAGTTTTTTTTGATAGAATTTTCGGTCTAAATCTATAAGAATTCCACAACCATCAGGAGTCATTCCATCATAACTTAGTGCCCCTCTATGTTTCATATTTTTCAGGGATAGAAGAGCTCTTGATATTATTGAATGGCTGATTGTGTTATTTTTGCTGAATATTATGCCTGTACCGCAAGCATCATGATCGTTTATCTTAAACTTACCTTTCATTTTTGCATTAAGTTTGCTTATTCGTTTTTATCTGTTGACTTTTTTATTATAGGGTATTAATTTGGATAATGTATATTTATAACATGTGTTTATAGCCCATACTCCATGGGATAAAAGGAGCCCATTTAACATGGGTTAAAAGTTAGACCATCTCCATGGTGAAAAAGGAGCGGAATCGTTCATCCAACTACGGACGGAAGTAAGCAAATGCTGAAGGAACGCGCTTAATTTTCTATGCAAAGGTTTGACCCTTTTTTTTATAGCGCATTTTTAAGGAGATGTTTATGAAAAAGGGAATGTTGACATTAGTCATGTTTCTCACACTACCGTTACTTGCTGATTTATCAGCAAACTTTACTTTTTCGAGCAACTATGTATGGCGAGGCATGACCCAGACGATGGATGAGGCAGGCTATAGTGGTGGTTTTGATTACGCAGATGAATCTGGTTTCTACGCAGGAACATGGGGTTCAAACGTCGCTTTTGGAGGTGCAGGTCTTGAGCTAGATACTTATGCTGGTTATTCTGGGACTTCTGAAATGGGCTTTGATTACGATGTAGGTTACATCGATTATGCTTACCCTGGCACTACTGGAGATTTTGAGGAGTTTTATTTCTCAGCTTCCTACGAAGGAATAGGTGTTTCTTATTATTCACCACTTGAAGGTGATGCTACTTACATGGAAGCCTCTTATTCTGACGATTACGTTACAGTCTCATATGGGGACTACAATGAATATGGTACTAATTTTCTAGTTGCATACGCTTTTCCATTATTTGGTTACGATGCTTCAATCGGTTATACATCATTTGAAGCTGAGGAAGGCAATGGCATGGAAGATGAAGATGGTGTTGTTTTTTCTCTAGGCGCCTCATTTTAATTTTCGGAGAATAATATGGAAGAATTAGCGTATTCACTTAATACTTTTTATTACATTATGATGGGTGCTCTTGTCATGTGGATGGCAGCTGGATTTACCATGCTTGAAGCAGGACTTGTTCGAAAGAAAAATACAGCAGAAATTGTCACTAAAAATATAGGCTTGTACTCTATAGCGTGCACAATGTTTATGTTTTGTGGTTATGCAGCTCTGTATGCTTCAGCTGGAAATGGTGTATTGCCTGTCTTTACACTTGAATGGATGAATACTGAACCTGGAGGAACAGGGATCGAAGGTTACGAAGATGATGGCACACCTTATGCAGCAAATGCTTCTGATTTCTTTTTTCAGGTAGTTTTCGTTGCAACAGCAGTTTCTATTGTTTCTGGTGCAGTTGCTGAACGTATGAATCAATGGCCTTTCTTTGCTCTAGCAGCGTTTATTGCTGGTTTTGTATACCCCGTTCAAGGATATTGGAATTGGGGCGGAGGATTCCTTTCAAGTGATTATGGTTATTCAGATTACGCTGGATCAGGAACAGTTCACTTATTAGGTGCTTCATGTGCACTTGCAGCGGCTATCTTTATTGGTCCTAGATTAGGCAAATATGGCAAAGAAACTGGGAAGTTCTATGGTCTTTTTCCTAAAGCTAAAACAAATAAGCTTTATGGGTCTAACTTACCAGCAGCAGCATTAGGTACATTCATCTTATGGTTAGGCTGGTTTGGCTTCAATGGTGGTTCAGCTTTAGCAATGGACAATGCGGCAATAGCAAATGAAGTAGCAAATGTTGTTATGAATACAAATGCAGCAGCAGCTGGAGGCGTTATAGCATGTCTAGTTGTAGCAAGGGTTTTCTTTAAGAAAACAAATCTGCTATACGCACTAAATGGTGCTATTGGAGGTTTAGTTGCCATAACAGCTTCTCCTGCAACACCAACAGGCTTAGAAGCTACAATGATTGGTGCTTGCGGTGGTCTGCTTTGTTACGGATCTTTAGTTGCTTATGAACAGTTCTTCAAAGTTGATGATCCTGTTGGCGCAATTTCAGCTCATGGAACAGCTGGTGTTTTTGGCATCATGGTTGTACCAATGACTAATGATGGCGCGACATTTGCAGGTCAAGCAACTGGTGCCTTAGCTATTGCAGCCTGGGGCTTTGTGCTAACTTTTGCATTTTTGTATTTACTCAATTTTCTAGTAGCAGTAGCAGCTTCTGAAGAAATTCAGAAAAAAGGACTTGATGCTGAAGAAATTGGCGTAGAGGCATATCCAGAATTTAATTGAGTGTGAGCGGGAAAAGAAACAATTATACTCTCATGTTTTTACCCCTATAAAATGATGGTTTTTTTTCTCGCTTAAACTTAATCAAATACCAAAAATTCTATAAGATGGTTTTATGAATAATAAAGCCATCTTTTTTTTATTCTTATCTTCCATTTTATGCAATGCTGAATCATTAAAGTCTCTTTCTGTTTTGGAATTTAAAGAAGCTATAGCTCTGAGTCAAAATAAAAAGGCTTTCCTAGAAAACTATTTAGAGGAAATAAATCAATTAGATACTGAGGTTAATTCAATCATTGCTACTTATGATTCAACTACGATGTACAAATCATACGTTTATGGCAGAAATAAAGAGTGGCAAGGTGTGCCGATAATCATTAAAGACAATATTGATTCCCGAGGATTACCAAATACTGCAGGATCGCTCTCTATGCTTGATAATTATCCAAGAAGAGATGCTCACTTGGTGAGTAGGTTAAAAAAAACGGGTTTCTTGGTTGTAGGCAAAGCAAATCTTTCAGAATGGGCAAATTTTCGAGGCAGAAACTCAGTGAGTGGGTGGTCAAGCTACGGTGGGCAAACAAGGAATCCCTACAACCTTGATTATAATCCTTGCGGTTCAAGTTCCGGCAGTGCGGCTGCTGTTGCTTTAGGCTTAGTGCCAGTATCAATAGGAACTGAAACAAATGGTTCTATAACTTGCCCTGCATCCATTAATGGAGTGGTAGGTATTAAACCAACAGTAGGTTTAGTAAGCAGACATGGCATAATTCCAATTTCCTCTACCCAGGATACAGCAGGCCCCATGGCAAGAAGTGTATTTGATGCTGCTGTTGTTCTGAAAAGTATTGCAGGTAGAGACCCTAAGGATAGTGCTACCAACAAGATACCCTCGAATTTTGATTTCTCCGGATTGGTTAGTTTAAAAAGTAATTATCTCAAAGGTAAGAAAATCGGTTTAATAATGCCAAATGAAGGAGATTTAGATATAACTTTTACACTTATCAAGAAAGCAGAA
>NZKB01000022.1 GCA_002692425.1 Gammaproteobacteria bacterium
AATGCCATTTTTTCTCCTTTTTGATATTCTTAAGAAGTGATTATTTCACGTTATATCAGTAAGGAAATTATAGTAAACATTTGCTGGGTTTCTCTAGTCCTTTTTGGATTAGTTTTACTTTCTAGGTTCAATATCTTCCTTTCTCAGGCAGAAGTAGGCAAAATTTCCGCTGAAAACATACTATTTGCTCTAGTTTTGTTCTCTCCAGGATTAATTAACTTGGTTTTTCCAATCAGTGTCTTTTTAGCCTTGGGTTTTGTTTTAACACCAATTTTTAAAAATCATGATACTGTTTTGACTGCTGGATCTATGACTGCTGGAAGACTTTTATCCAGTCAAAAATACGTTCTTGTCGCAATATTTTCTCTGTCTGTTCTTTTGAGTGCATTTGTTGCACCTTATTTCACCAGCAAAGGTGAAGATTTGTTAGATAAAGATAATACTTTTGCCTCAAAAATTCTTGCACCCAATGGATTAGTTTCATTGCAGGCTGACACATTCAACGTATTTGGTAATAAGGATAACGATGTTTATCGAGATTTAATTTTCATAAACTCCCAATCAATAGAAACCTTTATTTACGGAAATACAGGTGTCATTGAAGATACTCCAACAGGAGTTAGTTTAATTTTGAATGATGGTTTTTTATTTGATAACGAAAGAAATGTTATTTCAAAATTTAATACAGCCAATATACCGATTGAGGATTACTCTTCAGATGAATATATTTCAACAGTAGCATTATTCAATAACCTGACATTGGATAATCTTAAAGAAATCTTTGTCCGATTCACCTTGCCAATTTTTTGCGTAATTTCATTTATTTTTTCGGTCGTTTTTTCCAGTTATAGCGCTTTTTTTGGGCGAGAGAAAACTTATTTTTTCTTAGCAATCTTTAATATTCTCTATATTTTATTAGCAATGTCTGCCTTTGAAGTAAGTGTGACCAATTTAGCAGCCTTAGTATTTGATTTCTATTGGATGCATTTGATGGTTTTAATTTTAGCCCTTGTTCTAACAAGCAAAAAAGTAAAGAAAGGATTTGGCTATGAAGGCATATAGTTATATTTTTAAAAAATCTATGCTTTCATTTCTTGGGGCACTCCTGATAATTTCAGCGATTGATTTTTCATTTAATTTCTTTTCAGAAATAGAAGATATAAACGATAACTATTCATATTTAGATGCTTTAAGTTATTTGCTTGCAACAGAACCCTATAGAATGAGGAGTTTTATTTACTTGGCAGCTGTTGTTGGTTTTCTTGCAGTATTTGTTGATGCTGGCTTTCTTAGAGCCTTCAATACCATACGCCAAGCTGGGCTTAATAAGACCAAATATGCTCTGATGATTTTTGCTCCCGTAATTTTTTTTAGCATGGCTTCATATGAATACGTCATACCTGAACTAACAAAAAATGCAGAAGATTTCAGAAAATCAAAAGTGTCTTCTTCCTACGATAATCAGCCAGTGATCATTGAGATCGAAAGAATAAAGGATAATAGTTTTGTGATGGTTTCTGAGGAGCTCTCACTTAGCTTTGATGGAGAGGGAAATCTTTCTATTACTGACCAATATAGCGGTGAATTTAGCGAGTTGAACTACAACAAAAATATTAAGCACCTCACATTCACAGAATTAATTGAGAACTCATCTGCCTCTTTTGAAAAATTTAGCCTCGTATCAAAAACAGAATTACTTAGAAGGAGTCTAAATTTTCTCTGCTACATCGTGATCTTTTTAGTAGGCCTTGAAATACTTTTATCATTTGCAAAAACTCTGAATGTAAACCGAATTTTGGTATACGGTTTTGGAGCTTGCTTAATATATGGATTTGTTGAGTCAGTTTTTGCTGATTCAATTTCAGTTTTTATGTTGCCTTATTATCTGCAAGCATTTCCAGTAGTGTTAATTTTGTTGTACTACACCTTCAGGAAGCGTTTGTTCTTTTAACAATTTTTAATTTTAGAATTCTGTCTGGTAAACATTTATTTTCTTTATCTAGTAATATCCAAATCATACCGATTACGCTCAGTAGCACATAGAGCAAGAATCTTTTTAGAGCTTGTTTGATAGTGAGTTTTGTCTGATTATCTGAAATAATTTCATGATTCCAAGTGCTCATCCCAAGCGTATTGCGTCCATTGGACCAAAAATAAACGTAATATCCTGCTGTCGTTAGAAAAATTATCAATGCACCAATTGGAGGGGGGAAAAAATCGTTCTCTGAAAATACTAGTTTATATAAACCAAGAAAAATAAATCCAAATAGAAACCACAAAGCAGCTACTAGAAATATGTCATAGGTAAAAGACATAAGACGTGAAAAAATGCCAGGATATGTAAATTTATTTTCCATAATGTGCTAATGTAATTCGTACTTATGAGTATTCAAAAAAATCTTACAACAAACGATACATGGTTTTTTGGTCATCCGAAAGGGATGGTGACTTTATTCTTTACTGAAATGTGGGAGAGAATGTCATATTACGGCATGAGAGCATTACTAGTTTTGTACATGACTGGTGCAGTAACCGGCTTTAATCCTGGCTTGGGTTTATCTCAAATAGATGCGCAAGCAATTTATGGTATTTATGTTGGTTTTGTTTATTTTATGGTCATACCTGGCGGTTGGCTTGCTGATAATGTTCTTGGCCATCAAAAAGCTGTACTAATTGGGGCAATAATTATTGCTCTTGGGCACTTTACACTAGCTATGCCATTGACTGAAACCTTCTTTTTGGGCTTGATACTAGTAGTCTTAGGTACCGGTCTTTTGAAAGGTAATATTTCCACTATAGTTGGTCAACTTTATAAGCCAGGAGACTCTCGAGTTCAAGCTGGTTACACCATTTTTTATATGTCTATTAATATTGGCTCAACATTAGGCTTCCTTATTTGTTCATATTTAGGTGAAAAGATTGGTTGGCATTGGGGATTTGGTGCTGCAGGAGTAGGAATGTTCTTTGGTGTGCTGCAATATCTGAATTTTAGACATTTATTAGGTGAAGCCGGTAATAAACCAAATGATATGCCACAAGCGCAAAGAGACTCATATATTAAATGGTCAAAAATTACTGCAGGTTTGATGGTAGTAGTCATAGCTCTGGGCTTAATGGGCATTATTGGTTTTGAACCAAAAGCATTTGCTGAGAATTTTGCAATCTTTTTAACTGGTGTTGCTTTTGTTTACTTCAGTTATTTATTTCTTTTTGCTGGATTAACACAAGTTGAGAAGAAAAATCTTTTCTTACTATTAATCTTATTTATTGGTGCAGCTGCTTTTTGGTCAGGCTTTGATCAATCAGCAAGCTCTTTGAGCATCTTTGCCCGTGACTACACTGATTTGTCAGTCGGCGGCTTTATCATTCCAATTGGCTGGTTACAATTTGCTAACCCAATATTCGTGGTGATTTTTGCCCCGATATTTGCTGGTATCTGGATGAATCTGGGTAGGATGAACTTAGATCCATCACTACCAGTCAAGTTTGCGATTGGTTTATTTTTTATGGCCTTAAGTTTTGCGGTCATGCTTTATGCAGTTCAGCTTGCAATGGAAGTAAGTCCTGTTGGGATGCAATGGTTAATCATTACTTATTTATTACAAACTTGGGGAGAGTTAGCTTTATCTCCTATAGGATTGTCAGCTTTTGCTCAATATGCACCGCGTAAATATATTGGACAGATGTTTGGCTTGTGGTTCCTAGCATCAGCAATTGGCGGTGTTCTGGCAGGCTTGCTTGGTGGTGAAGCACTTGATGCTGGGCTGGAAAGCATATCGCCAGTATTCGAGTTTATGATTCAATACTATGTAGTGATTGGGCTCGCATTAGTTGCAGTTGCAGTTTTTGGTATAGCCAAATCAGCAGATGGAGCTAAAGCTAAAGTTGCGAAAACATAGATATAGATTTATTGAGATAAAGGCGGTTAGAGATGACCGCCTTTTTTATTCATAAAATAGAATTAATTTGATTCGTTAGTTTGAATATAAAAGTTCAAAGTTTTTAGGTTAGTCTCAGGATTTAATTCGCCTTTTAGAGCAAACACTACATCGATGTCAAAATCATTGTTATAGTCAAGAAAGATTGTGTATGCATGCTCTGTAGGTGTATTTGCAACAGCTAATTCCTCATTATCTAGAGCAACATAACTATAGGTTGTAACATCCTCTTCGTCGGTTGTTTCTTGTTTTTCTACTATAAGAAAGCTAGCCGAGTTATCTCCAAAGTCTTCGAAAGAAACGAGCAAATCACCTCCATCAAAATCAGTATCGTAATCGGCATAGATTACATGCCTACTTAAAGATGATGTAGCTTGTTTAGTAAAATCTATATCAATAATATTTTCTAAAATATTTACTTCACCTGTTTCATAGATTCTAAAAACAGAATTGGCACTTAAATCAATACCATTCGATGGGTTCTCATCACCCATAACAAAAACATCAATATCTGTGTCTTGATCGAAGACGATTGTTTGCAGGGATTTTAAAGTTGGAATATTTTCATATGCTTGAGCTTCTGCCCAATTTGTTCCATCACCAGATTTTGGAACAGTAATAAATCTGCCTGAACCATTATTATCGTTGACAGTCATTACAATGTCCTCATTTGCATCGGAATCAAAATCAAAAGCAGTCATTGCAGTGATAGTTTGATCAGCAAGAATAGTATTGTCATAATCGAATTCTTCAAATTTTGGACCATCAGTTGCTCCAACTTCTACCCAATACTCTTTTCCATCACCCACTAAATATAAATCTAGCGTGACATCATTGTTTCGATCTATTAAGGCAGCGGCTCTAACGCCTGCACTATTTAGATCAAGAGATGTGTCGTTGGCAATATGTTCATTATCTAAAACTAGACCTGTCTCTGTGCCCTTAAAAATGCAAATTTTTGAAGTATTCAAGTTTTGTCTTTCATAGTCTGTAGTGTGGCCAACAACATCTGTGTAACCATCTTGATCGAGATCTTTGGCAACAAGGTTACTTACTCCGTTACATTCATCTGTAGCAATCTCAGTAATTATTGGGAGTGGACCACCAAGCATTTGTAGAAATTTTGTTTGGACTAAGCTGTTATCATTGATATCCCTCAGCTGAACTCCAAATACGATATCTGGAAGAGTATCATCATTCATATCGCCTCGAGCTTGGCTTGCAAAAATAACTTTTTCACTCTCTGAATATTCCACAACAAAATCTGGTTCTTCTGCTCTTTCTGTAAAAACAAAATGATCAACAGTATTTTTTACAATTGTGACGGCTACTGCCTGATTTATGAAATCATTATTTCTTCGGCAATCCAAGATGAATGTACTAATTCCACCTCTTTTAATCTCTATTTCTTCAGTGCCTGATGTAGATTTTTCACCAAACCATCTTCCTCCTGCATAACATTGACTTGCATTTGATTGCCAGGTCAAAGTGAAAGTATCACCATAGTCGACATTTTCTGAACTTGCATCCAGTTCAAGAAAAAGTTCTTCTAGAGGCTCTTCTTTATCACTGCAGGCAGCAAGTGCAAGAAGGGCAAAAAGTGTAAGTAATTTTTTCATTCTCATGTTTCGACAATGTCTATTCTATACAAAAAGTTTAGTTATTTGTCTCTTCATTTAGATTTAATAAGATTTGATGGTAAATATCGGTTAATCGTTCCAATTCACCCTTTTCTATTTTTTCATTTATTTTATGAATCGTTTCAAATTTCGGTCCAAGCTCCACAATTTCACAACCTGTTTTTGCTATGAATCGACCATCTGAGGTCCCACCTGAACATGACAAAGTAGTTTCAAAATTCTGAATTTCTTGAATACTTTTGTTAACAATTTTAGTAAATAATTTTGGCTGAGAATAAAAAGGCTCTGCATTTACATCAAAAGAAATTTTATGTTTAATGCCCTCGTTTGTTAAAAATAAATTTATCTTCTCTTGAATTTTTTCTGCAGTAATTTGCGTTGAAAACCTAAGATTAAATTTTAAATTTAAATTATTGGGTGTGACGTTGTGTGCTCCTACACCAGCAGTGATATTAGTTACTTGTAGGGATGTTGGTGGAAAATGTTCATTACCTTCATCCCAAACTTCCCTCAAAATTTTATCCAAAAATGGCACAACTTTATGTATTGGATTATCGACCCTCGCTGGGTAAGCTGCATGTCCTTGTTTACCCAATATTTCCAGCTCTATATTTATTGAACCTCTGCGGCCAATTCTAATGTTGTCTCCAACTGTCTCCAGTGTTGATGGTTCACCTATCAAACAATAATCAATTTTCTCATTTCTCTTCATAAGTTCTTCAACTACCTTTACAGTGCCGTCTTTTGATGGACCTTCTTCATCAGCAGTAATTAAAAAACCAACTGAGTAATTAAGATCATCGACATTAACTCTTGAGAGAGCAGACATAAAACAAGCAATACCACCCTTCATATCACCTGTGCCTCGACCATTTATAAAAGTCCCATCATCAAAACCTGAAAATGGGCTATGTTCCCATTGTTCAACCGGACCAGTTGGCACAACATCGACATGACCAAGAAAAACTAAAAGAGGTCCAGAATTGCGTTTTACACTCCATAAGTTTTTTACTCTGCCATAGGTTAATATTTCACTTTGAAAAGCGCGCTCACTTAGGAAATCTTCAATGTATTTTAGGCAACCAGCATCATTGGGAGTTATAGATTCTTTACGAACTAGATCTTGTGTTAATTGAATTTCCAATATTAATTATTCTTATGCAAAGCATCGTTCAACTGAAACTCACCTTCATTAGTCTTTGCACAAACTTTCCCAGTGGTGGAGTCTCTGTAATATAAGATACCATTTTTACCGCTAAGAGCTCGAGCTTTAACAATATTATTTCCTTCATTAAGGAGAGTGATTTTCGTTCCAGCAGTAATATAAAGTCCTGCTTCAACAGTACAGTTATTGCCTAAAGAAATTCCTATTCCTGAATTGGCACCCAACAGACATCTTTCGCCTACTGAAATAACTTCTTCATTACCTCCTGATAAGGTGCCCATGGTGGAAGATCCACCACCCAAATCTGAATTTTTTTTAATGAATACTCCTGCGGATATTCGACCTTCAATCATATTTGGACCTTCTGTGCCAGCATTATAATTTACAAAACCTTCATGCATAATAGTTGTGCCTTTGCCTAGATAAGCACCTAAACGCACTCTTGAAGTGTCAGCAATTCTGACTTCATCAGGCATTACAAAATTTGTCATTGGTGGAAATTTATCGAGTGTATATATTTGTAAACTTTCATCAGAAAGAGGCCCTTTAAGTTTTTCAGGTCTTATAGGACCTTTATTTGTCCACGCTAAGTTAGGCAACACGGAAAAGATATTATCAAGGTTTAGTTCGTTGGGTTTGAAATATCTCAAAGATAATAAATACAACTTCAACCAAGCCGTAGGGATATCTTCAATAGCTTCATCTGTTACAAGATGGGTAGTAATAGAATTCTCATCTAAAATAAACTCGTTTGTTGCATTATTTGATTGTTTAAAACTTTGATATCTTATGCTGAGCAACCCTTTTTCATCTTGGCTTGGAATCCCTTTTGCTTCAATAGGTAGCTTCATATTCTATTCTCCCAAAGTTAAGATTTCATAACCATCTTTTGTAACAGCAACGGTATGTTCCCATTGAGCAGAAAGTTTTCCATCTTTAGTAACTACTGTCCAGCCATCATTTAAAACTTTTGATTGATAGGTGCCTAAATTAATCATGGGCTCTATGGTGAAAGTCATTCCTTCTTCAAGTTCTAATCCCTCACCCTTATTACCATAATGCATAATTTGTGGCTCCTCATGATAGACTTTGCCAATCCCGTGACCACAATAATCCCTAACTACTGAATAATGATTAGTTTCTGCCAAGTTCTGAATTGCAAAACCAATATCTCCGAGTCTTGCGCCTGGCTTAACTTCTTCTATACCAGCAATAAGACAATCTTTAGTAACATCCACAAGCCGTTTGGCATGAGGAGCAACATTACCAACTAAATACATTTGAGAGGTATCTCCATGCCACTCATCATCAATTACGGTAACATCAATATTAACTATGTCTCCATCCTTCAGAATCTTTGTCTCACTTGGAATTCCATGACAAATTACGTTATTTATTGAAGTGCAAAGGGTTTTGGGAAAGCCACCATAACCTATATTTGCAGGAATACATTTCAACTCTTCTGTAATAAATTTAAAAGCTAAAGAATCTAGCTCGGCAGTACTTACTCCAGGCACGACATAATTTTTTAGCATTTCCAAGACACTAGTTGCTTTTCGACCAGCAATTTTCATTTTTTCAATGTCTTTTATACTTTTAATTGAAATTGACATAGGGTTAATTCTAAATGATCTGTAAATTATGTTCTAACTTCTTTATAGTATTCGGAAGCGAAAATGAAGTTTGCAGCAAAGCTCCTACTTGAGAATGGAATTTCATTCGAAGGTATTGGTTTTGGATTTAAAAAAATTGGTATTGGCGAAGTAGTTTTTAATACAGCTATTACTGGATATCAAGAGATTCTTACAGACCCATCTTACGACGGCCAAATAATAACTTTTACATACCCACACATTGGTAATACAGGAATAAATTTTGAGGATAATGAATCTAAAAATATTGCTGCTCGTGGTTTGGTGGTCAAAAATTTTTGCGATTTTCCTAGTAACTATCGTTCAAAAATGTCTTTGCAGGATTTCTTAATTGAACAAAAAACAATTTGTATTTCAGATATTGATACAAGACATCTAACAAAAATTCTAAGAGACGAAGGTTGTAAAATCGGAGCTATATATCCTTCAAAGTTGTTTACTGATGAAGAGGCTGTTTCTGAGATAAAGAAATTTGGCACCATGGACGGAAAAAATTTTACTGAAAATGTTGCTGTGTTAAAACCATATGCATACGGAGCTCCAAAAACACCAAAAAAACTCAGGATTGTGGCAGTAGATTTTGGTATTAAAGAAAATATTTTACGAATAATGAAAAGTATGGGTGGTGATATTACAGTTGTACCTCCTTCAACAAGTGCAAAAGATATAAAAGCTTTAAATCCAAATGGAATATTTCTCTCAAACGGACCTGGAGATCCAAAAGTCTTAACTGAAGCAGTAAATGAAGTAAAAGAAATGATGAAATTAGATATACCAATTTTTGGCATCTGCTTAGGACATCAAATTATGTCATTAGCATACAACCTTGAGATTGAGAAAATGCCATTTGGCCATCATGGTGCTAACCATCCAGTACACGATTTAAAAAATAATACAGTTTTTATAACTTCGCAAAATCATAATTTTGCGGTTGCTCAAGTTGAGCAGAGAGATGATATTGTTGTTACACATAAATCCCTTTTTGACGGTTCAATACAAGGTATTGAACACATTGAAAAGCCTTTTTATTCAATTCAGTGCCATCCTGAGGCAAGTCCAGGACCTAAAGAATTTGAGATTTTATTTGAAAAATTTTTCGAGGATATGAATGCCTAAAAGAGAAGATATTAAAACTATTTTGATTGTAGGTTCAGGGCCAATAATTATTGGGCAAGCTTGTGAATTTGATTATTCAGGTACACAGGCATGTAAAGCTTTGCGAGACAATGGATACAGGGTTGTATTGGTAAATTCTAATCCAGCAACCATTATGACAGATCCTAATATAGCAGATGCAACCTATATTGAACCGGTCGATTGGCAGACCCTTGAAAAGATTATTGAAAAAGAGAAACCTGATGCAATCCTGCCAACTATGGGTGGTCAAACAGGCTTAAATGTTTCCTTAGATTTAGCTAAAAGAGGCATACTTGAAAAACACTCAGTTGAAATGATTGGTGCAAATAGAGAGGCGATTGATAATGCTGAAGATAGAGAGAAATTTGATAAATGCATGAAAGAGCTTGGTCTTGATACACCGCGATCGGGTTTTGCTCATTCTATGGAAGACGCTTGGAAAATACACAAAGATATAGGGTTGCCATGTGTAATTAGACCATCATTCACATTAGGTGGGACTGGAGGTGGAATTGCTTACAACCTCAAAGAATTTGAAGAAATTTGTATGAATGGTTTAAAACTTTCACCCACTAAAGAACTTCTGATTGATGAATCTCTAGTTGGTTGGAAGGAATTTGAAATGGAAGTTGTCAGAGATAAAAACGATAACTGCATTATCGTTTGTTCAATTGAAAATGTTGATCCAATGGGAGTGCACACTGGTGATTCAATCACTGTTGCACCAGCACAAACATTGACTGATAAAGAATATCAAGAAATGAGGGACGCATCTTTCAAAGTTTTAAGGAGAATTGGTGTAGAGACTGGAGGATCAAACGTTCAATTTGCTCAAGATCCTGAAACTGGTCGTTTAG
Source organism: Gammaproteobacteria bacterium (assembly GCA_002692425.1). GTDB lineage: Bacteria > Pseudomonadota > Gammaproteobacteria > Magnimaribacterales > TMED112 > TMED112. The sequence goes on from NZKB01000022.1 coordinate 10,390, forward strand.
TTGTGATAGAAATGAATCCTCGGGTAAGCAGATCATCAGCACTTGCTTCAAAAGCCACTGGCTTCCCTATTGCAAAAGTAGCAGCATTACTGGCAGTAGGTTACACATTAGATGAGCTAAAGAATGATATTACTGACGGAAAGACGCCAGCTTCATTTGAACCAACAATTGATTACGTCGTGACTAAAATCCCTAGATTTAATTTTGAAAAATTTCCTGAAACTGACCCCAGATTGACGACTCAAATGAAATCAGTTGGCGAAGTTATGGCAATTGGTAGAAATTTTCAAGAATCTTTTCAGAAGGCTATTAGATCAATGGAGAATGGGTTAAATGGATTATCGAGCATTCTAAAAGAAAACGAAGGTAATGGAGCACTAAAACTTGAGCTATCAACTCCAGGTGAAAAGCGTTTATGGTTTATTGCAGACGCTTTTAGGAGAGGCTGGTCCATGGATGAAGTTTTTGTTTCTTGTAAAGTTGATAAATGGTTTCTGCACCAAATTAAAGATATTGTGGATGACGAAAAGTCCATTCAAGAAACAAGTTTAGAGAAGATCGAAGCTAAGGAAATGAAATTCTTTAAAAAGAAAGGATTCTCAGATGCAAGAATAGCAAAACTCTTAAATCTAAATGAGGAAAAAGTTCGAGAGCATAGATATCAATTAGGGGTACACCCAGTCTTTAAAAGGGTTGATTCATGTGCAGCAGAATTTGATAGTACAACTAATTATTTATATTCAACCTACGATGAATTTAATGAGTCAGAAGTTTCTAGTAAGAAAAAAATTATTGTATTAGGAAGTGGCCCAAACCGAATTGGACAGGGAATTGAATTTGATTATTGTTGTGTTCAGGCTGCCTTAGCTTTTAGGGAAGAAAATATCGAAACAATAATGATCAACTCTAACCCTGAGACAGTCTCAACAGATTTTGATGTGTCGGATAAATTGTACTTTGAACCTATAGTCGCAGAAGATGTCTTTGAAATTATCAGACATGAAAATCCATATGGAGTGGTGGTTCAATTTGGTGGTCAAACCCCATTAAAACTTACTGATGAATTTGAAAGAAATGGCGTAAAAATCCTTGGAACACCTCCTGCATCCATAGATATAGCTGAAAACAGGGAAAAATTTAAAACTTTTTTATCTGATTTTAATTTTCTGCAGCCTGAAAACAGGATCGCTCAGTCTGCTGAAGATGCAAAAAAAGCTGTAATGGAATTAAGTTATCCGGTCATTGTTAGGCCATCTTATGTTTTAGGAGGAAGAGCAATGGAGCTGATATACACTGATAGTGATTTTAATAATTACTTGACCAAAGTTGCGAACATATCACATGATAATCCGCTTTTAATTGAAAAGTTTTTAGACGATGCAGTTGAACTTGATATCGACGTCATTTGCGATGGTGAAAAAACACTTATTGGAGGTGTTCTGCAACATATTGAGGAAGCTGGCATACATTCTGGCGATAGTTCTTGTTCCTTTCCACCTTACAGTGTTGGAGATACTCAGCTTTACGCATTAAAAAAAGAGATTAAAGCAGTTGCAAAAAAATTAAATGTAGTTGGTCTTATGAATGCTCAGGTTGCTATTAAGGATGATAAATTTTACATGATCGAAGTTAACCCCAGAGCTTCAAGAACAATACCCTTTCTCTCAAAATGTATTGGCAATTCCCTTGCCAAAATTGCATCTAAAGTCATAGCTGGAAAATCATTGAGTGAACTTGGATTTGACGCAGAAATAATGCCAACTAATTATGCAGTTAAGGCCCCAGTTTTCCCTTTTAATAAATTCAGAAAAGTTGACCCTATTCTTGGTCCAGAAATGAAATCAACTGGAGAGGTTATGGGTAGAGGTGACTGTTTTGGCGAAGCTTTTGGAAAGGCAATTAAGGGCGCAGGTGAAACTATACCGAATAATGGAAATATCTTTGTGAGCGTCAAAGATAGCGATAGAAAGTATCTCCCTGATTTATGCTCTAAATTAGTCAATTTGGGTTTTAATATTGTAGCTACTAAAGGGACTGCAAAGGCCCTTACAGATGCAGGTATTGAAGTGAAAATTATTAATAAGGTTATGGAAGGGAGGCCCCATATCGTAGATGCTATTTTAAACAAAGAAATAGATATGATTATTAATACAACAGAAGGTAGACAATCTATCAAAGATTCATTTTCCATAAGAAGATCTGCTTTAGAACATAGTATATTTTTTACCACAACAATCTCCGGAGGGTTCGCAATTGTTGAATCTTTAGAGAAAGGAGTGGAGAATTGGGAATATAAACCACTTCAATTATCTTAAAGATGGAAAAGAAGCCAATTACTCCAGAAGGACAGTCTAAACTCAGATCTGAGCTTGATCATTTAAAAAATATCAAAAGACAAGAAATTATCGATGCTATTTCTGAAGCACGAGCGCATGGAGATTTAAAAGAAAATGCAGAATATCATGCAGCAAGAGAAGAACAGGGGCTTAATGAAGCAAGAATAAGAGAATTAGAGGAAGTATTATCAGTTTCACAAGTTGTTGAATATAAAACAATGGGAGTTGAAGATAGGGTAATTTTTGGCTCAACTGTAACTATTAAGGACTTAGACTCAGAAGAGAAAAAAACTTATCAGATAGTTGGAGATGCAGAAGCAGATATTGAGAGAAATACCATTTCCTTTACTACTCCAATAGCCAGATCCTTGATTAAAAAAGAACTCGGAGAATTTGTTGAAGTAGATACTCCTGGCGGCATAAAAGAATACGAAATTACTCAAATCAAATTAATTTGAAAGAAATACAAGATACCTGGGCTAAAAAAGCAAAACAAGAGGGGTATAGATCTAGAGCATCATATAAATTATTACAAATTAATGATCCGCTGAAATTAATAGAGAATTCGAAAATGATAATTGAACTGGGCTCCGCACCTGGTGGATGGTCACAAGTAATTTCAAAACTAAAAAAAGATAGTACGAAATGTCATGCATTTGATTTACTCCCAATGGAAAAAGTAAAAGGCGTTGATTTTCATAATCTAGATCTCTACTCAAATGAATTTGAGGTATTTATAAGCAATATGAGCACTGAGCCAGATTTAATACTCAGCGATATGTCAGTCAACTTGTCTGGTATCAAATTAATTGATGATGAAGCAAATAAAGAATTGAACTTATTTTGCCTTTATTTATCAAAAAAAATTCTAAGCACAAAAGGAGCATTACTAATAAAAACATTTACCAATCAAAATTTAAAATCATTAAAGAAAGAATTTGAGAATAGCTTTGAAACAGTTTTAGTCGAAAAACCTAAGGCTTCAAAAACTTCTTCTGCTGAGGTTTATTTGTTAGGATTAGTCCCTAAATAAAAGAAACATGAAAAACTTTGGGAGAAATATATTATTTTGGTTAGTGGCAGGAACTTTGATGTTCATGCTACTGGATAACTACTCTGCAAGCTCACTTAAAGAAGAACTAACATATTCTCAATTCAAGCAAGAAGTTAAAGGAAAGAAGGTTAAATCAATTGTCTACAAGGGCGACCAAATGACTGTAGAAGTTGAAAGATTTAATGGAACAAAATATACGACCCAAAAGCCAGCTTATATTAGTGATCAAGATCTTAATGAAAGTCTCACTGAAGCAGATGTAGAAATAGCATTTGAAGCTCTAGAAAAACCAAGCGTGTGGTCACAACTCCTTATTGGCGCATTTCCCTTACTACTACTTCTAGCAATTTTCTTTGTATTTATGAGGAATATGCAGGGAGGTGTTGGTGGCAAAGGTGGTCCAATGACTTTTGGTAGAAGCAAAGCAAAACTTCTGGATGGCGGACATGTCAAAACAAATTTTACTGATGTTGCTGGTTGTGAAGAAGCTAAAGAAGACGTAAAAGAGCTAGTAGATTTCCTCAAAGACCCAGCTAAATTTATCAAAGTTGGAGGGAAAATTCCCAGGGGTATATTAATGGTTGGTCCTCCAGGTACTGGAAAAACTTTACTTGCTAGAGCAGTAGCTGGTGAAGCAAAAGTTCCGTTTTTTACCATTTCAGGTTCAGATTTTGTAGAGATGTTTGTCGGTGTTGGAGCTTCAAGAGTAAGAGATATGTTTGAACAAGCCAAAAAACACTCACCATGTATTGTTTTTATAGATGAAATTGATGCAGTAGGAAGACAGAGAGGAGCAGGTTTAGGTGGTGGCCATGATGAAAGAGAGCAAACACTTAACCAATTGCTAGTTGAAATGGATGGTTTTGAGGAAAATCTTGGAGTCATTGTTATTGCCGCTACAAATAGACCAGATGTACTTGATGCCGCGCTTCTAAGACCTGGAAGATTTGATAGACAGGTGATGGTAGGTTTGCCTGATATCAAAGGTAGAGAGCAAATTCTAAACGTTCATTTAAAGAAAGTTCCGATTGATAAATCTGTAGAACCAAATGTAATTGCAAGAGGGACACCAGGTTTTTCAGGAGCCGACCTTGCAAATTTAGTTAACGAAGCAGCTTTGTTGTCTGCCAGAAAAAATTTAAAAAAAGTCTCACAATCAGAATTAGATTTTGCTAAAGACAAAATAATGATGGGATCTGAGAGAAAATCAATGATTCTTAATGAAGAACAAAAGAAGCTCACAGCTTATCATGAAGCTGGCCATGCAATAGTCGGTTTAAATTTACCTGAACATAGTCCTGTTTATAAAGTGACTATAATACCTAGAGGAAGAGCTTTAGGTGTAACAATGTTCTTGCCTGAAGAAGACGTTTATACCTATTCAAAGACTGCTCTTGTTAGCCAAATTACCAGCCTCTTTGGTGGTCGAGTAGCTGAAGAAATTATTAACGGAAAAGATGGTATTACAACGGGGGCATCTAATGATATTGAGAGAGCAACTGACTTAGCAAGAAATATGGTTACTAAGTGGGGTTTTTCAGACAAATTAGGCACACTTAAATATGATGATGAAGACGAGAACCCTTTTCTTGGCAGATCTGCTGGTTCAAAGAAAAGAATTTTTTCAGAGGAAACAGCAAAACAAATTGATGATGAGGTCAGGTCAATTATCCAGTCATGCTACGAAAAAGCTGGATCAATCCTTGCAGCAAATCTCGATAAATTACACAACATGGCAGATGCATTATTAAAACATGAGACTATAGATCAAGATCAAATTTCTGATATTATGGCTGGCGCATTACCGAGAGATAAAAGTGATGATAACGATCAAGACAAAACAAAAAAAACAAAAGTCTCAAGCTCTTCAAAACCTATTCAAGGTACTTAAATGAAATTCGGAACTGATGGATTCAGAGGCCCCTCTGATACAGAAATTACTCCTGATTTTTGTTTAAGATTGGGCTTCCATACAGGTAAAGTAATTAAAGAAAAAGGATATGATTCAGTAATCATAGGCAAAGACACTAGAGTTTCAGGCTATATGTTAGAAGCAGCTCTTGAGGCAGGTTTTATTTCAGCAGGTATTGATGTAAAACTTGCAGGACCAATTCCTACTCCTGCTGTTTCTTTTTTAACTGCTACTTATGCTGGTCAATTTGGGGTGGTAATTAGTGCAAGCCATAATCTTTACTATGATAATGGTATAAAGTTCTTCAATAGATATGGCAGAAAAATTTCAAGAGACTTGGAACAAGAAATTGAAGAACGTCTTGTAAATCCAAATAAGCCAGTCAACGCTAAGGATTTAGGTAAAGCCTTCAGAATAGATAGTGCAGCAGGTAGATATGTTGAATACTGTAAAAGCACTTTGAAAGGCAACAATAGTCTTCAAAATAAAACTATTCTTGTGGATGCAGCTAATGGGGCAAACTATAAGATCACACCTATGTTGTTGAGGGAATTGGGTGCAAAAACTATAAATATAAATTGCGATCCTGATGGCTTTAATATCAACGAAAATAGCGCTGTTCTAAACCAAGAATTATTTGCTGAATATGCAAAGAATTATAAATTTGATTACTGTGTAGCAGTTGATGGAGATGGAGATAGGCTAGTTCTTTCCGATAATAAAGGTACAATTTTTACAGGTGACGACATCTTATATACTTTAGCTTCTCGCAATAAGATGATTGGCAAAGATCATTCAGATACTGTGGTTGGAACAACAATGTCGAATCAGGGTATAGTAGAAGCACTTGGCAAGCTTGGTGTAAGTTTTGTGAGAACGGATGTGGGCGACAAATATATATCAAGAGAATTGGTAAAACATAATCTAAATATTGGTGCAGAACCATCTGGTAATGTAATTCAAAGAGAGTTCTCTGAGAGTGGTGATGCAAATATTGCGTTAATTCAAACTTTAGCTGCGCTGCAAGAACTAGATACTAATTTTGCAGGAATTAAAAACAATATAGATTACAAACCATTAAGCTTAAAGAATTTTTCTGTTTCTGATATTGAAGTAATTGAATCTGAAATATTTATCGAGAGTATTGAAAAACTGAAACAGAATCATCCTGAAGCAAGAATATCGGTTAGAAAATCTGGAACACAGCCCCTAATTAGAGCTATGGTTGAGGCAGAAACTGAGAAAGATAAAGATTTTATTCTTGGAGAAATTGAAAGTTTAATCTCGTAATGTCAAAGTTAGTTATCGCAAACTTTAAGATGAATGGATCAAAAGATTTCATTGAAAGTTGGATAAAAGATTTTGTTGCCGAACAAAAATCAGCTAACAACGTCATAGTTGCCTTACCATCACCCTATTTACTAATTTTCAATAATAAAGGTTTAACTTTGTCTGGACAAAATGTCTCAAATGAGGAGTCTGGAGCGTTCACATCACAACTTTCAGCTGAAATGCTAAAAGACTGTGGTGCAAAATATTGTTTGATTGGTCATTCAGAAGCAAGACAATTTTTGAGGGAAACAAACGAGATAATTAAACAAAAGTTTGATCAATTAAAACAAGAATCATTACAGCCAATCTTATGTGTCGGAGAACCACTACAAATAAAAGAAGCTTCAAAAACAACAGATTATCTTACAGAACAATTAGATTTAATTGATTCGAATCATGAGAATTTAATCATAGCTTACGAACCAATATGGTCGATTGGGACAGGTTTAGTTCCTGAAATAAACGATATTCAATTGGCTGTAGATTCTATTAGATGTAAATTTCACAAACCAATAAAGGTTCTTTATGGTGGTAGTGTAAATTCTTCAAATGCCTCTAGTATTTCGGATAAAACAGATATTGACGGTCTTTTAGTGGGAGGGGCTTCTCTAAACCCCAAAGAATTTGCTAAGATAGCGCAGTTATGTTGATCAAGATTTTACTAGTTATATTAGCTGTCATGATTGTTGGCTCAATTATGTTGCAACAAGGTAAAGGTTCTGACTTAGGGTCAGCTTTTGGCGGCGGTAGTTCAGATTCTTTGTTTGGCCCACTCGGACCTTCAAACTTTTTTTCTAAATTAACTTGGGGTCTTATAACTGTTTTCTTTATTCTTTGTTTATTGCTTGCTTATATATCAAAACAAGAACTTACATTGAATGTAAGTGAAGATTTGATTGAAGAAGTATTTGATGAACCGCCAGTAGAATAAATGGTGCCGAAGGAGGGACTTGAACCCTCACAAGCATTGCTTACTACCCCCTCAAGATAGCGCGTCTACCAAT
>NZKB01000023.1 GCA_002692425.1 Gammaproteobacteria bacterium
AAAAAGAGTGGTTCAAAAACTTTTAAAGATATTATGAAAATTCTTCACTTATTTTCTAGCAAAGTCTTTGCCGGTCTAGAAAGACATGTCGAGGAGTTATCATATGAACAATCTAAAAGTCATCAGGTTCTTGTTATCGGACCTGAAAGATTTAAAGATAAATTTAGGGCTGAATACATAGCAATTGATACCAATCAATGGCGATATTCTCCACTACTTTGGCTTGAATTGCGGGATGCTATGGCAAGAATTAATCCTGATATAGTTCATACCCATGGCCAAAAAATGACAAGCATTATTAAAGCCGATTTACATTTTTCAACCATTCATGGAACGAAGAAAAATGTAGCGGCTTTCAAAAAATCTCAATTTATTTTTGGGGCAAGTAAAAAATCCTTAGAACAAATACCGCAACAAAAATCTATGGTGCTAGAGAATTGGGTAGATGAAAGTAGATTTAGTGATTTTAAACAAAAAACCCCTGAATATTTTCTATACGTGGGGAGATTTGAACCAGTAAAGAATCCTCAGAGACTTATTAGAGCATGGAGTTCTGATTACGGAAAATTACTAATGGTAGGTAGCGGTCAATTAGAAGAGGATTTAAAAAAGTTAATAGCAGAACTTGGGCTAAGCAAAACTATCTTTATACAACCTGAAACAAATGACGTTGGTTCTCTTTTAAGCAAAGCACATGCTTTAATTATTTCATCTGATAGAGAAGGATCTCCAAAAGTTTTATATGAATCTCTGTATTGCAAAGTTCCGGTTCTTGCGACAAATTGTGGAAATATAAGTGAAGTCTTACCAAAAATATCTGTAGCAGATAACAATGATGAATCATTCAAAATTTTAATAAAAAAATGGGTTGGCAAAGCAGATAAACTATCCTCAATACAACAAGATTGTTTTGGCGAAGTTATGAGTAAAAATCTGCTTTCAGTACAAACTGAAAAAGTAAATATAAAATATCAAGAATTTCTATCTATGGCGTCTAAATAGAAATCAATTGTCTTTGAATGCATCAAATCTGAGGTTAAAAAAATATTACTTGGAACATCATCTTTTTCAGATAAAGTTTTAACTGTATCAACTAGAGAATCAAAATTATTAAATTCAACTTTTCCTTGTGGGAAACACATTTCTAGAACTTCACCAGGACCCCCCCTATCCCAGCCAACAATTTTCTTTCCCATCATAGCTGCCTCAAGAACTGTTCTGCCAAATGGTTCTGGCTTTGATGATAGATTTAAAATTACTTCTGATAAAAAATATATTTCTCTAATATCATCTTTTGCATTATAAAAATATACTCTGTTTTGTAATCTGTAATCTTCGATAAGTTTTTTTAAACCATTTAGGTATTTGGGCTTTGCAGATTCATATGGCCCCACAATTAAACCACTAAACTCTTGAGGTAAATCTGAAATTAACTTAATGAAAGACTCTTGTCCTTTCCAGGATGAAAGTCGCCCTGGGAAAGAGATTATTTTTTTATCCTTAAGGTTAGGAAAATCTGTGAAGAAATCTTCAATGTAAATTTTCGATGGAACAAATTTTTGAGAAAAATATTCTTCATCAGAACCCCTATAAATCAACCTCGGAGGTCTTTTCAAATATCGTTCATAATTTTCATTAACGTATTTTTCAACGGTTTTGGAGATAGCTATTACCCTATCAAAACTTGCCATTATTCGACTATAAAAAGGTGTGCTATATAAACCATGAAATGTTGAAAATATTATGGGTCTTGGGTTTTTGAGAAATATTTTTGAAGTTTGTAATACCCAAGCTGGAATTCTTGATCGAATATGAACAATATCTGGAGATATTTCATTAATAATATCTGCTAGTTTCTTTGCTTGAAGTAAGGTAAAAATACTTTTTTTAGATACTTGTAAATGAATGTGGTTGCCACCATCTTCTATTAAATTTTTAACCTGCCTTCCCCCATTAGATATGACGAAAGAGTCATGACCTTTTTTCACAAGGTATTTATTAAAATCTAAAACTCCTCTTTCAACACCACCTGTATTCAGAGTAGGTAAAATTTGAATAATTTTTAATTTACGCATAAAGAGAATTTACTCTGATTCTACCGTAACGGGTTTCCTCGAAATTAACATCTATATTTTTTAATGTTGAAGAGACTATTTCTATCATTTTCGCTGAATTACCACATATGACAATTAATGGAATTTCATCTTGATTTGTTAAAACAAAATCTTCGACAATATCCTTGACCTCAGCATGCCTTACACCATGCAGGTCTAAATTCAATAAATGATTTTCAACGAATGTTTTCACTAATCTTTATATATTCGTACAAAAGTATCATCAGGTGTATTTTTGTAAGCTCGTGCCATTGCGGGAGTATTAAATACCATTGCCGGATCCCCCTTGTTATCCAATACAATAACACCACCATCGGCACCCATAGCCGCGAGACGGTCAATAACTATTTGAGCAGCTTTTTTTACCTCGAGATTTTGATATTTCATTAATACGCAAATCTCTTTAGCAACGTTTAAACGAATAAAATATTCTCCATGTCCTGTTCCTGATACTCCACACACCCCATTTTCTGCCCAAGTACCTGCACCTATAATTGGTGAATCTCCAATTCTGCCCGGCTTTTTATTTGTCATTCCACCAGTTGAGGTGCCTGCCGCAATATTCCCAAAAGCATCTAATGCTACTACTCCTACAGTTCCCATTTTTGCATCAGCCTTAATTTTTTTCTTTACCCTTTGAAGCTTCTCTTCAGAATAAAAGTAACTAGGACTAACAGTTTCAAGGCCTGCTTCTTTTGCTATTTTTTCTGCTCCTGTACTTGAAAACATTACATGTTCAGTATTTTCCATAACATACCTTGCTAAGGTTATAGGGTTCTTCACACTTGTAATTGAAGCAACTGCACCAGCATCAAGGTTTGATCCATCCATTATGGATGCATCCATTTCTTGTTTTAATTCTGATGTATAAACAGACCCTTTACCTGCATTAAATAAAGGATTATTTTCCAAGACAATTATGGCTTTTTCTACAGCATCTAAACTCGAACCACCCTCAAGCATTATTCCATATCCCAAATCTGCTGCATTGTTTAATGCACTCTCAATTCCTTCTATTTCATCTTCTGTCATCGAAGAAAACCATCCAGCTCCTCCATGGACAACGATGGAAATATCTTTGGTTTCAGAGATTAAAAGAGGTGCAAAGAATAATAAAAAATTAGTTAGAGTTTTTTTGATAATAGGCGACATAGTCAATTATTAGTTTCTGTGAATCATAACACGCGGCTGTATCATTCAATTTACAATATTCATCTGGGTTGGGCGCATATGCAGGATAATGTCCGCCAACTGCTGCATTTAAAAGCATATGAAATCTCTCGAGAAAAGGGTTTGGAGATAAGTTAGGCAAAGATGCATATTCCACAGTAAATAAAGATAGTCCGTTATATAACCATTCAAAACCTTCATTATCCCACAACAAACTTATGACATTATGATTAGTAGGATCGCTGGTATAGTCTTGCGGTGATAGAGAAGTCCATCTCGTATAGTATCTATGGTAATCATGTCCATAATGAGCTGTAGTATTGATCTGATCAATTAACTTATCCTTTCCTTCAAACAAATCTATTTCACCACTTCTTGGCCAACCTCCATATGTATCATCTTCTGGCATCATCCAAATAGCAGGCCAAATACCATCCATCGAGGGTGCTGAGAATCCAACATCTATCCTTCCGAATTGAAAAGTTTTCCCGTCTTTTGATCTTAGTCTTGCGCTATAATATTGATCCTCTGATTGGCTATATTTAGGAACAATGTATAGACATCCATTTATGACATAAACATTTTCAGCATCACCGGTGTAAAGTTGCCATTCACTATTACCCCAACCAGGTATACCGTATTGAGAACCATCCCCATACATATAAGACCACACACTTGTATCAAGGGAACCTTCATCAAATTGATCTTGCCATGTCAAAGTATAGTCATCATATTCATTAGGTGTATTGTTAGGACAAAAATCAACTGTGGGAGCTGGCGTTGGCTCAGGGGTTAAACCTCCCTCAATTGCAACATTATCGTAGAGAACACCACTTGGATTATACGAAGTTGCGATATTATTGTATCCAAATTGAAAGTAATAACCTTGTTCTGCAGTAGAATCTACTTCTGTTGTTAATTCATGCCTTGACCAACTTTCTTTAGAGATTTCTGTAACATCCTTAGATATATATTCAATCGTATTAAAGCCAGCATTTGGATCTAGTTTTTTAATGAATGCTCTAGCACTTGATGGAGCAACAACTGCATAATTTTCAGCTTCAGGTCGTTTAGCATCGAATGAAAAAGAAAATTCTCCCTCAAAAGAATCATTTATGATGAATTCCCGATAAACACTTGTTTCTAAACAGTAAGAGTTTTGATCGTCATTGTAATTACTGAATACATTTAAATATTGTGTGCCTCCATTTTGACCAGCTTCCCCAGAAGAAATGCTACTAATATTCTCTCCATTAGGCGCTGGACTAACTTGATAACCATCAATATAGGTTGTGCAATCTGGTTGAAATCTATTCACGAAAGCTTTCCAAGGACTAATATTTTCTGAATCTATCGCATAATCTTCGAAATCATCTTCATACAAAGTATTCGGTGCCGGAGTAGGTTCAGGCGTTGGTTGAGGCGTTGGTTCAGGAGTTGGTGCCGGTGTTGGTGCGGGAGTTGGTGCCGGTGTTGGCACAGGATATATTCCCTCATTTGTACCTGACGAACCACCAGAACATGCTGCAAGCAGTATCAGTAAAAAAGCATTTTTAAGAATTGATATTTTACGTGTCATTGATATTTTTATAATTTACAAAAGCAAGCGAAGGTCAGGCTTGATTATATCAACGTTCAACTATATGTAAATCATTGACATAATGGGCCAATAAGTTTATTTTTTTAACGTCTTTTAACACTATTGGGGAACTATGAATTATCGAGAAAAATTTCTAAAAACTTTACTTTTTACATTTTTGCTTTTGCCATTATTTGCACAAGAATCTGAGGATGAAGACGAAGGCTTGGAAGTAGTTGTTACAACTGCCACAAAAACAGAAAAAAATATACTTGATACGGCTCAAGCTGTAACTGCATTATCAGGTAATCAACTTTTAGAGTTGGGGCTTAATAATATTAGAGACCTGAATAATATGATTCCCGGTCTGTATGTACAAAATACTGATACCAACGCTCCAATAATTACATTGAGAGGTATTAGAACTGAAAATGTTACTGAGCTAGGCGATCCTGCTGTTGGTATTCATGTTGATGGTGTTTATGTTGCAAGACCCCAAGCTGCTAATGCGCTAATGTTCGATTTGGAAAGAACAGAATTAACAAGAGGACCTCAAGGCACACTATATGGAAGAAATTCAGTTGTAGGGACATTAAATATAGTTACTGCAAAACCAAACTTTGACGTTCAAGGCGGTTCACTGAATCTCGAAGGCGGTCAACTAAATCAAGCTGGCCTTAGAGCGCACTATAATCTACCTATCAATGAGAAATTAGCTTTGAGATTTGCTTATATGGAGCAATCTAAAGATTCATTTTTAGATGGTTTTTGGGACGGTTCGCAACTTGATTGGAGAAGACTTCCATCTAATATAAGCGATCAATTTCAAGTAATAACAAGCCCGGATCAAAGAAGCTATATATCCGATTACGCATGGTACCTTGGTTGTTCAACTCAGCCAGGCAACGGATGCGGTCAAGGAAATTTTTCAGACCCTTACAACAAAATAAAAGCTGATCCATCAGAATTCTACACAGCTATTAAAGACAGTGCTTGGAGAATAAGTGCTACTTATGTAATTGATGATAACTCTGATCTTAATCTTCAGTATGAAAATTACGAAGATAATGGCAAAGGCTGGACGAATGTTCTTAGTTGCGAGCTGATGAAAACAAGACAAGGTTTTACTGCTAAGGACAGACCTGTAAATACTTGTACAGATATCCTTGGTTCAGAGGATAGGTATCAATCTTACGCCAATACACCTGGTTATAATAAAATGACTATGGATTCGTTTAGAGCCATTTATAAAAGCCAATTGAATGCAACTACCAATTTGACTGTCAACTATGGATATCAGGAACTTGAGCAATCTAGCCAATTTGAAATAGATGGCGGTATTAATTACCAGTATGGTATGGCTTTCAACATCAATAGACTTTTAACAGAATCAAATGTGCTTGACGCCTACATTACAGGAGCAGATGAAAAATTGGCATGGGTTGGTGGTATTTTCTCAAGCACCGAAGATAATGACATGCTCGCTAATTTTACAGCTGAGCTAAATGGACACGATTTCTTCTGGCAACCCAATAGAGAGTTAAATCACTATGCAGTTTATGGTCAAGCTACATATGCTTTGAGGGATGATTTATTTTTTACTCTTGGTGGAAGATTTTCATACGATGAAAAATCAGATGTTGGTGGCAGAAACATTAATTGTAATACTGGAAACGGATGTTATCCGCAAATCTACGACACAGGTGGAAATCCATTTGATGCAATAAATCAGTTAGCACCAGACTATTGGATACAAATGGGAAGAATGATAGATGGAGTAGATTGTGTTGCTCCAATGATAGGATGTGGTGTTGTTGTTACTAATAATGATACCTCGCAATCTTGGGATAATTTCTCTTGGAGGCTCGGGCTTGATTGGGATATGAGTGACACATCTTTCATGTATGCTTACCTTGCTAATGCTTATAAATCTGGAAGCTTAGCGGATGTCTATGTTGCTCCAAGTAACTCCATTCTGTATTCAGAAGGCCAAAGAGTAGATTTAAACTATGATCCAGAATATGTCACGACAGCTGAATGGGGAATTAAAGCTAAGAACGAAGAAAATACGCTTAATTATGCATTTAATGTTTTCTATACCGTATATGACGGCAAACAATTCACAGGCAACTTGCCTGTCGATGTTGTCGAAGTTTATGGTTACGACTCTGATCCTAATTCACCAACATTTGGACAGTTCACTTACTTTGATCAAGGAGTAACTCTATGGACAACTGAAAACTTTGGAGAACAAACCCATTGGGGTGTTGAATTTGAATATACTTGGTTGCCGTACGATGGTGGTAAATTGTCAGGTTTTGTAACAAGCTATCACACTGAGTTCACAGAAGATTTCAATACTATGTGGAGATATGGGCAAGATGCTTTATTTGGAAGAGATTATGGAGCTTCAATCGACCCAACTAATCCAAATAACTTTGTGAATTTAAAAGGAAATGAAGCGCCTTATACTCCTGATGTAGCTCTAACCGTTAGATATGAACATACATATCGACTGCAAAATGGTATGGAACTTAAACCAGGAATTAATTATCACTGGGAGTCAGATTCATACGTAACTCCATGGAATATGGATAAGCATCTAAACGATGAGGGTGGTTGTGATGGACCAAATTATTTCTGTCAGCCACTTGAAAACTATACAGATAAAAGACCCGCTTGGGAGATGTTTGACTACTTCTTAACCCTTGATTCAAAAGATAATTGGTATGTTCAGTACGCTTCTTATAATGCTAAAAGTGAAGTTGTACCTTGGTATATTGGAATTGAAGCTGGAATTCCAAGAGGTGCTTACTCAGCTCCTTCACAAAAGGTAATAAGATTCGGGTACTACTGGTAAACAATTTTTTTGTTTAAGATATAAGGGAGGTTCGCCTCCCTTTTGTTTATGACAACGCCAGATATTTTAGACTTGTATCCTGAATTACCTTTCATTTTGGATTTTAATTGCTATTCAAATAAAAAAAAATTTTTTGGGAAATTAGTAACAGTAGATTGTCCTGATGATAATTCTCTAGTTAGAGAAATTTTGAGCACTGACGGAAATAAATCAGTTTTATTTATTAACGGAAATAATTCTAAAAATGTTGCGCTTCTCGGAGATAATTTAGCGCTTCTCGGGAAGCAAAATAATTGGTCTGGAGTAATTGTAAATGGGTGTGTTAGAGATGTAGAAATTTTACAGTCTCTAGATTTTGGTATTTATGCAAGGGGATCATGTCCCAAAAAAAGTAAAAAAGAAGGTAAAGGAAAGCTCAATAGTATTTTTAAGGTAGATAGTGTGGAAATAAAATCTAGCCAATGGATTTATGCAGATGAGAATGGCATTGTAATTTCAGAGCATGAAATAGTGCTTTAATAACACTTAAGTACCTTGTCGCCTTTATCTTTTCCAATCTCTACATTCATTAAATCTATATCTAAAGGTCCTTTTGTGGCTAAGTACATTGGAAGATTTACCTTTGATAAATCGAGACTGCTATTATTAGAAAAACACTTAAGAGGAAGACTGTATTCAATAAAATCTTCTGATTCTTTTAAAAATTCTGATAGATCCACAACTGGTGTGCAGCCTATACCACATGAAATTAAATATTTTATATCGGCATTAGTTTCATTAAGTCTAGCTTTCATGTTTATGTAGCCATCGTCAAAAGATCTAAGATTGAGAATTTCTTTCGATAACAACAAGAAGCTATTTAAATGATCTGTGCCTTTAATTTTTAAATTTAATGTATCGTCTTGCTTGTTCACATCAATTAAGTCAACACTCACAATATCGTTTTGCGAAGTAACTTTATTGCTTGTTATTTGAACTTGTTGAAGATTGCTTTCTTGGATATATCCAATAAATCCATCACTAATAGACCCTTTTAATAATTCAATTTTAGTTAATTCTTCATTTATGTTTGCAGCACCTTCATCGAGTGTTGGAACTAAAATTTTGTCTGAATAATCTAGACCATACCCAAAAGAAAACAAAGGATCACTTGTAGCATCGTAATAATTAAGGTTTGCTTGGTATGTGGTTTTTGGCCAACTGAATGGTAGTTTGCCTGTGAAATCATAATTTGACTCATCAGTATCGACTAAAACATCTGTCATGCCTCTTGATTCTGTTCCAGGTAACCATGCAACGACAAAAGCATCAGATAAATTTATTTCTTTTGTTACCCACAATGGTCGGCCTGTAAAGAATAATGAAACTGCAGGTATTTTATTTTTTTTCAAAAGTTCCAAATAAGCAATGTGTCTTGTAGATGCAAAATTTAAGTTAGATCTGTCTCCTACTCCTTCAGCATAAGGTTGTTCACCATAAGCTATAATAGCTAAATCGTAATCGCCCTTAAGTTCATTTAAGAATTCTACGTAAGTAACATTCTCATTTCCTAGTTCTTCTTTCAGTGCCTGTAAAAATGTTATTGATCCGGGAAAATCTGAATTTTTATTATTTGTACCTTGCCAATCTAATGTCCAACCACCAGTTTGAGTTCTGAGTGAATTTGCATCTGAGCCTACTACCAAAATTTTCTTACCTTTCTGTATAGGTAAGACGTTATTATTATTTTTCAGTAGCACCATTGATTCCCTTACGGCTTGTCTAGAAATATCTCTATTGCGTTGTAAGCCTACTTCTGAAAACGGAGAATTTGAGGGCATCTTACCTCTAAATAACCCTAGCCTTTCTTTAACTATCAATATTCTTTTAACTGCATCATCAAGCCTATCCATTGGAATTTCGCCACTTTTTGCCTGTCTTAGTGTATTGCGGTATAAATCCTTCCAATTTTCTGGGACCATATACATATCAACCCCAGCAATCAAAGATTCTGGACAACTACCATTTGAACAACCAGGTATTTGTCCATGTCCATTCCAGTCACCAACAACAAAACCATCGAATCCCATTTGATTCTTTAAAACTTCTGTCAGCAAATACTCATTTCCATGTACTTTTGAACCATTCCATGAATTAAAACTTGCCATAACTGTTTGAATGCAGGCATCTAAAGCACTGTAATAAGGTGTTCCATGTATATCTTGTAATGTTTTTTCATCGACTTTAGTATCACCTTGATCAACACCTAAATATGTTCCTCCATCTCCCAGAAAGTGTTTAGCTGTTCCAATAATTTTATTTGATTTTAAAAATTCTTCGCCTTTGCCTTGGAGACCATAAATAAAAGACTCACCTAATTTTGATACAAGCTCAGGACTCTCAGAGTAACCTTCATATGTTCTGCCCCATCTATAATCTTGTGGAACAGTGACAGTAGGAGCAAACGTCCAGTATAAGCCTGTAGCTAAAACTTCTTCTGCAACTGCAGCGCCAATAGCTTCTAAAAGCTGCTCGTTAGCTGAAGCACCTAAACCAATATTATGAGGAAAGATTGTTGCACCAAGAACATTACTATGTCCATGAACAGCATCTGTTCCCCACAAGATCGGAATATTTGAGCCAGTCTTAATTGATTCTTCGTAAAAATCTTGAGCAAGGCTTTTCCATTCATCTGTGCTTGCTTGTTGATTTCCATTAGGGGAAGTATTTCCACCGTTCAAAATGCCACCAATTGGATATCTTCTTAAATCTACTGGTTTAATAAAATCTAAATCAGCCATAATAGTTTGACCAACCTTTTCTTCGACTGTCATTTCTGATAAAACTTTTTCAACAAAAGCCATATCACCAACAGGACAAGAATTTTCTCTATCCCAACTTAAATCTTGAGCAAAAATATTGAATGAAAACAGAGCAAGAAATATTAATCTCATAGCAATTATGCGTAAGTAATATAAATTGCTGCCAAAATAGCAACAATTGTGACTGAACCAACATTAAATAAAGTCGATGTTCTAAAATCTTCAGCAGTTAGTGAAAATACTTTTGCATTTTCATTAGTAGGAGATAATAGACCGCTTACTACAAACGCCAAAAAGAAAGATATTGCCATTTGATGCATGAATGGTTCAATAAGAGATTCTGAAGTATTTGCTACATATAGTTTCATTACTACACCAGCCACCAATGCTACAGCTGAACCCCATAAAACTGAATTTGAAGTCGAATTTTTTAAAACTATTGCTGATAAAAATACAAATAGAATAACTGGGCTAAATAATCCCATGTATTCTTGCACGTACTGAAATGCTGAATCTAGGCTGCCTAAAAATATCGGTGCGACTATAATTGAAATAATCAAACCAACTAAACCTGCCCTTCTGCCGATCTTCACAAGACTTTTATCTTCCATAGACATATTTCCTTTGTATAGATCCATAGTAAAAATAGTGCTCACACTATTTGTTAGAGAAGCTAAAGATGAAACAATTGCTGCTACTAGTGCAGCAAAAGTTAGTCCCAAAATTCCATTAGGCAATAATGAAAGCATTGAAGGATATGCATTACTTCTATCCCCTTCCAATGATGGAATAGTAGTTCCCTCCAAAGCAACGGCAATCAAGCCTGGCAGAACAACCACAACTGGCATTAGTATTTTAAGAAAACCTGCAAACATCAAACCATTTTGAGCTTCATTGAGGCTTTTAGCTCCTAAAGCTCTTTGAGTGATATATTGATTTGTTCCCCAGTAATAAAAATGAGCAATCCACATACCGCCAATAAGAACCCATATACCAGGAAGCTTTACATAATTTCCATAGGCTTCTGGATCTTGTTCTTTTGGAACGTAAGATAATAATGCATCAAATTTTTCTGGAAATTCTGACTGCAATATCATGAATCCTTCCCATGCTCCAGAACCGTCTGAAATTGCATTTAACCCTACATATGAAACGTACAACCCTGCAAAAATTAATAGGCTAACTTGTATAATATCTGTGAAAGCTACAGCTTTTAAACCTCCATATAGCGAATATGCTAGTGAAAGCAATCCAAGCAAAATCATCGAAAGTACGAGGTCCAGTCCAGTCAAGTTATTTACAGCTCCAGCACCCAACCATAAAATTGTTGGAAGAATAACAAACACATACATAATCAACATCAGCACCGCTAACAACTTACTGACACGAGTATCGTATCTCTGTGATAACAGTTGCGGCATAGTGAAAACTTGTTGTTTTAAATAAACAGGTAGAAGGAATTTTCCCACTACGATTAATGCTACTGCTGCGGTCCATTCGTAAACAGCAATTGCCATTCCAAATGCATAGGCATCACCATTCATACCTATAATTTGATCGGCAGCAATATTTGCTGCAATTAATGAGGTTCCTATAGCCCACCATGGAAGGGATCTTCCAGCCAAAAAATATTCCTCAGGTGTCTTTTCTTGGCCTTGTTTTGACCTTGAAACATATGTTGCAATTGCTATTAAAGCTACTGCATAAAATCCAACTATTAGATAATCTAAACTATTCATGTAACCTCCTTATAACAGAATAATTCAAGTTCCCATACAAAGGAGTATGTTCTTTATTTATTAAATTGATTGAAATATTTTTCAAAATATTGCTATGTGCTTCTGAAGAATGTTTATTAAATTCTTCTTTAATATAATTGATTGAGTTCATTTCAGAAATAGTTCGCATTAAACTTCCAGCAAAAAATATACCTCCCCTCGCATTAAATGTAAGAGCAAGGTCTTGTAAGATATTATTCAAAGCAACAACAAAATTATTTAAAATAAATGTTGCTAAATCATCCTCTAAATAAAGGGATACAATTTCTTCAGTAGTTAAATTCTTCCCAGATTTTTCAGCATAGATTTTTTTTATTCCAGTACCAGAAAGATAATTCTCTAGAACAATAAAATTTTTAGAATTGCTAATTTTAAATAAATTAGATAAATGATCATTATATGATCGTGCGTTACCGAGCTCGGTTGGATATACATAAGGTACATTACGAACATGCCTTAAAACAGAAAAACCTAAGCCCGTTCCAGGCCCGATTGCCAAACAAGTTTGGCTATTATCCATATTTCCACTTTTGATTACATTAAAATCGTTTTTTGTCATTAATGGTAGAGAGTAACCAATTGATTCCCAATCATTTAGAAGGTGACACTCTTTTACATTTAATTCTTTTTCTAAATCAGTTGCACTAATTTCGAGCTCTCTATTTGTCATTGAGATTTTATTTTCACTCACTGGTCCCGCTGCAGATATAACAATCTCTTCATAGTTGTTTTTTGAATTAATTTCATTAATGGCATCAAAAATATCTTTGTTTGTATCTACTTTAATTTTCTGAATGTCAGAGATCGTCATGGAGCTTGTATCACCGGCTCCTGCACGCAAGTTCGTGCCGCCAAGATCTATAAGAAGTGTTTCTGTACTCAAAAGCTAATTCCCCGGATAGTACAAATTATATATAAAAATATAATTATTCCTATTGTCAAAAAATAAGCTAATCTACAAATAAATGAATAATTGGCAAAATAAAATAATTTATCAAATTTACCCTCGCTCTTTCTTGGATACATCTGGAAATGGGATTGGTGATCTAAATGGAATTACAAAACAAGTAGATTATATTTCAGATCTTGGAGTAGATATCGTTTGGATATCTCCATTTTTTGAATCACCTCAAAAAGATTTTGGTTATGATGTCTCGAACTACAGAAAAATAGATAAATTATTCGGTACAAATGAAGATTTTAAGAAATTGCTTGAGGTCTTTCACAAAAAAAATATTAAGGTAATTACTGACTTGGTATTAAGCCATACTTCTGATGAACATGAATGGTTTATAAATAGTAAAAAACAAGATACAAATAAATACTCTGACTGGTATGTTTGGGCTGATGGGGAGCCAAGTACTCCACCCAACAATTGGTTATCTGTTTTTGGCGGAAGCTCATGGCAGTGGCATGATGAAAGAAGCCAATTTTATCTTCATAACTTTCTTATCTCTCAGCCTGATTTGAATTTTCATAATGAAGAAGTACAACAGCAGATGCTCGATGAAATTGAATATTGGTTAAAATTAGGTGTCGATGGCTTTAGATTTGATGTTATAAATTTTCTTTATCATGATAGCGGTCTCACAGACAACCCTGCAAAAGATCCTAAGCTTGTAAGACCACTTGGATTTAACAAAGATAATCCTTACGGCCTACAAATTCATAAATACGATAATACTCAACCTGAAACTTTAGAATACTTAAGAAGAGTACGGAAAGTATTAGATAAATATGATGCAATTTCTGTTGGAGAAATTGTTTCTGAAAGTCCTTTAGATGTAATTGGCGAATATGCAAACGATCAAAGGCTTCATATGGCGTATTGTTTTGAATTTTTATCTGAAGATTTCAACTTTTCAGATACAAATAAAATTGTAGATCAATTTTTTCATAACAATCCAAATTCTTGGCCATGTTGGTCATTTAGCAACCATGATTCGATGAGAATAACTTCAAGGATAAATAAATCTAGCAAAGAAATTATGAAGAAACTCTTAGAATTGAAAGGGAATATATGTATCTATCAGGGCGAGGAATTGGGATTGCACGAAACTGAAGTTAAATTTGAGGATTTAAAAGATCCTTTTGGTAAAAATTTTTGGCCTGAATTTAAAGGTAGAGATGGATGCAGAACTCCCATGCCATGGAATTCAAAAAAAATAAACCTTGGTTTTAGTGATGCAAAACCATGGTTGCCCGTCAACTTAGCTTACGCAGCTATATCAGCAGAACAACAGCAAAATGATCCAGATTCAATGCTGAACTATACAAAAGAGCTAATTAAACTTAGAAAGAAAGGCTTCGCTGCTTAGTGAATAAAAGAATGGAAGTTGGGCCAGACATTCTCAAATAAAAATTCTAAGCAGCGATGAAAACCTAAATAGATTTTATGCTTTAAATAACAGAAAATGCAATTTATTGTGTAAATAATGCAGTTTTGTCAAAATATTTAATGGTAATTACTATAATTTCAAGTTTTTTTATTGTCTTATTAGGCTTAATGAATAACAGATATTCAGTTAAATTTTTATATATAATTCTCTAATGGCAATTTGGTTCACAGATTATTCCAAGCTTGATTTAAATCAAGGTTACGTTGGCCTTGATAAACATCTGGAAATAGAATTCTTAGAATTAGGTGAAAATTATTTGCGAGCAAAAATGCCTGTTAATGAAAATACAAAACAACCTATGGGTCTTTTACATGGTGGGGCTTCATGTGTTCTTGCTGAATCAGTAGCTAGTTTTGCAGCCTTCTTATGCATTGATCCAAAATTAAAAACTGTGGTCGGCTTAAATTTATATGCGAGTCATTTAAAGTCTGCAAAATCAGGTTATGTTTTTGGCACGGCCAGACCGAAACATATTGGCAAAAGCACCTCTGTTTGGGAAATTGAGATCACGAATGAAGAGGAAGAACTAATTACTCTAGTGGAATTTACTGCTATGCATAAGGATATAAAGAAATGAAACTTTTAAGATCATTAGCTGTACTATTCTTTGCACTTCAAATTTTCTCTGCACAACCTAAAAATATCCTTTTTGTCGGAAATAGTTATCTTTACTACAACAACAGTGTCCATAACTATGTAGAACCAATGTTGAGAGAATTTTATGGCTCTGAAATCGAAACCAAACTATCTGCAATTGGTGGTTCAAAACTATATCACCATAATATTGATCATTTATTAAATCCGGAAAACTTAAATTTGAATCAACAAATTGATGTGCTGATAATGCAAGGTGGCAGTACTGAAGTTATTTCAGCAACTAATCAAAAGAAGTTTGTACAGACTGTAAAGGAATATAGTACAAAAGCACAAAAACTTGGTGTTAAGACTGCGCTTTACATGACACATGCGTTTACAGAAGCTGATAGCCGATTCGAACCAAATCTTATCAGAAAAATTGCACAAACTTATTATGCAGCAGGAAAAGAAAGCAACTCAATTGTTATTCCAGTGGGTTTAGCCTATGAAATTGCGTACAAAGAAAGAGAAAATATTAAGCTTCATCATGTTGATGGAACGCACCCAAGCCAACTTGGAACATACTTAGGTGCCGCGACAGTGTTTGCAACAATCACTGGTAAATCACCTGAGGGCCTAGTATTTGATTATTATGGTGCCATAGAAAAAGAGGAAAGAGTTTTTCTTCAACAAACTGCTTGGAAAGCCTATAGAACATGGCAAAGACGAGTTAAGCTAGATAAATAAATAAATGACAGAATTAGCAAGCATAATAAAAGAATCAGCTGAAAAGCCTACAGAGCAACTGGCATCAATAATAATTGAAAGAACCAAGGAATTGGGAAGCCTTACTTTGGCTGTAATTTACACTATAGGCCATATTCTTATAGCTATTTTATGTGCCTCTTTAATATTCAATGCTTCCTTAAATTTAGCGGCATTGGATGCATTCATTGAACCAATTATCAATGGTTTTTGGTTCTATCTCTTGCATCAATTTTTTAAAAATCAACTTTCAG
>NZKB01000024.1 GCA_002692425.1 Gammaproteobacteria bacterium
AATTAAAAGAGGTAAAAATTACTAAATCTGAAGTAAATTTAGAAGAAATCAATACTCCAAAAAAAGAAGAAATAACTGAGCCAATAAATGAAGAAAAGACTGTCGCATCACTTGCAAAAAAAAATTTGACCCCGAACAACTGGCTAGAAGTTTTTGACAAAACTGACTTAACTGGGCCGTCGAGAGCTTTTTTTTCCAATTTACAATTACAAAAAGTAAAAGAGAATACTATTTATTTTGAGGGTGCAGAAATGTTTGCCGATAGAATAAATCAAGAAAACATTCAGAACCTTATTGATTCACTAAAAAGGCTTAATTTTGCTGAATATAAAGTTGAAATTAATACTACCGAAAAAGCAAAAAATACACCTTCTTCAAAATGGGAACAGCAAAGAAAAAGAGACATAGAAAAATTTAAAAAGGAAATTGTCAATAGCGATTTATTGGCAAATTTAAAAAATAATTTTGGTGAGGACATTGATGAGGATAAAATTATGGTTATAGATCATGAAGAATGAAAATAGTCTGTTAAATCTGCTCATACAAGCTTTTAAAATACTTCCAGGCATTGGCGAAAAATCTGCTCAAAGAATGGCATTCCATCTTTTAGAAAAAAATAGAGAGGGAGGTAGAAATTTAGCAAAATTAATTAACGAATCGGTCGAAAATATTCGCAACTGCTCTGAGTGTCGCAATTTAACTGAGGATGTGGTGTGCCATATCTGTTTAGATGAAAAGAGAAATAAAAAGCTAATTTGTGTCGTTGAAAGTCCAACAGATGTTTTAGCAATAGAAAATTCTGGGAGTTTTAATGGTAAGTATTTTGTTCTTATGGGGAGGTTATCTCCTATTGATGGTGTAACCCCTCAAGACCTTGGGATACCAAAATTAATCGAGAGGATAAAGTCTTCCGATATAGATGAAATAATCATTGCTACTAGCCCAACTATTGAAGGAGATGCAACTTCGTTCTACATAAAAGACCAACTTAATGACAAT
The DNA here is from genome assembly GCA_002692425.1 of Gammaproteobacteria bacterium. GTDB lineage: Bacteria > Pseudomonadota > Gammaproteobacteria > Magnimaribacterales > TMED112 > TMED112. Next base: position 1,000 of record NZKB01000024.1, read on the forward strand.
AACATTTTAATTTCTAGAATCGCTTATGGTGTTCCAATGGGTGGAGAATTAGAATATGTAGATAACACAACATTAGGAAGAGCAATTCAAGGTCGTAGAGAGATAAATTAATGGCTATTAAATCAGATAAATGGATTATCAATCAAGCCCAAGAAAATCAATTAATTAGTCCTTTTGCATCAGAACAGGTTCGAGAACTTGAAGGCGAAAAAATTGTCTCATATGGTGTTTCCAGTTATGGGTATGATGTGAGATGTTCAAATGAATTTAAAATTTTCACAAATACGCATTCCTCTATTGTCGATCCAAAGAATTTTGATCCAAAAAGTTTTGTTGATGTAACCGCAGAACAATGCATAATACCTCCCAATTCATTTGCTCTTGCTAGGACTGTAGAATATTTTAAAATCCCCAGATCTATCTTAACTCTGTGTCTGGGTAAGTCGACATATGCTCGATGTGGAATAATAGTTAATGTCACACCTCTTGAGCCTGAGTGGGAAGGGCACGTCACCCTGGAGTTTTCAAATACCACAAACCTGCCAGCAAAAATTTATGCAAATGAGGGAGTAGCACAAATGATTTTTTTTGAATCTGATCAAGTCTGTGAAACAAGCTATAAAGACAGAGGTGGTAAATATCAAGGTCAAAAGGGAGTCACTCTACCGAAAACTTAGGCTGTTCTGAAATAATTAATACTCTTTCCTCATCATTTTTTAAGGTTGCAGTGCTTTTGATGATCATGTGATCAAGTGAAGGCGCGATAAAGTATTTAATTGGTCCAACATCTTCTGCTTCTGCTAACACTACGATTGCCTCAATTTCCCCAAAATTTGTGGATACTGTTTCATTTTGTAACTGTCTGTAGTTTTTTGAAATAATTTCAGCCTTAGTGTTATCAAAAATGTTCAATTGATAATTCTTAACACCATATTTTGCATTTAACCTAACTTGTACATCACTTGAGAGTTGTTCTAATACTGAACCAGTAAATTCCAAATCTCCCAGTTCTTTGGAATTAATACTATTCTCGCTAAATACTGCTTGGAATTTTTTTGGTGGGTCACGGAAAGGATCTTTAACATTTGTGTCAATAGAAATGATCTGTTGATTTTCAATTTTGAAATTAGAATCCAATGAGTATTGAAGCCAGAATATTTGCATTTTTACTCTAGTATTTATCTTGTCATCTTTAACAACAAAATAACGTTTGAGTGGAAAGTCACCAAATTTAGTTTCAAAAACAAATTTAGCATCATAGCTCTGAAACTCTGCAGCACTAAGAGTAAAAATTAAAAACAAACTCGATAAAAATCTCATTGCTTAATCAAAAAAGAAATAGTTTCGGGATAGATTTTATGCTCTAAATTTTTCACCTTATTAATTAGACTTTCTTCATTATCAGATGGTTCAATTTCAAAAGATTCTTGACGAATTATTGGGCCAGAATCCAATTCACTTGTGACAAAGTGTATTGTTGAGCCGTGAACTTTATCCTTTGCTTCTAAGGCTCTTTGATGTGTATGCAAGCCAGGATATTTTGGTAACAAAGACGGGTGAATATTTATTATTTGTCCTTCCCAGTTATCAACCAACGATTTCGACATAATTCTCATATAACCTGCTAAAACAATAAGATCAGGATTTAGATTTTCAAGATAAGAATTGATGAGATCATCGTATTTCTCTCTGTCATTAAAATTCTTATGATCAATGACTTTGCAATCAATCTTATACTTATTACAAAAATCTATACCTCCTGCTATGGGGTTATTTGTAAAACATGAACAGACTTCATAATTGTATTTTTTTTGGTTTTCAAGAATAGATTTTAAATTTGTGCCAGTCCCTGAAAAGAAAACAATTATCCTCATACAAATTTAAATTTACAGGATTCCTTGGTTACGAAGCCTATTTCAATCAAACTTCCATTAATTTCTTTTGCTTTCCTTGCGTTTTCTTTTGGAAGTATAAGAACAAAGCCTATTCCACAATTGAATACTTTAAACATCTCATCGTCGTGAATATTTCCCATGGATTGAATTTCATTGAAAATTTCGGGCATTTTCCATTTAGTTTTATCGATATTCATAGTGAAATTAACATTAATTCTTGAAAGATTTTCTTCAAAACCTCCTCCTGTAATGTGTGCCATGCCGTTAATTTCGATCTCCCCTAATAATGCCAATACTTCCTTAACGTAGATTCTTGTTGGTGTTAATAGTTTTTTGAGAAATTCAGCAGAAGTAGCATCACTTTGTATCTTGTTAATTAACGAGTAACCATTTGAGTGAAAGCCCGAAGACGGCAGTCCTAAAATCAAATTCCCCTCTTCAATTTTAGATCCATCTATTATTTTGTCCTTCTCATTAATACCCATCGAAAAACCTACAAGATCAAAATTTTCACCTTTGTAATGATCAGGCATTTCAGCAGTTTCACCTCCAACGAGATCACACTCTGCTTGCGCGCATCCCTCAAGAATGCCCTTTAAAATTTGTTGTCCTTTTACACGGTCTAACTTATCGCAACCGTAATAGTCTAGAAAAGCTATGGGCTTGGCGCCGCTAACTATTAAATCATTCACGCACATCGCGACAAGATCTATACCAATTGTTGATAAATCATCACTTTGTAAAGCAACACGCATTTTTGTGCCAACTCCATCACATGCTAATGCATAGACAGGGTTAGAAATATTATTAGGTATTTCAACATAACCAGAAAAACCGCCTATATGACCTAATGAATATTTAGGACTTATATTTGAGGTTAAATCTTTGATGTCATCAATGAATTTTTGACCTTCTTCAATATTTACGCCTGAGTCTTTATAGTTATTTTTATTTTTTGTCATAAAATAGATTAATCTTAAAAGTATGTTTCTTAAGAAAATACAAAAATTTATAGCAATTATACTGACCTTTCTGTCTTTTAGTTTCAACCTAAATGCACAGATCTCAGATAATTTTCTTCTTCTATATGAAAGCTATGAAAAATTGAACAATATTGAACAAGTCATACAAGGCTCAGAAAAGAGAATATATAGAAAATATGGTGTTAGTGAAACATTGATTCTAGATAAAAATTTAAAAATTCAGCCCACAGAACACTTTATTGGATATCAAATAAAAAAATTTAATGATCTGCGCTTGATAGAACTGAAATTCAATAAAGATAGTATCGAAGATTTTTTTGTGAAGAATTCGGTGCCTTTTTTCAGTTTCAAAGGAAAAACAAGAGTTTACATTGCTGCAAACGATTCATTTTTTAATGATTCTAATTTTTTCATTGTTGACAACAAAGACTTTCAAAACGAATTAGCAAATGCCAAGCTTTTGTCTGAATTAAATCAAAATATAGAGCTAGAGTTTCAGTTCTTAGAAGAATTTCCAGAAACTGGTTACAAAGTAGAGGAATTATTGCTTCAAATACAACAAGCAGAAAAAAACAATTGGCTTCTTATGCTTGTTGATAGATTTGATCTAAAAAATTGGAGTTACAGCTTTCCAAAAACATCTAGCGTAATAATAAATAATAATTTTAATTTTTCAGCAACACTTTTAAACGAAGCGATAAATGAAGTGGTTGAAGTGGACAGTGAAATTATAAAAAGAACATTTACAGCATCATTCGAACCTAACTTAGACATCGAGGAAATTGAATTAATCTTTAATAAACTTTCAGAGAGCACAGATATTTTAAATTTTTGGATCGTAAAAGCTAATGAAGAGGCAATAGAGCTTGAGTACGAGAGCTACTTAGATTTAGAAGATGCAGCAGAATTTTTGGTAAGTTTGGGCGCAGAAAAAAATATATGAAAAATATAAATCGTAAAAAACAGCTTTTTTTTGATTTTGGAAGAGATTACGAAGCAAATTTAGATAATTTCTTTTTTTCTTCAAAAAATAAATTGCTTAAATCAGAACTAGAGAATTTTTTGAATGGTGCGGTAAGTCAAAATGTTTTCTTAACTGCCAGCAATGGCAATGGCAAAACTTTTTTATTAAATAGCATGCTTAATCATGAGCTTTTGCAAAACCTTCAAGTAATTTACATAGATGTTGCGTTATTAAAGCAAGGAAAAAACTATTTTGATGAATTGAGTAATTTTGATTTAATTTGCCTCGATAATGTTGATCAAACAGCAAAGCCTCTTGAAGTGCAGATATTCAATTTGATTAATCAGTGCAAAGATTCTTCTACAAATCTTTTGTTTGCTTCCTCACATCATCCTGATAGTTTTGATTTTTTACCTGATTTAGTTTCAAGGTTTAAGGCGTTTAAGCAATATAGAATTAATGCAATAGCAGATGAGGACGTTGTCGACTGTCTAAATTTTGTTGCTTCCAAATTAAAACTTAACTATCCAGAAGACCTAATTAATTATTTCTCGACAAGAATAAAAAGAGATTTCTTATCTATTAAAACCACTATGCAAGACTTTGATAAATTTTTATATTCAGAACAGAAACAGCCAACAAAAATGTCAGCTGCCTCTTTCTTAAAGAATTAATCTGTAAATTCGCACTCAAGACAATATTTGTAAATATTGTCATAGGACATAGCCTGAATAGATTTTTTCTCCTGATTCAGGGTGTTGTTCACAATTAAGTTGATCAGAGGATATTGACTAAACTCAAGTTTAAATTCAAATGGATTTGCACTTGGCATTGGAGGTGTTACATACATTACTCGGTAGTCCTCAAGTTCAGCAAGGTCTTCAGCAGCATAGGCTATTGCGTCTTCTAGGGTTCCTATCTCATCTACCAAACCAAGCTCAAGAGCTTGATCACTAAGATATACTTTACCTTGAGCAAGATCTAAAACTTGTTGCATTGGAAGGTTCCTATCTTCTGAAACATCAGTAACAAATTCTTCATAGCCCTCGTCTAGAGATGCTTGATAAACATCGATTATATCCTCAGGCCAATCTTGTGCCATCTGATCGAATGCACCATATTTTGTTGTTGAGAAGCCGTCATTGTTGATTCCCAACCAATCGTATATTTTCTCAAATGAGTAAGCAGTCAAATAAGCTCCAATTGAACCTACAATAGCATCTTCTTCAGCAAAGATTTTTTCTGCTGGTGAAGAAATTGAATATCCCCCTGATGCAGCAATAAAACCCATTGAAGTGACTAAAGGTATACCTTTGTCTTTAGCTTTTTGAATTGCCATTCGCATGTAATCTGCAGAAATGCTTAAGCCTCCCCCGGAATTTACGCGCAATACAATTGCTTTTGTATTTTCGTCTTCAACTGCGTCCTCGAACATCTCTTTGATGCCAGCTGAACCCATCCAGCCATAGCTTATATCACCTTGAGCTACTGTTCCTTCAGCTGTTATAACTCTCACGACATTTTTTGATTTACTCGGTAATTTTTCTTCAAATGATGCTAAATAATCTCTGAAGTAAACTGCATTTAACTCTTCCTCATCATCTTCACTAGAACCAAATTTTTCTATCATTCTCTTATCAAAATCTTCTGTCTCCTCCATCACGTCAATAAGTCCCCATTCAAGTGATGAGTTTGCAAATTTTGTTTTTCCTGAAACTAAATCTTGATAACTTTCATCTGCAATCCATTGAAGATCAACATTTCTATTTTCCATTACAAATTCTTTATATTTATCCCACCATCTAAAAATGTATTTGCTGTTTTCTTTTTCTTGATCGCTCATAGAGCTTCTTGTGAATTGTTCAGGTCCTGTTTTCCAACCTCCAGCTGTAAAAATTCGAGGAGTAATCAAAAACTTTTCGAAGAAGTCTTTGTAATAAGGTGCTGCTCCCCCAAAACCATCAATAGCAAATGAGCTAATTTTTTTTGAACTAATCTCTGATGCACCTGAAGCTATCATGTAGGTCGTATCGTTAAAGAAGAAGCCCCTTACAATTACTTCTTTACCAGAATCGACAGCTTCCTTTATTTTTCTTGCAAGAGGTAAGGCGTAAGTAGGATTTATACCTAATTCAGTTGGATCAAATATCATCGCACTTACACGATCGTCATTTTTAAAATCATCGAAGAATTTCATCAGCATTCGATATTCGTATAATCTTGGAGTTGCTGGTTGTGCACCAAAACCTCCAAAAGAATCATTAAGCGCATCCTCATACCACTCTGATGGTCTTTTTACAGGTTCTTGGTCAACCACAACACCTGAGGGGCTGAACACAACTACTTTACCTTGGGGGTCAATTTCGTCAGATGTTTGCCATAAAGGACTTATAGCACTAGAAACTATACTTATTACAACAAACAGGAAGATACCTGTCGCTAGGGTAAATCTTATCCCTTTCCAGAAATAATCACGGCCTGTTGAAATATAACTCCAAACGGTTTTTAGTGCGTTTCCAGCTTTATCAAAAAAACTGTCATTGTTAACTTTTTTTGTTTTTGTAGTTCTCTTAGTTGTTGGCATTTTTCCCTTTTAATAAATTGTCTGAATTGTCATTGTAAGCAGATAAAGCTTAACCATCAAACTTTTGCTTTACTTTAATTGACTTGTCCTCAGATATAATAGCTGTATGAGAGTATTAATTTTTTTAACTGCACTTTTCTTAGGTTCTTGTTCAAAACAAGATATAGAGATTTCCCAAGGAGGAGGGCTGTCATTACAAGCGCTCGAAGAAAAAACAGTTGTTCTAAATATATGGGCTGACTGGTGTCCACCATGTATTGTGGAAATGCCTTATTTCAATAAATTGAATGAGCGAGAAGATGTTGTAGTTTTAGGATTTCACTTTGATCAGTTTGATGTGTTAGAGACTGAAGAAGTTAATAGACTACTTCGAAAGCTCAAAGTGAAATTTAGTAATATGGAAACTGATCCTCGAGATATTTGGGGGATGGAAATACCAGTACATGTTCCCACAACTTACATCATTAAAAATAATCAAATCATTAAAACTTTGATTACCCCACAGACTTACGAGTCACTTATTGAAGCAACAGAAATTTAATTCTCTACTCTTGACTTAAACTTACCTTTAGCTAATTGAGTTGTAACAATTTCGCCATCATGGAGTTTATCTGGATTATTAACTGCTTCACCTTGCTCATTGAATGTAATTGAATAACCTCTGTTTAAAATCTGGCTTGGGTTTAGAGCTATGAGCTTTTCTTGCATAAGTTTCATATCTTGTTTTTTATTTCTTAGTATTGTTTGTTGTTTCTCTAGTAATGACTTAAATAGATTTATTATCATGCTTTTTTGATTTTTAATTTCCATAACAGGAGAAAGAGATTCTAATTGTGTTTTTATAATCTGAAAATTGCTTCGCTTATTATTAAAATTTAATTTATTGTTCACTAGCAGTCTGTCGGTTGCTAAATCTAATCTTTGGTACTGCTCCTCAAGTCTTTGTTTTGGAGACCGCAATAACCTTTGCAAAGTTGAGATATTTTCTCTAGCTGAAGAAATATTATTCTTCATCTCTTTCACTAACCTTTCTTTTAGATAAGTTAAGAAATCTCTTAAATTACTTGCTCCTTCACTCACAATTTCAGCAGCTGCTGTTGGAGTTGCTGCACGCAAATTTGAAACAAAATCAGTAAGTGTAAAATCTGTTTCGTGCCCAACACCACTTATTATTGGGATAGGGGAGTTGGCTATTTGCCTACATAACCGCTCATCGTTAAAACTCCATAAATCCTCGATAGAGCCGCCACCTCTACAAAGTATTACTGCATCATATGCTTGCTTCTTATGATTTAGTTCGACAGTTTCTAATGACTTTATAATTGACTCTGCTGAGCCATCGCCTTGCACCTTACAAGGCACAATTGTGATTCTTATATGAGGAGCTCTTCTTTGAAGTGTTGAAATAACATCTCTTACCGCTGCTCCATGTTTTGATGTAAGGACTGCAACGTTATTAATAATTTCTGGAATACCCTCATCACTTTTCTTTGTAAACAGGCCTTCAGAATTAAGTTTATTTTTCAGCAGTTCGTACTTGCGCATCAATTCACCAAAACCAGCAAGCTCCATTTTGCTCGTAATTAATTGATATCTCCCAGATTTTGCATAAATCGATAACTTGCCTTGAAGAATTACCTGATCGCCTTCTTTAGGTTTGAATCTAAGACTGTTATTTTGAAGCCTAAACATCGTACAACTCAGAACTGAATTAGAGTCTTTTATTGAGAAATACCAATGACCAGATGTGCCATATTCTCTAAAATTTGAGATTTCACCAGCAACCCAAACAGGAGGGAAAGCTTCATTTAAAAAATCGCTTGCTGTTTGATTTATTTCAGTAACCGAGTGTATTTCTCTTTGCTGAATAGTATCTTGAGAGTAGTCTTCCATATAAATTTATTATATTCTATTGATCTTCGCGAGTTTAGCTCAGTTGGTTAGAGCACCTGCTTTACACGCAGGGGGTCGT
>NZKB01000025.1 GCA_002692425.1 Gammaproteobacteria bacterium
AACTCCTGACCCCCTGCGTGCAAAGCAGGTGCTCTCCCAGCTGAGCTATAGCCCCACAAGAACACAAATGATAAATAGCATTTGCTTAAATTACAACTAATTGTCTCTTGGATCGTCAGAAAATTTGATCCCAATATACCTAAATATTGGAGAGAGAATTATGACACCTGGTGTCCCAATAGCCCATGCTAACATCCAGGCTCTGACCCACTCGTGCAGAATAGGTGGAAAAGTATCGGTATTAATTGCTGTTACAAAGAAACTCACAATACCTGTCATGACAGTAGCAACTAAAATCCCACCAATAATTGTGCCAACGGTATACCTGAACATTATTTAAAGAGAAAATACAGCGACATTGCTAAAAGCATCATTTGTAAATGAATATCTGAAAAACTTTCATCCAAGATAGGAAAATGAAACCCCCAAATTATTACAACCATAACAAATGTGCCTAAAATACCTCCTACTGTGGTAAGGCTCTTTGAGACAGGGCCCAGAAAATTTAACCCTCCCAGAATAATAAATAAAGGTATGAACAAAACTTCAGCGATTGCTATTAACCAAGAGGAAATTATTGGAAAACTAGAAAAGAAATCCATTTTAAGAATGAAATTCAACGGAGTGCTTGGTGATTCAATCAAAGAATTAAATTTTGGCAAACCATACTCAAAAAAAACCCAAGCAAGACATATTCTTATAGACCATTCTGAAAGTACACCTAACTTCGTTTGGGCAATTGAATCAGTAGCTTTATTTAAGATGCTCATGAATGAAAGATTATAAGCAAATAAGATTTAATTTGAAAACTGGTTTAGTCTGCGAAGTGTTTTTCTTTTTCTTCATTGATTGTTTTAACTTCTGCACAAAATTCAGCTGTTGGTCTAGAAATTAATCTTGGAAGACCAATAGGATCACCAGTTTCAACGCAATAACCATAGTCCCCAGCTTTGATCCTCATAATAGCTTTATCAATTTTAGGCAGTAATTTTGATTCTCTTTCAACGATTCTAAGGAACAGCATTGAATCTATCTCATGCTGTGCTCTGTCAACTTCATCACTGCATGATGGTGGATTGCTCAGTCTATCTTTGGCATCTCGTATGTGTGTAAGTGTTTCTTTTTTTAGATCTTCAAGAAGGTTTTTGAAGAATACGAGTTGCTCCTTATTCATATAATTTTTCTTAGGAGCTTTTAATATTTTTTCTTTAGTTAGCATAATTGAAAGGGATATTTTATGTTTGAAATTGAAAATATCAACTAATTTGTAGATTTATTCACGTAGATTTTTCAGTATCAATATTTTTGGAAATATTCCAGCCTAAATTAATTAAGAAAATAGCTAAGGGAATGATTGCTAGTGGGGCCGTATAGAGTACTAAACCCATGGTAAGAAGAGAATTAAATAATAAACCTCCAGTTGCGTCACCAAACCTATTGGTAAAAGTATCTATGAAAACCGTTGATTTATATTTTTCTTTTACTGAAAGAGTTGTAAATACAGCTTCTCTAGCAGGCTTATTAAGGCCGTATTCAAAAGGTCTCATTGTACCTTGCAGAACTAAAAATACTGTTATGCCCGAAGCACTTAGCAAGTATTCTGAAAAATAGCCTGAAACTGCTAAAAATGAGGCAACAAACAGCAAACCATATATTGTTATAACAAATCTGATACCTAAAAATTTATTGCTTAAAATCCAAGATGTTAGTAAGAGTTGAGTTACAAGAGTAATAATAGGAACTATTGAATCTGCTCTACCAAAAATTTTTGTTTTTACTGCAGAATCGTCAGTATAACTATTTATAATTTCAAGTTGGAAAAACCATAAAGCAGTTGAAAGGCATGTCCAAGTAAAAGCGTAAAAGATAAAGTTTCTAATTAGAGGATTGTTTCTAATCTGAGTAAATTGCTCAAATATATCTTCGAATGTTGAAGAAGTATTGGATTTTAATTGTATTTCTTCACGCTCAACTTTTGACGAAAAATAAACAGCTAAACACAAGGCGAATACAGTAATAAGGAGAGACAAATTTTGCTTATCATACAAATATGAATCAACTAAAAACCCACCACATGATGCACCCAAAGAACCACATGCACTTATAAGTCCAAAGAATTTTTTGCCGCCATGAATATTAAAGGAATTAACAGTCATGGCCCAAAAAATTGCAACTAAAAAGAAGTTAAAAATGTTGTACCAAACATAAAACGTTGCTTTAACTGTGAAGCTTTCTGGCAAGTAGGTATTTAAGACTAAAAAACTCAATAGATTGATGATAAAAAAACCATAAATGTACGGTACAAGTCTTTTTTGTGAGCTTTTAGAAACAATGAAAGAATATATGGGATTTACCAAAAGCATAACCAGAACCACAATAAATAGAAAAAAAGTTAAATCTGCAGTACCAATATCAGCTGCGATAGTGTTTCTAAATGGCCGTAAAACGAATATTGAAAGTAAAACGAAAAAAAAGAAAATTCCTGAATAAATTGTATTTTTAGATACCGACAACATAAATTTTTCTTTTCAAAATCAATTTAATTGCTAAGGGAATCTAATGTATTCAGCTTAATTGTGAGTTGTTCTGATCTTGGAATCTCATATTTGAAATCAATAATGGTATTTTCCCAATCACCATAGGTTGGATTTGCCAGCATAAACCAGTGAGTTCCCCACATATCAGAATATTTTTTTGCTGCATTTAATCTAATTTCAGCTGTAGCCTTATTATCGGAACCATCTACAAAATCACCTAAATTATCGCCAATCATCATTACAATTCGATAGTTTTCAGCCACTAAACTTCTTCTTGAGTTTTTATTTGAACCCCAGTTGGGCTTTTCATTCTTCATAAGAAGCTGATCTAGATTTTTGGTAAATTTAAATCCTAATTTTTCTAAATTATTTTTAGTTGCGACTTCAACGTTTACATCTCTGTTGGTAATAAAAAAAACTTCTACACCAAGATCAGCTGCTTTATTAAGAAACGATTCCACACCTGGCATGTAATCGGCTTGTTCTTCTTCACACCACTCCTTCCATCCGACAGGATAATAAGTGTTAGTTTCAATTAGTCTTGCTTGATAAGCAATATTATCTAGCACGGTCTGATCTACATCTAAAATTACTGCTGGTGGTTTGCCTGCAAACCCTTTGGTCTGTTCAATTGCAGCTGAAATTTTGGTATTTACAACTACTTTTTCTAATTGATCTTCTGCTGCCTTATAAATGCTCAGTGAATTCGTATAGGACTCAGCTGAATTTTGAACAAACAGTGTTGCCATTAGTGATTGATGTTCTTTTGGTTCTGAAACTAGTGAAGAACAAATAAATAAAAGAAATATGATGCTGTTTTTCATATATTAATTTTAAACTATTTTATTGGTTATGCTTATTTGTCGTGGCAATTACAGTCAATAGCCTTACAAACTTGATAGTTCCTAAAATGAGAGTAAGCAACTAAGAAAGAACCAAATAAAGTGAGCCCTTTTTCGCCCAATTCTCCCCAAACACTCTCACCGAAAGTTACTGCAAAAATTAGCAATCCTAAACCTAATATTACCGTTGGGATAAAAGTAGTGACTTTGTGATTCTTGTAACCAAGGTATAAAGCAGCTGCACTTATAGGAACTGCGATTAAAAGAATTAATTTATGTACTAATTCATCTCCTAAATTTACAGCCAAGTAACCTGAACCAAGAATTAAGACTGAAGGTGCAAAAAAACAATGAATCAAACATACAATAGAAAGAGTCATTGCTGCTTGATCGGAACGTAATTGAGTTTTAATCATTAAAATATGTTACTTGCCTTTTAAAACGTAATCTACTCAAAATAAATTTCAATCGGTTAATCCAAGTTCAAATTGAATGTTAAGCATCCTGCCTCTTGGATCATGCACTCTTGTATCGAAACTAAAATCTGGAGCGTCATATAACAGTGGAGGATCCTCATCAAAAAGATTTATAAGGGCAAACTTACCGTCCAGACTGACGTTATTAAAAAGCACACCAATTGGCAGCTCAAAAGATAAGTCAAAAACAAGGAATGAGTCAACTTTGCTTCTATAACCAAGACTAGTGGCACTATCTGGAATAGTTCGATTATTTTCATAACTACTGACATACCTAGCATTGAAACCAGTTTCATATTCTTGGTATTTCCAAGTTAAAAATGTATTGATTCTATTTCTAGGGAGCGAGTGTGTGTGCGTATCAAAGTTAAATTTTCCAATTCTATTTACGAGTATGGATTCTGAACCATCTGCATTTTGATCAGGTGTTAAAAATTCAAAAAAAGAAGTTCCTTTTAAAGCAAATTCCAACTGGCCATTATCATTAAAATCAAAATAATGCTCATAGCTTAAATCAATGCCTGATATGGATGTGTTTTCCTCATTAAAATAAGTTGTAGTCACTGCAATTAGATCACCATTCTCATTTCTTGTAATGCTTGGACCTTGCGGGTCAAGATCTAAGATAGCTTGAGAACTTTCTGCTTCAATTCTGTCTCGATAATCTATTTTCCAATAATCCAAAGAAAATCGATTGATGTCAGAATTATAAATAAAGCCAAAATTTGAATTAGTAGAAGTGGCTGGTTTTAAGTCAGGATTACCTATTCTTGCTTGGCGAACAAAAATATTATCATCAAGGTCTCTTACACTTCCAAGGTTTATATCACTTGAGAACATTTGCCCCATAGAGGGCATGGTGAAGGATGTTCCACGTGATATTCTTAAAGTTATTTGATCAGATGGATTAAACCTCAGAGAAAGTTTTGGATCTAATGATGAAAAATTATCAACCTTTTCATAACGAGCAGCAACGGTTAGCCCAAGTCTCTCAAAAAATTCTTGTTCGCCCTCAAAAAATACACCATATTTATTTCTGCTTTCATCAACATTCTGACCACCGCCAAGAAAAAATAAATCTGCTGTTTTAGTAATTTTCCCATCACTATCAAATTCTGCTCTTGCTAAATCATTGTATTCAATATCCAGTGTTTCATGATTTAACTGAATCCCAAAAGCATAGTTAAAATTTTCTACTGAAGATCTTGCGATGGTATCAATAGTTGTAAGGCCACCATCTTTAGTTGAAATTTCAGCACCTCTAATGAAATCTATAAGTTCTGTTGGATTTTGTGTATGGTCAAAAATATTCCAGGTAAGATCTCCATTCTCCCCTCCATTACCAAGCAAAGCTTGTTGAAAGCGAGAGTCGATAATATCTGGTCTATTATGCTTATTTTTATGTTCACTAGTTGTTAGAGATACATCAATATCAAAACTATCTAAAGCTAAGTAATAACTATAGCTCAGATGATACTGACTGATATCTTTTGGGGATAGTGGTGATGGATACTGTGCACCTAATGGCCTTCCTAGCCATCTAACTGGGACATTAAATGGACTGCCACCTTCTCCCGGGTTTATTTCCCTAGATAAAAAAGGTAAAGCTGGATAAGAAGGTGATTGTGGATTGTCATTTACTTGAATACTTGAAGTTAAAAGAGTCAGATCATGATTATTATTTGATAATGATAAATAAATCTTATTGTGGTTTTCATCGTTATAAAGATTAAATCGCGTACCATATCTAAATCTACAAAATCCAGCTAATATGCCACCATTCTGCTCACAGTTTGGATCAGGCACAACCTGACCAGATGTATATTCACCAGCATACAAGCCATCATTCACATTATCGTCAGCAGTCATAATAAAAGTATTGCCCAAACCACTAATTGCCAGTTCTGCAATTCTGGGCATTTCTGAAGCTGAAAAGGGTGCCCGATCTAATTGATTAAACCCAGAGACAGCATTGAGACCCAATAATTGTGTGCCAAATAATAGGCCAAAGTTTGTTTCTTTATTATTATTATTTTCAGCAGTTTGGTCTCCAAATCTAATTTTGAATCCATCAAATTCTTTATAAGTTAGAAAATTTACCACTCCAGCTACTGCGTCAGAACCATAAGCAGTTGTCGCACCTTCTTTTAAAATTTCAATGTTTTGAAAAGCAATTTCAGGAATTATATTTGCATCAATATAACCTTCCCCATCGTTGGATGGAGTACCAGCATAGGTATGCCTTTTAGAATTAATAAGTAATAAAGTTGATGCTTGATTTAAACCACGCAGGGTAATGGAAGCCATCCCTTGATCTACTCCTTCAAGTGCATTTGTTTGAAAGAGTGAGCCCGATGAACTATTCAAAAATTTACTAATTTCAGCGATATTATTGATGTTAAATTTATCAAAGTCTTCGGAGGATATTTGTTCAACTGGAGAGGCATCTAACTCAGGATCTTTTAACAAAGAGCCGGTAACTATAACCTCTTCGATTTCTTGGGAGTGAAGAGCACTCACACTTACGAAAAGTGCAGTTAAGAGTACCAGTAATTTAAGCTCTCTCACAAGGGGTATTATTACTTTAAAGATTTATAAAAGCTAGATTAAAAGACAGTGACGTCTTTGAACTCAAGGTTGACATCAAAATCTCTACCATAACCTGCAATGCTAATATCTCGTATATTTTGCGGTTTCATTGCTGCCATCATGTATCCATTTTTTTTGAATTCGGCAAAGCTTATTTCAAATTCTTGCCAATTTTCACTTACGTTGAAAGTGGAACTCAAATAAGACCATGGAGGCATTTTCACACCTTTCAAAGTTAGGTGCACTTCGTAGGTCTCATTATTGCCTCTTGCTTTAAATTTTAAACCTTTTGCATTTTTACTAATTTCTTCAGGTCTATGCGCTAATCTGACAAAACCACCATCTTTCTTAACGACATTTCCAGTCATTATGAAAGTGCCATCTTCAAAATCTGCTTCTAGGTTTGATGAACCACCCATTACTCTGTCGGTTACGACATACCATTGATCGGGTTTTTCAGACATTCCAGCAAAGGTGCTCATTGATATAAAGAGTAAAAATACGTATAAACTTTTCATCATCTTAATTTAAGACTATTAAGAATTATTTCAAGCGTAAGCTTAAGCTGCATGAGATTCTTTTTTTGAGAGTTGATTTAGGTAATTTGCTACATCGAGCATTCTATTTGAGAATCCCCACTCGTTATCGTACCAGGCTAAAATTTTAGTTGAGTTATCTATTTTTCTTGTATGAGATTTATCATAAATAACTGAGTGAGGATCATTCCCAAAATCTGTACTTACCAAAGGCACCTCATTAACATCTAAAATTCCAGAGAGGCCATTTTTGGAAGCTGCCATAAGTCTTGTATTCAATTCATCAATAGAAAAATCTTTCTCGGTTGTAAATGTGAAATCCAACAAAGATACATTTGATACCGGCACTCTAACTGCAAGTCCATCCAGCTTTCCTTTTAATTCAGGCAATACATCACCAACAGCTGTTGCTGCACCAGTTTTTGTTGGAATCATAGATAAACTTGCTGCCCTTGCCCTTAAGAGATCGGAATGATGTACATCCAATAATGACTGATCGTTTGTATATGCATGAATAGTATTTGCCATACCATTTAAAATTTTATATTCCTCATGAATAACTTTTGCTAATGGTGCAAGACAATTAGTTGTACATGATGCATTTGAAATAATGCTATCTTCTTTAGTTAACGTCTGATGATTCACACCAAATACAATCGTTTTATCAACATTTTTTCCTGGTGCTGAAATTAAAACTCTCTTTGCTCCTGCTTCTATGTGTTGTTCTGCTTTATCTTTGCTTGTGAACAAACCAGTGCACTCAAATACTATGTCTATGTTTAATTTTTCCCAAGGAAGTTTTGAGGGCTCTCTTTCTGAGAAACATGCAATATCATGACCATCAACTTTTATAGAGGTTTCTGAGCACCCAACATCATTTTTGAGTTTTCCATGCACTGAGTCATATTTTAAAAGATGAGCATTATCACTTGGAGACCCAAGATCATTGATAGCTACAATTTCTATTTGATTAAATTTCTTCCAGACTTGTTCTCTAGCCAGATATGAGCGCAGAATATTTCTTCCAATTCTGCCAAAACCGTTAATTGCAATCCTCATTTTTTGTCTATTAATGTAAAATGTAAGTTTTTCTGATAAATTTAGGAAGAATATATTAATTTTATTAGCATAAATCAATTAATTTACATAAAAATAGACTTATTGATAAGTTTTGAGCTTATTTGTGACTTTTTGCCATATCTTTTCAACAAAGCCAACAAGTACTTCAAATTCTTCAATTTCATTAGGATCAAAATCTTGGCCATAAGCTTTTAGAAAAATATCAAGTTGATCTGAAGAGAAATTTAATGATTTTTTTATGGATGCAATTTCATATATTGGCATATTTAACCCAGCATATTCCCAATCGATAAATTGCATTTTTTTATCAAGAAAAATATTCATTGGGTTGAGATCATTGTGACAAAACACTAGCTTGGTTTGGTTTTTATAGAGCTTATCGAACAATGCAAAGCCTTTTTGAATTTCGTTTGTAGTATTTAAACTCAAGATGTTTCTATAACTTACAATTTTTTCCTCAAAAGTATCGATAGCTAGGTTTTTGTAATTTAATGAGTGAAGTTTACTTAATGTCTCACCAAATATTTCTAAAAAAACTTCATTGTACTCAGAACTTTCAACCGGATATTCTATATATTCATATATTGTGCGATTATTTAGTAAATCATAGTCAAGAATTTCTGGACAGAGATCATATTTATTGAGGAATTGATGAATTTTCAACTCTGTCTCAATGGAATTGGTAATAATTGTTTCCTTTTTAGTTTTTAATACAGCCTTTACATTATCTAAATAACAATAGGAAACCCGAGAATATGGTGTTTCACTGATAGTTTCTAATATTTTAATTTTGCCCATCTGTGTGTTGCCAACTTTTACTCCAAGCTCTGTATCCAAATACTACAAGCACTAAATAAACTACAAAGAGCAATGCAGTTGGATACAGCTCACGTGATATAAAAAGGAAAACTGAGACGAAATCTATAACAAACCAGTAGAACCAATTCTCTAGAATTTTTTTGGCAACAAGATATGAAGCTGCTATTGCCCCCCAGGTTGTAAAAGCGTCTACAAAGGGTGATGCAGCAGCAGTATAAATTGTCAAAATATAACCAGACACAAAAGTCAGAAAGATTAAAATTCCAATAACTAATAAATGATTTATAACACTCCAAGTGGAAATTTTTAAAGGCTCTTTTAGATCAGACTTTAATCTCCATTGATACAGACCATAAAAACCAATAAAGATATAAAAAATCTGAAGCAAAGCCTCCATGTATAGACCTGCTGAATACATTACAAATAAATACATTAAGGAACTAATGATCCACGCTACCCAACACCTTACATCTTGCATCATTGCTAGTACTAAATAAGCAATTGCAAGAAGTGCTGCGACTATTTCAAACCAATTTGCATGAAGAAAATCAAAAATCATATCTTACTGATAAACCAAGATGCCTTGGGTCACCATGTCTTTCATACAAGGTATCAACAAAATCTGGTGCTTCATTTCCAAAATAAAATCCTCGGGTTGCATAATATTCATCAAAGAGGTTTCTTGCCCAAATCTCAAAGGTCCAATCATTTAGCTCATACCCAAAATTAGCATTAGTTAATAAATGTGAATCAGATTTATTATTGTGTGAATCTGAATAATAGAAACCGCTCTTCCCAGTGAAATTTATATTCAAATAAGCATTGTTGAAAGGTATGTAATTCAACCCAATGGAGTATGAATTAGTTGGAGCATGAGCTTGTGCTCTTCCTTCAAGATCTGGTCTTGATTCCCAATTCTTAATCTCTGTTTTGAGTAAGCCTAAATTTACAAAAGCACTTAAATTTTCCGAGAAAACAGTATTAAGATTTAGCTCTAAACCGTAATTTACACCCTCTGCGGCATTTTGAGTAAGATAAACAAACGTATTTGGATCATTTGGATCTACTTGTGTCGATATCAGCACTTGTTGGTCTTCTCGATCAGAATAAAACGCGTTTAATCTTAAATCGGTATTTGTGTTGATAGCCAGGTCTAGACCAATTTCATAATTGGTCAAAAATTCTGGATCGTATTCTAAATCTTCAGCAGTTGTGCCCTCTATTAAGCCTAACCCAACATTAAAACCACCTTGTTTATACCCTTTGGCATAATTAATAAATAGATTTTTATCGCCATCAAAATTATGAATTAAAGATGCTTTACCACCGAGCATGCTATTAGATGGTTTAAATCTCTCATTATCTGAATCTGAATACTTAGCTGACCAGTCCTCCCAACGAAGACCTAAAGAAATTTTAGTAAACGCCGAAAGGTCATATTCAAGATTGCCGAAGAAAGCAGTATTTTCTGAAGAATAATCACTCGAGGAAATAGTTAAGCTTGAGTAGGGACTAAAGGGATCCAAAGGGTCACCGTACAGGCCATCATCTTGGCGATCGTTTGTTTCGTCAAGTTTTAGGTAAGAGAGCCCTATTACCCATGAAAAAAGGAATCTTTCAGCCTTAAAGTTTTCATTTGATACCAGTCTAAACTCTTGCCCAAAAGATTTACGGTTCCGTAAGGTTTGAGAAAAGTAATCATATGTATAGGGCGCATGAGAATCAACGTTACCCCAATCCGCATCATAACTGAAAACAACATCTGTATCGGTAGTGCTTGTCAAACTTTGAAATTCTGAATATCTATTTTTTTTGAAAAATTTAAGGCCCAGAGTATCGGTTTTTTGAGCATCCATACCTGGTCGATCTGATAGTGTGTTCAATGAGCCATCTAT